>WALV01000043.1 GCA_015522645.1 Candidatus Tiamatella sp.
TAATTGTTTATAAATATGGAGAAGGTGTCCACGAGTTTTACAAGTGTGGTAAACTTATTGCAGTCGCGAGATTTGGAATGAGAGACACGAGAATACTTGAAAAGGCTGACCTGGAAGTTTCATGTAAAGAAAACAGGGATCTCTTAACATCCAATCAAACAGTTATTCACGCTATGGAATTCTATATTAGACAATTCCTAAAAAGGAACGTGGGTGAACAAATAGAACAGATAGTTATACCATGGAGTGGAGGGAAAGATAGTACTGCTGTGCTTTTAACCGCAATAGAGGTATTTGGAAGAAACAGAGTAGTAGCATTGTTCTCAGATACTGGTGTAGAGTTCCCGGAGACCTTGGATTATATAGAGAGGGTTACCAGTCAATTAGGTATCAATCTACATGTAGAAAAAGCCAGGCTAGGGGAAGCAATTAAACACAGAGGTTTGCCCAGATTGGGCGACAGATGGTGTACCGGCTTAAAACTTGAGGCTCTTAAAAGAGGAATGGATAGGATAGCAAAAGAGTACAGGGATTACATCGTAATTATCGGGGATAGAGACGCTGAGTCAAAGATTAGGGTCAAACGTCCTCCAGTTAGAATAGAAAATAATCACATAGTTTTATCTCCTCTTAAGCTTTTCAGTGGTGCACAAATCGAGCTATATATCAAGAGCAAAGGCATCCCGTTAAACCCATTGTATGAGAAAGGTTTCTATAGAGTCGGTTGTTATATATGTCCAAGTCTAAGGCATTGGGAGCTAAGTATAATGGAGAAAGCAGGATTGACTGGTAATATGCGAAGGAACACATTTTTCAATATGTTCCTAAAAGAAAGAATGCCCGGGGAGGACGATTGATATGGACGTGGAAGAGAGATATCGATTGATTACGCGGAATACTGTGGAAGTAATAGTTCCTAGCGAACTAAAGCAAGCCCTAGAAACTGGTAGAGAACTGAAAGGCTATATTGGAATAGAGCCTAGTGGTTTCTTCCACATTGGGTGGCTCATATGGAGTTATAAAGTGGATGACATGATCAGGGCTGGCGTTAAATGGAACCTTCTGGAAGCCACATGGCACGCCTTGATCAATGATAAGCTGGGAGGAGACATTGAAAAAATCAGAAAAGCAGCCAGATTGATTCGCAAGGTGCTCTGGGCAGTCGGGGTTGATGTAAGTAAAATAGAGTTTATCGATGCCGAGGATCTTGCTGGAGATAAGGACTATTGGGCCACAGTTATTAGAGTTGCCAAATCCAATAGTTTAGCCAGAATAAGGAGGGCATTAACAATCATGGGAAGAAAAGCCGAGGATGCGGAAATAGATTCATCTAAGCTTATCTATCCATCAATGCAGGTTTCCGATATCTTCTACATGAACCTCGATATAGCTTTAGGAGGGATGGATCAGAGAAAAGCTCACATGCTTGCGAGAGACACTGCATCGAAGCTAGGTTATAAGAAACCCGTATCCATTCATACCCCATTGCTGACTGGTCTTCAAGGTTTAGGTAGAATGGATCCCTCAAAAATCTCTGGTGAAGATCATGCTGTTGAGTTTAAGATGAGTAAAAGCAAGCCCGAGTCAAGTGTTTTCATCCATGACAAACCAGATGATATAAGGAAGAAACTGGAGAGAGCATACTGCCCACCAAAACGAGAGGAGTTTAATCCCGTTCTTGAAATAAATAAGTACATACTTTTCAATAGAGGAGGCTTCGAGCTGGTAGTTGAAAGACCCCAAAAATACGGTGGAACTGTAGTATATCATGAGTATAACACCCTCTTGGAAGATTACATTCATGGAAAACTTCATCCCGCCGATCTTAAGAAAGCAACGGCCGAGGCTCTCATAGAACTGCTAACGCCTATAAGGGAAAGATTGTTCTCTGACAAAGAGGCTGTAAGCCTTCTAAAAGAGCTATCCTCCGTTAAAATAACCCGATAACCCGCTGTTAACCGATTTTACCCCCAGAGACATTACATTATTCTTAGGGGGTCTTTTTGGAGCAAATAGAATTCCAGTTACTTGACGCATCCTATGAAGTAGATGGTTTAGAACCCAAGATACTCCTTTGGGGTAGGACTCCTGACAACAAACGGATCCTGCTCCTCTATAGAGGATTCAAGCCATATTTCTATGTCATTCCAGGGGACGCTGAGAAAATTGGGAAGGATGAGATAAAGCAAATTAAGCTACTATCTAAACCTAAAAGTCCTATTATTGACGTGGAAATCACAGATAAATACTTCTTTGGCAAACCCATCAGGGCATTAAAGGTAACAACACTGCTACCCGACTATATTAGGACATACAAAGAGGCAGCAATGAAACTCGGATTCGTTGAAAGAGTGTTGGAAGCCGATGTCCGCTATACTATGAGGCTTCTAATAGATTTCAACTTGTACCCTCTAAGATGGTATGAAACTAAGGCTAGAGAAGTCAGTAAAAAGGGTTATAGAGTTGACCATGTGTACGAGATAGTTGGTGATATACAGGAAGTTGGAGAAGCTATTTCTAGAGATCCATTGAAAGATCTCCGCGTCATGGCATTTGATATAGAGGTTTATAGCAAAGAGGGTTCCCCAGATCCAGTAAGAGACAAAGTGATTATAATCAGCATGAGCAAGGGAGGAGAGACGACCACTCATTTTCTCGAGGATCCC
Source organism: Candidatus Tiamatella sp. (assembly GCA_015522645.1). Classification (GTDB taxonomy): domain Archaea; phylum Thermoproteota; class Thermoprotei_A; order Sulfolobales; family Acidilobaceae; genus Tiamatella. The sequence goes on from WALV01000043.1 coordinate 2,667, forward strand.
GGGGGAGAGCATGATCTTATATCCAAGTTTACTAGGGAAATATTATCATTTGACCCGGATATAATTGTAGGTTATAATCAAGACAAGTTCGATTGGCCTTTTCTAAAGGAAAGAGCCTCCCAGCTAGGATTAAAATTGGATGTGGGGAGGAGAATAGGGTCCCAGCCTGAGACTAGCGTTTATGGCCACGTTTCTATTGCAGGTCGATTAAATGTTGACTTATATAATTTTGCGGAGGAAATCCCTGGATTAACCCTAAAGACTCTCGAGGAGGTAGCAGAGTTTCTCGGCGTGAAGAAGAGAAGTAAAAGAGTTCTCATTCCATGGTATAGGATCCCTGAGTACTGGGACGATCTTAACAAGAGGCGGAAGTTAATCCAATACGCTTTAGATGATGTAGAATCCATGTATGGTTTATCCGAGAAATTCCTCCCATTCGGGGCGCAGCTAAGTTCGACTACGGGAATACCATTAGACCATGTAATGGCGGCAAGCACGGGGTTCAGGTTAGAGTGGAGGCTTATAAGAGAGGCTTATAAGAGAAATGAGCTTGTCCCAGAAAGAATTGAACGCCCACCGGCTTCATATGTCGGAGCACTCGTTTTAAAACCTGAGCCAGGTATTAAAGAGAATGTTGCAGTTCTGGACTTCGCAAGTATGTATCCCAGTATAATGGTAAAATACAACGTCGGCCCGGACACACTTATAAGAGAAGGAGAAGACCCTTCTCTCGAAGAAGTGTATATTGCACCTTCCGTAGGCCATAAGTTCAGAAAAGAGCCTGACGGGTTCTTCAAGGTTGTATTGAAAAGATTCCTTAAATGGAGGCGAGATATTAAAACTAGACTCAAAAAGCTTGACCCTTCTTCTCCCGAGTATGTATTACTTGATCAAAGACAGAGAGCGATAAAAGTCCTAAGTAATGCAATGTACGGGTATATGGGTTGGAGTGGAGCTAGATGGTACTGTAAGGAATGCGCGGAAGCCGTTACAGCATGGGGGAGAGAACTCATATTATCTGCCATTAAATTTGCTAGAAGTCTAGGCCTAGGAGTCTATTATGGAGATACTGACAGTCTCTTCGTTGACTATGATAGAGAGAAAATAGAAAAACTTATCGAGTTTGTGGAAAAAGAGATGGGTTTTGAGATAAAAATAGACAAAATCTATAGGAGAATACTCTTCACTGGAGCAAAGAAGAGGTACGCAGGACTTACAGTTGACGGGCTACTAGATGTAACAGGATTAGAAGCTGTAAGAGGAGACTGGTGCGAGCTTGCTAAGGAAGTACAATTAGAAGTTCTTAGAACCGTGCTCAGAGAAGGTGATGTAGAGAGGGCCATTGAATATGTATTAAATATCATAGATGATCTTAGAAGTAACCGCATACCCATGGAAAAACTTGTGATATGGAAGACTTTAACCAGAAGGCCAAGTGAGTATAAGGTTGACAGTGCACATATTAGGGCTGCACTTTTGCTTGAACAGCAAGGATACAGAATAGCCCCTGGAATGAAAATAGGATATGTTATCATTAAAGGCCATGGAAAACTAGCGGATAGAGCTAAGCCGTTTATATTGTCATCCAAAGATGAGGTTGACGTAGAATACTATGTAGATAAGCAAGTAATTCCTGCTACCCTTAGAGTTCTCCAAGTATTAGGAGTAAGTGAGAATAGGCTGAAAATGAGAGGGAAAGGCCAAAGGTCTTTGTTCGATTTCATGTGAGATCCTGAAACGTGAAAAACTGTATCCCAGGAGGTCTCACTGTTATTTTACCTGTTCTCACGCCGACGACGATTTTTACCTTTTTAGAATCTGCTAGTTCAAGCAACCGCTGGGTTACGATACCATCCATAATTATAGCAAATATCCCCTCTTCGGTTTTCTCTAGTTCAGACACCAAGTCCCTTACCGGAACCCTCTTTACTTCGTTCCATTCCGCATTATATAGTATTGCCTCTAGCGTTCCCCTTAGATCATCAATTTTATCGAGAACATCCTTGGGTATGGCTATTGTCTCAATCCCAGACTTCTCCTTCTCAACCGGTAGACTAGATTCTTCTCCACGTTTCTTTTCTTTCACTTTTCCGATTTCTTCGGTAACTTCTTCAACAGGCTTTTCCTCTATCTTCTCTTCAACCATTGCCTCCTCTTTCTCTATTCCTAGCCTCTTCCTCATTTGATCCGCTGGAATAATATCCTTCAAAGAACGTGAAATCTCTTTACCCGTTAAATCTTCAACCTCTTTACCAGGAGGAGCCCGAGCTACATAGTCTATGTCAACCTCACTTAACAATGTTTTAAGAATTAGTTCCCCCCCTCTATCACCGTCCACGAATGCTATAGTGGTCTTCTTTTTAGCAAGCTCCTTTATGGTCTCTGGTATTTTTTCCTTAGCTCCTTCAAGTGCTATAGTATTCTTTATACCGTAATTCATAAGGTTAATGACATCAGCTCTGCCTTCAACTATTATAATAGTATCGCTTCTATCGACATCCGGGCCAGCAGGAAGACGGTCATCTCCGTAGTAGATTACTTCTGGAGCCTTTTCAGGAGCTATAATTTTCTTAAGTATTTCCTTAGTATCAGGGGTTGACTCTCTCCATTGGCTTAGTATGTTTTTTGCACGTTCAACTATTTTCTCTAACTTCTCAAGTCTTAGATCTTTTATTTCCACTAGTTGCATTCTTGCATCATAAGGTCCTACCTTGTCTATGGTTTCTACCATGGCTGCAATTACAGCTGTCTCTGGCCTGCTTAGATTGCTTGGTATTTCAATTTCCCCAACAGTCTTCGACCCCTGGTGTTTTATATCTACCTTTATCCTACCGACCCTTCCCTTATCCTGGAGTTCTCTCAAATCAAATTCCTGGCCTAATAGGCCCTCCGTCTGGCCAAATATTGCCCCAATAATATCATGCCTATCCACGCGACCGTGGATCTCTACCTTGAACTTAACCACATACTTCAATTACTACCACCTTTACATGTTTGGCACTTATCTAAGTGTCACTCATACAGCGCAGTTGGATAGATTGTCTTTCCTGTTCTGCGCTCTATTTTGTTAGAATGGATGCTTGACAGATATTTTATTGTTTGCCGTATTCTATAGGACGATGGGTTTGTAATCAAGGTATAATAAAAAAATAATTTGACTAAAACTAAGGATGAAACGAAGAGAATAGTTGGGGATGTTAGATTCTTCCCCTTAGCTTCATAGCGTCATAAACTCTTTTGACCGCTAAGGCATAGGCAGCTGTCCTCATATTGTACTTGGATGTATCAAGTTTGTTCTGCCAGAAGTCCCAAACCGCGTTGAAGCTGTTTGTCATCTTTTCTTCCAGTCTAGCCTTGACTTCCTCTTCTTTTAGCCATCCTCCCATTCTATTGTTGACCCATTCAATATGGCTTACAATTACTCCTCCAGCGTTTGCTAGTATATCTGGCACAACTACTATTCCCTTCTTCGTTAGTATTTCTTCGCCGTCTGGTGTTGTTGGGCCGTTAGCTGCCTCAGCTATAACCTTAGCTTTAACTTGGTCAGCATTCTCTACTGTTATCTGGTTTTCTAGAGCCGCGGGAATCAGCACGTCAACATCAAGGTATAATGGGTCTTTTGTTCCAATCTTCTTTTCAACGTCTGAGTAGTTTACAACTGAGCCTGTTTTTAGTTTAACATCAATTAATTTATCTACATTGAGTCCCTTCGAATTGAATATTCCACCCTTGCTATCGCTTACAGCGACTATTATAGCTCCCATCTCAGAAAGAGATTTAGCTGCGAATTGACCGGCGTTTCCGAATCCTTGTATAGCTACTGTCTTACCCTCTATTCCTCCTAGTACTTTCTTTGCGGCTTCTGCAGCTACTACAGCTGTACCATGGCCTGTACTAATAACTCTGGTTTGGAGTCCTCCAAGAATGAGTGGTTTACCTGTTACTACTCCAAATGCGTGGAACCCTTTCAGTCTGCTGAACTCATCCATGTACCAAGCCATCGTCTGCGGGTTCGTATATACGTCGGGAGCTGGTATGTCTTCGTCTATCCCTACAACTTTTGATATCATTTCAAAATATTTCCTACTTAACCTCTCTAATTCTCCTGGACTCAATTTATGAGGATCTACCTTAATACCGCCTTTGCCTCCACCATATGGTAATTGTGCTAAACTGTTCTTCCATGTCATCCACATTGAAAGAGCTATTACTTCATGCTCATGTACATCAGGGTGGTATCTAACACCGCCCTTGTAAGGTCCTAGTGCGCTGTTATGCTGGCTTCTCCACCCGGTAAAGACCTTGATAGAACCATCATCCATTTTAACAGGGATGCTTACTCTAGTAATTCGCTCGGGTACTGAGAGGATCTCGTATACCTCGTCTGATAATCCGAGTATTTCGACTGCCTGTTTTAATTCTTTTTTAGCTTCCTCGTATGGATCTCGAGTTGTGTGACTCATGTGTATTCACCATAGTTATAGTTCCGGGTAACCCTATTTGACAGGGTTGTTATTTAAGTCTTTCCATTTGTATATTTAGAAACATGAAAATATAGAGGGAAAACCTCGTGTTGCACCGGTAATGAAATTCTATATAAACCAGTAATTACCTTGTGATACCCTGGTGTTAATGCTTGCAGATACCGATAATCTTGGAAACAGATTTCGGGTACAACGATCCATATGTAGGGATAATGAAAGGAGTAATTAAAAACATCAATCCAGGAGCTGAAATTATAGATTTAACTCACGGTATTCCAGAATTTGATATAGGTTCCGGTGCTTATGCTCTCTATACATCATTTAAATATTTCCCAGAGAACTCGGTGTTCACTATTGTCATCGACCCCGGTGTAGGTTCTAGTAGAAAACCCATTCTGATAGACGCATGTAAACAGTTCTTCATAGGACCGGATAATGGTATTATTTACCCCGTTGTCGAGTCTTGCTCTCAAGCAGGCTCATTTCACTATATTAGAATAATAGATCCAGAAAAACTGTTGATCAAGGTTTCAGAGATTACAGGTAAACCTGTTTTTAGTTTATCGAAAACCTTTCATGGAAGAGATATATTCGCACCGTCAGCAGCACTCTTATCTTTGAACGTGAATCCTGAGGAGTTTGCCCCTACAACTATCAAACCAAATAACATTGTGAAATATAATTTGTATCATAGTGTAGAGAAAAACGGTTTGATATGTTTTAGACCTATTTATATAGATAGATTTGGCAACATAGCATTAAGCATTGCCTTTAAGGAATTTGCCTCAATACTAGAATCATATGGCGAGATCTCCTTCGAGACTATAGAGGGAGGTAAATACACTGGAGTTATAGGGTCAACATTCTCTGATGTACCTTCTGGTAGTATAGTACTGTATTCCAATAGTTTTGGGTTCCTTGAAATAGGTATTAACAAAGGCTCTGCTGTGGATGTTATAGGGAAACCTGATCTTATATGCTTCAAGCACTAATCCAAACATTGAGCCTTACATTTAGATACTCTGGCCTTGAGCCTATCGAAGACTAGTTTAGGAAGGATAATTGTTCCCTTGGTATAATTGATTACAACACCTGCTAACGGATTCTTTGGAGGTTCAGGTAAATTCTCTGGTTTCTGCTTTCCGTAATACCTTAGAAAGGTTTTATATCCTCTTTTCTGTTTTTTCCACCAATATGTTCCATAGTACTCATAAACTATTTTTGTACCCCGAGAATCTTTATAGTAAACCTTGTGTACAGGTTTTAAATAGTACCCTGACTTCTTTATCATTGAATTATATGCATAAATAGATGTCCTGTAATCATCTAAAAACTCCCTTAGTATTTCCATGCACCCATAAAGTATTATTTTCTCACATTTTTGGCGTTCGGTCGGCTCTTCCAATTCATCCCCCCTCCGGGTCGTATCGTCGCAGGCTGCCTCATCACGCCTAATAATACTATACTTAGAATGCCGGGAAACTTATTTTTATAGTGTATAAACCCTTGGAAGATATGTGTCTCTATATTTGGGAGTCCATATAAATATAACAGTTGAGGGATATCATTATGGAATATATTAAAATTCCGGTTAGCGAGGAAACGCTTTCACTTCTCAATGGTCTGGCTAATAAGAAAGAAGTAAGCGTAGAAAAAATAGTTACTGACCTGTTCAAGGGAATTGTAAATTATTTGGATGAAATAGAAAGCTATGCCAATGAGAATTCGGTGGGTTATGATACAGCTGTTTCGGAACTTATGGACTATGGCGTTATACTCTGGGACGAGATAATCTCTATGATCCTTGATGTTCTTCATATAGATAGACAGGTAGTGTTGGATGACCTCATGTTCGATCATATTGACTCGACTATTATACTAGTTCTTGCTAGAACCGAGGGAAGCGAGGGATTAATCGATGAGATCACACTGGATTTAAGCTGTGAAGGTACCTCACTGTATGCTATTCATTACCTTAGAGAAGGTGATGAGTGGAAGCTTAGTAATTTACCAGAGGGATTTGAACCCGTCTTCAACAGAGACGAAAAAGCCGTTATCCTAAAAACACGGGGAAAGACTTTGGAAGACCTTCCTACAATAGGAACCCTTGAGAACCTTATGGGAGAGCTTATAGTAAAACACTAAAAGGAACCCTTAGATTGCTCTCTCCCAGTTTTCCAAAGACCAACCGCTTCCCTCCTCTTTATGCTTCTCATTAAAGTGTCGATACGCCTATAAACCGTGCCGTGTTGCCTTCCCTCGGCCAGCATTTCAACAGCTCTCTTCGCAGCCATGGCTCTCTCATAACTACCTATTATAGCCACATGATACTTGCCTACGATGATTTTTGTGCCTGTCATTTCCTCTATTGTCCTTCTAGCTCTACCTTTCTCACCTATTATTCTACCCTTGATTCTTTTCAGAGTACTTTGATTATCCCCTACAAGATTCTTCAAATCAATAACAAGAAGGACGTTATCATCGTCGAGAAGTGCTAATGCCTCCTCGGGAGTGAACCCCAGCCCAATGGCCTTAACAATATCAGAGGCTTTCACGACATTTATTGGAGGCACGCTAGGTGTTTCAGGTTCCACGATAACCATAGAATTCTCTGTATCAACAGTTATCAAGGTACCAGTTTTACTCATAACCTCGTTCTTGGTTACCCCGTCTTTTCCAATTACCACTGGAATTCTATCGAGTGGTATTTTCACATGAATCCTATTCGATATCCACGAATTACTGGTCAAACACGTTCACCCCAACTATGGTGTTTATGCTAAGGTTTATCACATTTTCCCGGAACTAACACATGAAAAAAGCCTATTTCTAATAATATCTCCTTGCAGGTCCTCATTAAGTATTCTACTAAAAAACTCGAGAATATTATCCAAGTCTCTCTCAAGAAACTCTAACGCCATAGGGTGTTCATATGAAACTGACTGGCTGACATCTATAATGTAAACCTTGTTTCTCCAAAACATGATGTTGAACTCAGATAAATCGGCATGGATTAATCTTGTGTCACACACTATTTTCTCCAAGTTCCATATTGTTTGATTATAGATCTCTCTAGCTAAAGTAGGATTAGCTTCTAGTTCAGGTGCCAGCTCCTTGACGAGAGGTGCATGTTTACCGTCCTCCCCTATAAATTCCATAACGATAATATTCCCTTTGAAAGCATAAGGCTGTGGTACACTGACACCTTGTATATGCATTCTACTCAGGTTTCTATATTCCTTTCTGGCCCACTCGTAAATGAGCTTCCTATAATCGTTTTTTGGTATTCTCTCGAATCGGGGGTCACCAATAATGTATTTTGAGATCCCTTTTCTGAACTCTGCAGTCGTAGTTAAGTATATCTTAACTGCTACATCCCTCCCATCAGGAGTCTTCCCCCAGTATATCCTGGACTCTTTCCCGCTACTGACAACGCCATAAAGCTTGTCGAGAACGTTTTTTCTATAAAGGTGAAACAAATGTTGCTCCGTGGATAGATCGAAAACTTCTTCGACCGTTTCGAGCAAGTCACTATCCTTTAAACGCTTCTCCCTTTCCCTTCTCATCCAACGGTTTCTACCTATTAGAAGCCCACCTCTTCGAGGAATTCTTCACTGATATACCCGTTGTTTATCAGTTTCTTGATCTCATCTCTCCAGTATTTATATACGATGTCAGCCTTATCGCTTTCTTCAGACCATGGAGCTACAAGTAGTACGTCTCCTTCTCTTATCCAGACTCTTCTCCTCATCTTACCAGGTATCCTAGCCTTGAAGGTTTTCCCATTAGCACAGAGGACCTCTATGAAGCTCCCTCCTAGTATTTTATGTGCTATGCAAATGATTGTCTCTTTCTCGTCTGGTAAAGGAGTTTCTCCCTTTCTATTTCTTTGTCTTCCTTTACCTCTTGCCAACTGCTATTCACCTACTTCATTATATCTAGGATATAATGTAGAGTACTTTTCCAGTTAAATATGCAATATACTCGTCTCCTTCGCGGAGTTCCTTATCAGCTAGGTTAACTACTCTTTCAGGGGGATATTCTATTGCACTAGTATACCCGCTTTCTATGTCTAGGAAGACAATAGTGTGAGGATCCCTAGACAGGAGCATCACTTTTTTGATCTTACTGGACGGTGTATAGCTCTCTATCTTATGGGACCAAAATTGATCCGAGTTTAAACTAGATTCTCTGCCTGATTCTAAATCAATTAATCTTATCCTGTTTCCAGTAATGTCTAAAACATAGTTAGGAGAACCATCTATGCATATTATGTCCCCGTTTCTGACTGACGCTATTCTGAGAGATATGGTTAAATGCCCAAGCCTTCTACCATCGTTTCTTCTACCAGACAAACTATATGTTTCAATTCGTTTACCTAGAAATCTCCCAGACATCTTTGATGCTATTATTCTTGCTGATGTAGCGTCAGTTACGAGTAGATCAAGACCTTCTTTCTTGTCTAAAATATCCACTATTTGCTCTTTTAATTTCAGTGGAAAAGTATCCAAATAGTCGAGAACTAGGTTCTTCTCGAAATCTTCTAGTTTGCCTCCTATCCCTCTAACCTGCACGAGGGCTTCATGATAGCCTATTTTTCTACGTATGCATCTAGGGCAAAGTGCAGCTGAAACCCTGACTTTAACCATGTAATCCTTCTCTAAAACGACTCCTTCCAGGCTTTTACCTTCAGCCGTCACCTTGAAATAGTATTCACCATACGTGTTTATAGGGCTCTGCGATTCAAGGTTTTTGATCGATACATATGATAAGCCTGTTACGGGTTTGATTTTTGACATAAGCACAGTATAAACTGCCTCATAGACTGCTTCTTCCAATGTAGTAGGAGACGAGTAGACCCACTGTTTCCCGATTTTATAGGCACCGCAGGAACTACAAATAGTAATGTGAATATAATCCGGAACATGAGCTACCCCATATTTTTCTAAGAAGCAATCTTTACAAAGATTACCTATAAATGGTAAAACCGGGGATTTCTTCCTCCCACAAACGGGGCAAATCACATCGCTTCTGCTATGCTCAGTACTTAAATTTGTAGATTTGGACATGTGGAATATCACCTACTCGTAAGATAGAGTCTTCTGTCACTAACCCTAGCTCTTTAGCTAAATCCACGGAATGCTTCCCAACTAAGATTATCATATCGTGAAGAAGCATTAGACTTGCCACTTGATTCTTATCCCCCACCTCTCCCTGGTAGAGCTCTTTGTTCACCTCTATGGTAAGTCCGTTACTAACGATTTTCCTCCCTAATAGACCGTAATCAGCTACTGCTAACATTGGCGGGTGGCCAGATATTTTATGGATCTTATAATGAAAGAGTTGTTGCTCTTTCAATGGAATCGTCCTCAAAGAGTATTAGCTTAGAACAGGGTTAGATAGGCTTGACAGGTTGTTCGGCTCCGCATGCTTCGCATACAAGAACCCATGCCTTCCCCCTTTTAACGAGAACGGTGTCAGGCCTGCCGCATGTAGGACATATAACATACGATTGAACGAATTTCTCTAAAAGCAAGTTCAAGCTTTTACTTGAGACTTTAATGTTTACTTTAAGTATACCGCTTTCCGGGTCATAATTACCTGCAGTGGCTAATTCCTTTAGAAAGTACCTTGCTAGTATATCCGGGTTCCTCCTGAGCCTGTCTGCTATTTCCCTAAAGTTCCGAATTATTGTCTGGCTACCAATGTGAATAACCTCTACCTTAGGCATCTCGAATCTTTCATGCCCATGCTTCTTTGACGGCACCTTCGAATAAAGCCTCTCCAACAGTTTATTGTAGTCACCTGTAATTTCTCCCACTTAACTCACCATTATACAACGTATTATTAGTAGAGGCTTAATAACTGCTAACTGAGAGATGTGTGAATCGATGTATGATGAAAGTGTATATAGAGACGTATGGATGTGCACTGAATGTTCATGATACTGTTGTAATGGAAAGCTATATAGACCTGAACGGTCATACATTGGTTTCCAATATCGAAGACGCAGATGCCATTATAGTGAACACATGTGCTGTTAGGCTTGATACTGAAAGAAGGATGGAGAAGAGATTAAGAGAACTATTCAATAAATACCCGGATAAAAAACTTGTCGTTGCAGGATGCCTAGCTAAGGCACGCCCATATCTAGTCCATAAAGTAGCACCTAATGCAAGCATGTTATCCCCTCAAAGCATACATAAAATATCCATGGTTCTGGAAAGCCCTAGGAAAATCATATTATTGGACGGTAGCAAGGAACGGGGAAGTTTACCTGCTATAACCAATAGTAAGACTATAGCGACAATAGCGGTGAGTGAGGGTTGCCTATCTAATTGCAGCTTCTGTATAACAAAAATCGCTAGGAGAAAGGTTTCAAGTTACCCAGTCAGTATCGTCGTTGAAACAATCAAGAAGCTGGTAGAGAAGGGTGTGAAGGAAATTAGGCTGACAGCACAAGATATGGGCGTTTATGGGTATGATATAATTGGGAAGAAAATGTTACCCGAACTTATAAACTCGATTATCAAGCGGGTTGAAGGAGAGTATTATTTAAGAATTGGTATGATGTCCCCCCAGCACCTCTCTGAAATGCTTGACGATATTATACCTCTTTACAAAGACCAGCACTTGTTCAAGTTCTTCCACATCCCAGTTCAATCGGGCAGCGACAAAGTTCTGAGACTCATGAACAGGGAATACAGTATTGATGAATATGTGAGCCTAGTTAAGGAGATCAGACGAAAGCTTCCTGAATCTTATATTGCTACAGACATAATCGTAGGTCATCCTGGGGAGGGTTCGGAAGATTTCCTACAAACTATCGAGCTAGTTAAACTATTAGAGTTCGATAAAGTTCATATAGCCCGTTATACTTACAGGCCGAGGACGCTTGCGGGCAAGCTAACACAAGTACCTGAAGCTGAGAAAAAGAGAAGGAGTAGTATATTGGCAAGTATAGTTGAGAACATTGGTCTTAAGAAAAACTCGGAATTCCTGGGGAAAACTATAGAAGCCATAATACTGGATGAAGGATTCAAACGCCAATCATTGATAGCGAGAGCCAGTAATTACAGGCCTGTAGTGATTTCTAAAGAATACAACCGTTTGCTAGGTAAGAGGGCTCCTATCTTAATAACGGATTACACGTTCTTCGATCTGAGAGGTGTGCCTATTGATGATACCTGTTAACCCACTATACTGTTCCGGCCTCTTTATCGAGCCATTAATTCATCCGAAACCGGGAGGCGTAACCCGGGTTGTTAGCCATTCCGATAAGTCGATCTACAACTTTATAGTGAATAATCTCTTATTCTGTAAGTCGATACTAGAGCAACCTATAATTGATAGAAGAGACTGTATAATAGGAGAAGCATTCAGAAATATTGTAGCCAACCTAAGGAAATATAGGCTGGAAATAAATACTTCCATGGGATCATGGCTTTTACACGTTCCAATAATATTATCCGCCGAAATCCTTGGAAAGAGTGATGTATCCAGTGTCAAGTCGCTAGTTGACGTATCCAGTCAGCTAGTGAAATCAGCTGATTCTTGTGATGCAAAAGGATATTTCGAGCTCCTGAGATATTACTCTCCAAGTCACTTGGGGAAACTACGAAAGGGGGGAGTGGATGTAAATGATTATAATAAGGAGAATCTACCTAGCTTTTATGATGTAATCAGGAGAGCCAGTCAAACTGATATCGTTCATAGAGAGATTATTCGCGGATACCCAGCTAGTTTGGAGGCGTCTAACTCTATTAATAACTATGTTAGAAAAGGGTTCAATTTCGAGGAATCCGTATTCCAGACTATTTTGTATTTAATGTCAAAACATATTGATACGTTGATTGCTAGGAAGTATGGAATTACTGTTGCGAAAAAGGTTCTAAGAATGTCGAAACTAGTTTTTGAGGGTGACTTGGAATATAGTGTAATGGACTCTTTTATGAAGTCAAACAAACTTAATCCAGGTAGCATTTTAGACATAGTGTCAATGGGTATAACCTTCTATTTTACTAGCAATCTTGGCTCAGATTTTGATGAAAAAGCTATGATAGATCTAATCCAGGGAAGATAAACTCGTTATTAACGCTCTATCCGACTGAGCCTGATTTTCCTTTATCCTGTATTATTCAATTGAAAAAGAGCGAGTATCTTGAAAAATATTATAATTATTGGTTCTCGATAAGTTCATGGGATTATACAGGGGTTCTAATCGTTTTTGAATAATAAAGGAATGTTAATATTACTACTTATTAGTGGTAATCGTCAAGTATGCCGATATGTTCACCGTTTACACATAAATAATGCGGGAATTTAGTCTTAAAATATGATGCATACATAGAGGTGTACGTGTTATGAACCTGAAGAAAATACTATTCTTAGGGTTGATTACTGTATTTGCATTAGTACTAGCTATTGAGACTGCCCCGACGTTTGCTGCTGGAACACAGCAAGCAGCCCAGACCATGGGTATATCGAACTATAAGATGTTGGGTGCAGGCCTGGCTGTCGGGTTAGCTGGTGTAGGAGGAGGAATCGCGGTTGGTATCGCTGGAGCTAGTGCAATTAGTGCTGTTGCCGAGAAACCAGAAATGAGTGGTTATGCCCTTCTTATAGTAGCACTCGGAGAAGGTATAGCTATATACGGATTCGTCATCTCACTATTGATCATGTTCACATAACCTTTCTTCTACCTTTATACCCTACCTACATATTTTCTTCTAAAAAGTTACTAGTAAATTTGGAATCGAGAGAATTCAATATAAGAGTATAGAGAATTATATGGAAAGACCCTTCCTTTTTCTTTCCTGTTCTGGTCTTATTTTTACTAAACCCATGTGGACAGCACAGCTTATACAATAGCACTTGGTTACTGGATACCTAGTTATTATAGCCCCTTTTTTCTCGAGCTCCCTAGCAAGTTGGGGGTCAACTGGGCTATACATTCTTGTTACACATACTGCCTTATCTTTGGGAACCATTCTTCCACAGTTATCGCATTGAACTCTTTCTACATATCCTTTGGATCCCTTTCTTCGTCCTCTGCTTTCCCTCTTTTTAGGCATCTCCTTAATACCCCCTTATCTCACTAACTGATAAGCCAAGCACTTCGTCGTATTAATATGTTTTAGCTATTCTTAACCAATGTTTTGCCTCTTTGCCACAAATCGGACACTTTTCATTAACCGGTCTATCGTCTTCTGGGTATGGAGTCCCCAATGCTTTTGCATCAATATACTCCATCATTTCATATGCACACTTCTCGTCGCCACACCATGGAACCTCTACTATACCTCGTTTAGACTCTATGTATTCCTTCGCTTCTCTAAGGGAGCTTGTTCGCTTAATGTTTTCCCTTAGGAATCTCCATGCTCTATTTGAGAGGTTTTCCATAATACTATCCATTGTTTCTCTGACCTTCTCAGACAATTTGTGTAAACTAACTGTTGTTTTAGTCCCTGTGTCCCTTCTAGATACAATTATTGTATTATTGCTTAGCTCCTTTTCTCCTATTTCAAGTCTTATCGGAACCCCCTTGGTCTCCCAATAATAGAATTTTGCACCTGGCCTTAATTCTCCCCTGTCATCTATTCGCACTCTTAAGCCTTCATTAGATAGTATTGACTCTATCTTTCTTGAATACTCAAGTATTGTCTTGAATTCAACGCTTTTACCTGGAATAGGAACTATTACTACTTGAATGGGGGCTACATTTACAGGTAAGACTGCTCCTATATCATCGCCATGTATAGCAATGGCAGATGCGACCACTCTATCGCTTAGCCCATAGCTAGTTTGCCAGGGATAGTCGAGAGACTCGTCCTCTAACTGTATTTTGAAATCGAATGTTTTAGGAAAATTCTGACCTAGATTATGAGCAGTAGCGATCTGGAGAATCCGTCCATCTGGGAATATGGTGTCAAACGCTATTGTATATAATGCACCTGCGAATTTATCCCACTCCGGCCTCTTCGATATAATGTAAGGTATCCCTAGTTCATCGAATATTTTCTTGTAAATACTAATAGCTTCTTGCACCTGTCTATCTGCATCCTCCTTAGATACGTGGACCGTATGAGCCTCCTTGAAAGTCGTGACTTCCCTCAATCTTATCATTGGCCGAGTTGACTTGGTTTCATAACGGAATATACTGACTATTTGATAATATTTTTTCGGTAACTGTTTGTAGCTCTTTATCCATAGGCTTTCCATATATGTTATACTTGTCTCACTCGTCGGTCTTAAAGCTAATTTTACGTCAAGAGGATCCAAACCCCCGTGAGTAACCCAGTATACCTCGTCTTCAAAGCCTCGGATGTGCTCTTTCTCCCTTCGTAATAGAGTTTCAGGTATAAGAAGAGGGAACAATACTTCTTCATGACCAGTCCCGTCTAGTTCTTTCCTTACGAGCTCAATTATCCTCCTCCTTAACTGGAACCCATAAGGCATCCATATTCCCATTCCCTTTATAGGATAACGCCCATAGTCGTAAAACTCTCCGTTTTCCAAAACATCGTCAAACCATTTCGAAAACTCTTCTCGCCATTTATTCCTGACTACATTACTCATATTTTCCCCCCGTCTAGTTAATGCAGTGTAGAATGCTTTTTTAACATTAGTTTCTGATGAAAAATCTAGTGTGGTGAAAAGGTTTTCACACCAACATAATTAACGGCTGTAGGGATATCTTTATAGTGTACTCACCTACTGCCCACCTAAAAGAAAGCCTTCCGATCAAAGGCTATGCAGGGCATAGTGGAAGATTCGATGTGATAGTGAGAAGCATTTTAGCTTCTGCAGTGAATGAAAAAGAATGCTTCATAGGTTTCTTAGGCGGCCATGTAGAGAGAAGCAATATAAAGACGTTAATTGTCCCTGATACCTTCCGGCTTAGATCACTTAGTGAAAAAAGTGTATTCCTACTGATATATAGATGCTTCATAAACAATCACACTTGCGAAAATATACTAATAAGCGAAATAGAACCCGCATTCCTGATCAATAAACTCAGAAAAGATAGCTATAATCTCTTCCTATTAGATGAGAACGGGGATGATTACTGTAAACACCTTGGAAAAATGGTGCCCGGGAAAAGTGTGTTTATAATGGGTGCCCACGAGGATATACCTGTTGAAACCCTCAATTTCTTCGAGAAATATAGTGCTAAAATTTCCATAGGCCCTATACCGCTTCACACCAGTCAAGTCATAACTTATTTATCCACTGTACTCAAGAGGTTATACAACCAAACTATGCCTTGTCCAAAGTTTTGACTCCGACTACCACTGCATATAGCGCAGCGATAAATAGTGCAAGCATATATGCAAGCATCACTGTATTCATCACGTAAAATGATGCTATATCTGCTATAATCAATAGAATTGCTATAACTATAATCCGATCACTCCTTTCCAAGAGTCTATGTTCAATGGGCCTTCCTAAGCTAGCTGCCCTAGCTTTAGAGTATGTAATTGTTATAGTGAATCCCAGTGACAGTGTCACTATCAATGCATTATACCCGGCCAATATTAGAGAGGCATAATAAATCGTATCGACAAACCTATCCATCATCGAATCCAAAAACGCGCCTGCTGGACGGGCAGTGCCTGTTTCCCTAGCCACAGCTCCGTCTAATATGTCGAGAAACCCGGCAATCAAGAGTATTATAACGGATAGAAGCAAGTGCTCATAGTAAATCGATAAGGGAATGAAGAGAGCAAGCAAAGGGCTTGCCATGGTGATATAGTCAGCTCTAATCCTTCCTCCCAGTCTCCTAGCCAGGACTGATAATGATCTTTGAACTTGTGGCCTTAGCTTTGATAGAACCATCCTTTAAAACCTCCCTACACAAACCGATCATATATAAGGCATCCTCTTCTAGGATAGGGCTCTCTGATATTATAACGGCATCTATTCCTGTAATAAGATATGCCTTACATACTATAACCCAGTCTGGGCCATACTCCTCCTCCCTTAATGTATGATGAGTTTTCTCTCCCCCCTTCCCGTATTCTATCTTCGAGAAATGAGTATGTAGAGGCTTGACAGTATGTGAGCCAAGCTCTTTCTCTATTCTATCTATAACCTTGATTACATCGTCTATACTCAATATGTATCTCCCTTGATTCCTTGCATATAGATGAGCCCAGTCAACAGCAGGCCTACATTTCCCAATACTCGAACAGATTTCTATGATGTCGTCGACACTGCCGACTTGACTATCTTTCCCGGTAGTTTCAGGAGCTATCCAAGGCCCCGTGTATCCTTGATTTTTTACTTCATCCTCCAGTTTTCTCAGCTGCTCAACAACTTTCTTGACGGCAATTTCCTTGGAAGACCAGCCTTTATAGTAACCTGGATGGAAAACTACAGCATACGCATTCATCCAGTGCGACGCTCGCATAGCTTCGAAAAGCCTTCTCCTACCGGCTTCTATTTTCTCTTTTTCCTTTGAGGCTAGGTTGATATAGTATGGGGCGTGCATAGAAAGTACTATATCATATTTGGCTGCTTCTTCTCCTAGTAAACAGGCTTTCTCTTTGGATACACGGACCCCTCTAACAGCCTCGTATTCGAGGGCATCAAGCCCTATTTTATGGAGGTACCCGGGTACTTTCTCCATAGGTCCTTTGAAACCTAATGGCTTTCCAGCAGGACCAAATCTCAGTTTAGGCATTCAAGCCACCCATACAATAATGTTTGAGGGTTACTTTTCCATTTACAGTATGAGATAGAAATAGGGATCAATGCTTATTA
This sequence comes from Candidatus Tiamatella sp., assembly GCA_015522645.1. Taxonomy (GTDB): domain Archaea; phylum Thermoproteota; class Thermoprotei_A; order Sulfolobales; family Acidilobaceae; genus Tiamatella. Next base: position 19,916 of record WALV01000043.1, read on the forward strand.
ACCTATATTAAACCTGTCAATAAAATATTAATGCAAAAAGATTAGTTTGAGGAAAGCTCCTCTATTTTCTTGACAGCTATATCTACAGCTTTTCCCGGGTCAGGCTTGTAGTTGCTACCTAGTGGCAGCTGTGCCAAGACAGGTTTTATACTACCGTCATCCATCTTTACCATAATTTGCGGTAATGCCGCCATTCCCAGGTCATCAGTTATACCGTGATCTATAGCAAACATATAGTCCTCTTCTAGTATCTTAAGTTCAATGCCAAGTTTTTCAGCTACCTCTCTTGCTATGTTCTCCCACATCTTACTATATGGATGATGTCTAGCTGTATCAAGTATTATCTCGACAGGTTTAACCATCGATTTCACACCAAAAGTAAGCTGGGATACTAGGGGTAAATAAGTATTAATAGGTGGTCGGCGAGCCTGTATCCTCACTGCTCCTTCATAAGATCTGGAGCTCAGTTCCCGGATTCGTCCTCACTCCACCGTTTCATATTTTTATCTTTAACAGTTAATTTAGGAACGGTGTCTTGTTTGGTCTGGAAAGCTCGATACGGGTTAGTCTATTCAGTACATGACCTAGCTGGTAAAGGGATAGCAGATAGTCTTACTACTCTGCTTTCAAATGACGTCGAACCTGTTGAATGCTATAGCGAACTCTGCTCAGAATCATATTTTATTCCCAGCCTCGACTCCTATTTAGTAGGGTTCGATGAAGATGTGATATATTTTGACTTCCTGGACAAGTCCTTCAATGTGGAAAGCTATGTGTTCCTCTCGAGACACGAGGCAGAAGCTGGTAGGAAAAGTCTAACAGTGCATCACACAGGGAATCCTATGCCTCAGGCAAGCCATGGAGGAAACCCCCTCGAGCTATCCGTATCAAACTCTCATGTATCTAAGAAGCTACTGACCACCATCTTTGAAAAAGCCAGGGAAAACGATCTCCTAGGAGAATACGAGGTCACTCTTGAAGCTACCCACCATGGGCCAACCAACCTATCTACACCTCTAACATTCATAGAGATAGGAAGCACGCCTATAGAGTGGAAGGATCCTCGGGCGAGAAGGGTAATAGCTGAAACAGTAATTCGTGCCCTAGAAGAAGAGGTTAAACTTGATTATTGTATACCCGTAGCTGGATACGGAGGCGGGCATTATCCAATTAAGCACACTAAAATACATTTACAGGAACAGTACTGTTACGGTCATATACTCGCTAAATATGCTCTCACTAACGGCGTTAATCCAGATGTAATACGTCAAAGTGTAATAAAGAATTACCCGAAACCGGTGGAGCTGGCTATTATAGAGAAAAAATCGCTCAAATCCCAGATTCGGAAAGACCTTGTCTCTATACTAGAGGGTTTTGGAGTTGAATACAAGTTTGTTTAAAGAGCATGGAGCCGGGGCCGGGATTCGAACCCGGGGAAAACGGGTCTCCGCGATGGGTTATTAGCCGGAAGCTCTGCAGCCCGCCGCCTTAGACCGCTCGGCCACCCCGGCTCCCATTTACTTTAGGCTTTTACCTTGGTCTTTATTTTATTTACTTTAACTCTATCAGTATGGCTTGGAGAGGCTATATGGAGCCTATTATTAGTATACTGAGTGACCTGAGAGAAGAGATTTATGACAGGCAGCTTAAGAGCAGTCTTATAGATAATTTTGTTCAAGAGAAAATAGAGGAGTTGCGTGTACTTATACCTGGATGTGGTGCTTTAGGATCCGTAATAAGTGAAATGCTGGTTAGATTAGGCGTTAGGAAGCTCAGAATAGTGGACTTCGATTTTGTTGAGCCCTCTAATTATCCACGGACTGGAAGCATAGGTTTATTTGATTCGTTGAGTAGGATTCCGAAGGTGGTTGCATGCGAATCTTTTTTGAGAAGAATTAATCCTTTTGTAGAAATTGAATCCGTCTACGGGTGGGTATCCCCTTTAAACTCGGAGTCATTGGTTGATGGAATGGACATTGTCATGGACGGCCTTGATAACCTGAAAACCAGGTCTTTCATAGCCAAAGCTGCATGGAGTAAAGGTATCCCGTATGTTTATTCAGGTGTCTCTGATCACTATTACAATGTAGTTCCATTAATACCGGGGAAAACAACATGTTTTGACTGCCTATTCACTGTTCCGAAAAAGGAGGAAGGAGGAATTCCCGTACTAGTGTCTACAGTATATTCTGCTGCAGCTATTGCAGTTATGGTTCTGCTTCAAGTAATAAGAGACGCTGTAGAATCCGTGATGGTCATAGGAGACCTCTTTAATTTCTCTATAGACAAGATACCGGTTTCCGTTGACGGGTGCAACTGCAATGTAGAAACTAGTGGTAAAGGAACATGTGTTTTGGAGGAAATGATAGATAAACAAGTTCTATTTACAAGTGGAATAGACCTAGGTGTTCTAGAGGATTCTTTGAAGCAGGACTGCATAATAGTTAACCGAGATAAGTGGATTTTATCAATGTTATGCGGATCAGACGTCATCTCTATTTATAGGGATGACACCATTGCATGTGAAAACGGTGACTGCAAGGAACGTTTAAACATTATTGCAGGGAGACTAGGATGCAATTTATAGTTGGAGGAATAGATTTATCGGCCAGCCATAAGAGGAAGAGCGGTATATGCATCATAGTTGACGGTATACTAATGACTTGCGAGGAGAAACTAGATGACAGTGAAATAATAGATTTCCTGTATTCTGCGGGTAAGCCAAGGATAATTGCTATAGACGCTCCATTATCCATAGTTAATAAAGGTTTCAGGGATGTTGAACGTCTTCTAATCAAGGAAGGATATAAGCTTCTTCCTCTAGGCTTAGAAAGTATGAAGAAGCTAGCTAAACGTGCAATTAAGCTGAGAAAAATATTAGAGAGTGACGGGGTTAGTGTTATAGAAACTCATCCTAGGAGTGCTTTAATCTCAGCCGGGTGCAATGAAGGAAGTACTAGCTTACTTAATTGTCTTTCCAAGTATGTTAAACTAGAAAGCAACTTGAAGTTAGAGAGTAAAGATGCACGGGATGCTGCAGTCGCAGCATGTATTGCATGGATGTATGCGAATAATAACACGTTAGTCTACCAGGCTGCGGGTGATTCCATACATTTACTGCCAAGGTTAGATTTAGACGCGAAAACATGAAAAAAGGACTCTTACGTTATATATCATCGAGAGGTGCGTGGAAGTGCCTGTTGAGAATTCTCGTATATCAGGCTTCTATAAAAAAAGCATCGAAGAGAGAGTCAGGTTAATCAAAGACCTTGTAGGGCTTTCAGATGAAGATATAGGCGTTCTACGCTCGTGGGGGAACCTTGATCCAAAAATAGCTGATGCCATGATAGAGAACGTGGTAGGGGCTATGTCTTATCCCTTCGCTATTGCAACTAATTTCAAAGTAAACGGTAAAGATTATCTGGTTCCAATGGTAATAGAGGAATCTTCTGTTGTAGCAGCAGCAAGCAATGCGGCTCGAGTCATGAGGAAGGATGATGGGATAAAAGCTGTTACAACAGGGCCTGTTATGATTAGTCAAATACAACTTGTCAATGTTAAAGCCCCATACTATGCGAAAATGAAGATTATCGAGTACAAGGAAGAGATATTGGAACTAGCCAATAAACAGGATCCTGTTCTAGTGAAGCTTGGCGGCGGAGCCAAGGATTTGGAAGTCAGAGTTATAGGCGGTCCCCAGGGTCCTATGGTTGTGACGCATCTTATTGTAGATGTTAGGGATGCTATGGGGGCTAACGCTGTAAATACTATGGCTGAGAAGGTTGCTCCGTTGATTGAGAGAATTACTGGTGGGAAAGTGTATCTTAGAATACTTACGAATCTTGCAGAGAAAAGGCTTGCCCGGGCTTGGGTGAAAGTCTACAAGGAAGATATAGGTGGAGAAGAAGCTGTTGACGGCATAGTAGCAGCATCGGATTTTGCTTGGGCGGATCCTTATCGAGCGGCAACACATAATAAAGGCATCATGAATGGAATTATAGCTGTTGCACTAGCCACAGGACAAGATCACAGAGCTCTCGAAGCAGGGGCCCACGCATACGCGGCAAGAAACGGTAGGTATATGCCACTATCTCTATGGGAGAAAGATGAAGAAGGTAATCTCGTCGGAAGCCTTGAGCTCCCTATAGCTGTGGGTTTGGTGGGAGGTGCTGTGAAAGTTCACCCTGTCGCTAGGCTAGCAATCAAGATACTTGGAGTTGAAACAGCGCAGGAACTTGCCGAAATAATGGCTGCCGTAGGATTAGCCCAGAATTTCGCGGCACTAAGAGCTTTGGCAACAGAAGGCATCCAAAAGGGCCATATGAAGCTTCATGCAAAGAATATAGCAATAATGGCCGGAGCTTCTCCAGAGCTCGCTGATAAGATCGCGGACATCATGGTTTCCGAAGGAAACGTCAGGTTTGACAGGGCTAAAGAGTTATTGGAAGAGCTGGGGCATAGTTCTAGCTAGCTCTAGCACGAATATCAAGGTCTCCTTCAATTTCCTCTCGTAATCAATAAGCTGAGGGTTTTCTTTTCCAGTCATTATCTTAGCAATGTCTATTATGGTTGGGTTTGTTTCAAACAACCCAACATTTACCTTTACTACTTGTTCGACTGACAGGGAATCAGCGTGCCAATAGTCAAACATGAATACCTTGTTGACTAGGTCTTCCATTTTCAGTGCAGAAGCTATAGCAAATGATATTAGAAATGTTCTGAATCCTGGGATATTAATCGTGCACTTTAAACTATCTTCTATGCCAGTGCTTTTAATTCTAATTTTTTCGGGGTCATACTCTATGTCTGCTAATTTTAAGGCGATGTTATTAACATCATCGGCTATGTAGGCTAGAGGTATATATGTCTTCTCAATGATGCTTTCATCTTTTCTCCTATAGCTAAAGGGACCTACAACTATTAGTGGAATTTGAAGTGTTCCTATTATCCCATGTCTAATATTCTGCGGTATAACTTCGAAATCAATTATACCTGAGGCTATTGATGATAGACTTATTCCTTCAATCTTCTCGACAACTGACCGCCTAACAAGAACCTCTGTGTTCCCGTTACTAGTCTCTAGGAAGTATATTTCTCGTTTATTCGGTGAAAAATGCTTAGAGAGAATGTTGTCTATATTAGTGGGTTCCATATCCTATACACTCTTTGATTTATTAGTGACTAATTACAGGTCTAAACTTGTATCCATAATGGATTAATCCAGCTGTTCTGTCTTCTCTTATTTTCCTTACGACTGCTTCGACTTCAATGCCCTCACTAATCTCCTCCAGTGAAACATCTGTCAATTGGGCTATAATCCGTGTTTCTCCAAGGTCAATTAATCCTATTATTAGCGGTGTCTGAAGCTTGTATCCCTCTGGAGGATTATATGATACAGTATATGATAACAGTCTACCTATCCTTGGAAGGCTTACAGGTTCAACATTGTCTGAGCTGCAGTATGGACATCTACTCTGCGGAGGAAAGAATACCCTACCACACTTCTTGCATCTCCCCCCTATTAACTTGTAATAATTCACTCTATTCCTCCAGTATATAGGAACGGAGTACTCCATTGACATTAGGCTTCACCTCCTACCGAGAAGTATTCCGGATGCATTAGATCCTAACCCATTGACCCCGATTATCATAGCTTCCTTAGTTTCCGGTATTTGTATTTGGAATGTTCCTGACAGGATCCCTGAGAGTTCTGCAATTTGATACACGCCGGTTGCACCGAATGGATGGCCCCTTGCCTTCAGGCCTCCGGTAACGTTTATAGGGATCTCACCGTCTCTATCAAAAACTCCTTGGTTTGCCATATCTACAGATTTACCCCTCTCGGCTATCCCTATGGACTCCAATATTAGGTAAGGCGTTATCGTGAATTGATCTGTTACATCATAGAGGTCAACTGATAAATCTAACCCATTTTCATTCTTTATTTTAGAATAGACTCTTCGCGCGGCAGGTAAATCAAGTAAGTCTTCTTTATGCGTTACCGGCTTCACATCCGTAGAGCTATAGGCGTATTTTACCTCGGCAAGTGCAGAATTAGGGCTCCTGGTTAATAGAAGTGCACCAGCCCCATCTACTAGAGGATAGCTATCCAGTAGTGTTATAGGATCACTTATTACATTAGCTTTGACAACAGAGTCTTGGTCAACTGGGAATCTAAGGGCTGCATATGGGTTATCAGCTGCATTTTTATGCATAAGAGCAGGCCAATATGCTAGTTCTTTATGTGTTTTACCATACCTCTTCATGTATTCCTTCATAGCCAGTGCATGCAGTGATGCATGCCCTACACCCATATATGATTCGTATTCACTATCGAATACTTTGCTAATCTCCTTGTACATTCTAGCGGCAACGAACTCAGTCATTTTCTCAGCTCCGATGACTAGAATATTGTCGTACATGCCTCCAGCTAATAGCCTGAATGCCATTAACACTGAATTATGGCCGGAAGTTTCTCCCGTCTCGACTCTTATAGCGGGAACACCCTTGAAACCAGCGATTTCAGTTATTTTTGACGCTATATCAAGCTGACCTATCGTAGCTGCAGTAAATACTGTCGAAACTATAATCATGTCAGGTTTATCTAAGCCCTCCATATCACTTAAAGCATCAAAGACTAGATCGTAAAGGCTCTTATTATACGATCTCCCCAGTTTGGTCATTCCATACGATTTAACGTAAACCCCCATCTCACACCACCAAGGTTAGACTATACGGGTAATTATGCTCCTATACTTAGTGTACATAGCATAGTCTACCGTCTTCTTCCTCACCAAATAATCGTCCACTGTAGGAGCCTTGCTCTTTCTATTCACAATACTTTCGCCGACCACTATGCTATAGGCGTCACTTCCGGCGCCACTACCGAATGGGGCTACAAGTATTCTTTGACCAGGTTTTGCTTGGTCGAGGACTCTAGCTAAACCCAGTAGAGCACTTCCATTATAGGTATTCCCGATAAACGGTGTCACAAGCCCTGGGAGAATCTTTTCTTTCGGGAATCCCAGCATTTTACCTACCTTTAGCGGGAATCGCCCATTGGGTTGATGGAAGATCGCGTAGTCGAAGTCCTCCTGTTTTAAATCAAGTGTTTCCATCAATGTCCGGACAGAATTTACTATATGATGGAAATACGCTGGCTCTCCAGTAAAGCCTTCACCATGTAAAGGATATGGTTGCAACGCTCTTCTCCAAAAGTCTGGAGTATCTGTAACATAAGTGTACGATCCTTCAATGACTGCTGCTTCCGTCCCATCCGGTTTCCCTATAATGAAGGCTGCTCCACCACTGCTTGCCGTGAACTCCAACACATCTCCCGGATTAGCTTGTGCAGTATCGCTACCTATGGCTAGACCGTATTTTACTAGTCCCCCAAGAGTCATACCTATTATAGCTCTGAAAGCTTCACTTCCTGCTCGGCAAGCGAATTCAAGGTCAGAAGCCATTGTGGAGGGAGTTATGCCTAATGCCTCTGCAATAACTGTCGCACTAGGCTTTACAGCGTATGGTTTAGACTCGCTTCCGAACATTACCACACCTATTTCCTTGGGATCAATCATTGACCTTTTCAACGCGTTATAAGCGGCCTCCAGTCCTATAGTAAGAGAGTCCTCATCCGGGCCATCCACACTCTTCTCCTTCACGTTCAGACTGGCTGGAACACCTTCATGCCAACCCCATATTCTCGCTATCTCACTCATAGGAAGCCTATACCGAGGAATATATGCTCCCCAACCATAAATTGCGGCAGGATCGTGCAATACGTCATCCACCCTTTATGCAGTTGTCTAAAAAGTATTAGACAAAACTCTCCATAAAAACTTAAACCCGGAAGAAGATAGTATAACTACTTATTAATCATGTAACCAGCAAGCAACTCTTCTCCCAGGCTTAACCTCCTTAAAAGGCGGTTCCTCCTTTGGACACTTATCAACCAACTTAGCCATTCCTTCCTGGCCTCCGACTGCTCTATTGTAGTAAACGCATCTAGGATGGAACCGGCAGCCGGGAGGTATATTAATAGCACTAGGAACCTCACCAATTATTGGAACTTCTCTTATTTTCTTCCTATTTTCCGGGTTGGGATCAGGTATGGCTGCAACCAAAGCTTTGGTATAAGGATGCAATGGATCAGAGATTATTTCCCTTGCCTCACCCATTTCTACAATTTTCCCAAGGTACATAACGGCTATTCTATTACATACGTATCGTGCAACAGCTAGGTCGTGAGTAATAAAGATGTAGGACAGGCCTATATCCCTCTTCAACTCGTTGAATAACTCTAGTATTTCCGCTCTAATTGACACGTCCAGCATTGAAACCGGTTCATCTGCAATTACCAGACGAGGGTTTAGAATTATAGCTCTTGCAATAGCTACCCTCTGCCTCTGCCCACCGCTGAGCTGGTGGGGGTATCTATCGATAAAATCCTCGGCAGGTGTTAATCTAACTTTATCAAGGACTCTAATTATCATTTCCTCCTTTTCCTCTCTAGTTGAAACCATCTTATGTACATCTATAGCCTCACCGACAACATCCCTTATCCTATAACGAGGATTCATGCTTCCATAAGGATCCTGATACACTATCTGTAAATCCCTTCTTAGAGGCTTAAACTTCTTTTGAGGGATAGAGACCAAGTCGACTCTTCCATCTGAATCCACGCTGACTCCGTTTTCTCTGAGGTCACTCAACACTGACTTACTAGGCTTGAATATCACAGAACCGCTTGTGACTGGGACTAATCTAAGTATAGCTTTCCCTGTAGTTGTTTTTCCACAGCCGCTCTCACCTACAAGGCAGAACGTCTCTCTTTCATGGACTTCGAATGAAATACCATCTACTGCATGAACATACAGTTTCGCCTTGCCCTTCAGATTATCAATAAAGCTTTGTGAGACGGGGAACCATACTTTAAGATTATTGGCTTCTAGGATTTTTTCTCCTATATCAGTACTATACACGTGTTCGCACCTCATCAATCATAGAGATGGCAAGCTGCATAATGCCCCTTCTCTAATTCCTTCAAGGGAGGTTCTTCCTTATGGCAAATGTCCATTACCCTGTTACACCTAGGTGCAAACCTACATCCCGGCGGAGGGAATCTTAGATCAGGTGGAGCCCCAGGTATATACTCTAGTTTTGTAACCGGTCCTGTAAGCCTGGGGATAGCTCTTATCAAAGCCTGCGTATAAGGATGAAGCGGATTATTAAATATCTGTTCTGCAGTACCGAACTCTACAATTTTACCAGCATACATAACGGCAATTTTCTCTGCCAATTCAGTAACAGCTCCCAAGTCATGGCTTATTATAATAATGCTACGTTTCTTTTTCCTTTGCAACTCCTTTAAAAGATTAAGTATCTGTGACTGAACCACCACGTCTAATGCAGTGGTAGGCTCATCAGCTATAACTATGTCTGGTTCAAGAGTCAATGCCATAGCAATGACTACTCTTTGCTTCATCCCTCCCGATAGTTCATGAGGATATCTATCTGCTATAGCCGGTGTCAAACCAACACTATTTAGAAGCTCATCCACTCTCTTGAAAGCCTTTTCCTCAGAATAACCTGCTAATAGCATCGGCTCCGCGACCTGCTCACGTATCTTGTAAACAGGGTTAAGCGCATTCATCGCACCCTGAAATATCATGCTAACCTTCTTCCATCTAATCTTTTCTCTTATCTCACCCTCACTCATCCTAGTTATATCCATACCATCAATCATGATGGAACCACTGACAATTTTACCTGGAGGAGGAACTAGACCTATTATACTCCATGCCAACGTAGATTTTCCACAGCCGCTCTCACCTACAATACCTAAAGTCTCTCCTTTTTCGAGTGTAAGCGATACATTGTCAACAGCTTTCACTATGCCCCTTAAAGTGTAAAAATAAGTCTTCAACCCTTTAATTTCAAGTAATGGCAAGGCAAACACCATTCCACCAGCTAAACTACCGGAGCAAAATACTTGCGTATACCAGATTTTTAATTTTACAATATAAAACCAAACTCTAATAATACTCACATTACTATCAGGAAAGCCAATATTAATTAAAGACAAGTGAAAAAGAAACAAAAATTAAAAAAATAAGAGAATTGTTTTATAGCCGTTACTTTCTCATTGCATACCATGCCGCGGCTATGATTATTATGATTATTATTATGACGCTAGCCCATAGTGCTGCATTGCTCTTCTTCGGTGCAGTAGTCGATTGTGTAGGTGAAGATGTCGGTGAGCTAGTTGTTGTCTGCACAGGACTGCTTGTAGTGGTCGTGTGGGTTGTGCTTGTAGTGGTAGTTGTCGTAGTAGTTGTTGTCTGCACAGGACTGCTTGTAGTGGTCGTGTGGGTTGTGCTTGTAGTGGTAGTTGTCGTAGTAGTTGTTGTCTGCACAGGAGGTGCTTGCAGCGTTAGCACTTTCTGGAATGTTGCTGGTACGCTGTAGCCTACCGGGTATGCTAGAATAGCTATTGAATACTGGCCTTCCGGTAGGTTAGATGGTAGTTGTGCTATGAATTCTCCGGGCTTTACCTGTTTGATGTTAAGGAATGTTGACTTGTAGTTGCTTAAATCTATGAGAAGGGCGTAAACCATTGAATTCTGCTGGGTTGCAGGATTACCGCTGACAGTAGCATCGATCTTAGCGATTGGAGTTCCTTTCGTGTTGTAAGATATGCCGGGAACTGTTGCATTCATTGTTAGACTCTTAGGTGAAAGCTCTAGGGCTATAATGGCAGGTTGAACAGGGAAGTTCTGTACTCTCTCTAAAGTAGCTACATCATTAACATTATCATAGCTTGTCAGTTTGAAGGGGCCATTCCCTATCACGAGGTTGTGATACTCGTTATAGAAGTTTATCAGGTTATGTACACGTGCCTGCCAGTCGCTTAGCGAGAGTACGCCTAGGTTTATGAGCTGTTGAACCCAGTCCGGTGGGTTGTTCAATGTATTATTGAGGTAGTTTATCATCATTTGATCCTGGTCTGTTGAGATCAGGTGGACCTGTGGTAATCCTGTAGCGCCAGAAGCCTCCATAGTATAAACAAGCTTATGGTTCCTTGTAGCCTGGTCCATTGCAGCGTAAAGCTCAAGTGGGAAGGATGTCCATGGATTCATGGTTTGAGCTGTTAGGCCATCGTCAACCGATGTGTAGTTAGAGTATACTGTCACCGCAGTACTGTTTATGATTTTTATGGCTACGAAGTTATTAAGGAATGTGGAGTAATATCCTTGTAGTGATGTTTCTGCTCTATTATCTTTTGTTGTATTGGTACTAGTATCATGACTGTATTCCTCTATAACGTATATAGGAGCCAGTAAATCAGCAACCGTTTCCGTGGTTCCATCATGGAACTTCAATTTACCTAGCAGTTTGAAGTTATAGGTTATAGCATCCTTAGCATACAGTGTTCCCTCGTCACTCACATGCTTCCATTGATGAGCCTTATAATCATATACTAAAGCGTTACCTGGAACCTGTAATACTGGGCTGCCTTTCTGCACGCTCCATGTTGCAGTGTTAGCAGGACTCCAACCAGTGGCACCATCCGTCACTCTACTAGTTACTTCAGGCCATATAACTGCCCGGTATACTGACTGGCTGTACATGTCCTGCCATCCGGCTACAGGGTTCCATCCCCAACCGGATTTATATACATACCTATCACTTAACTTCACACTATCTGTCTTGTAGTGGAGATTAAGGTAAGTGAATGTATTCCAAGGCCATGCTTTAGGACTGGTTATAAAGCCTGTTAAACCTGGTGCTGCAATATAGAAGTCTCTGGTTGCAGCAACCCATACACGTACGGATTCCTGGAACCCTAGGTCTAATATCTTGTTGACCATCTGGTAGAACTGTGCTGATGAATTATACTCGCCATTGTCTAATGCAGTTGCTATTTTATCTATTGTAGCATTTCGATAATTCCAGTATCCACTTTGCAGCCATCCAGGCATGCCTCCCCAGATGCTACTGTAGAAGTATACTGCATCGCCGTAGTTGTATTTTGTCATACCTGTTATGCCCCAACCTTCAGTATATAAGCTCCACTGGCAGTCGCCTGGGTTTCCTGAATAGACTATTTGGAAAGCAGCACTGAAGTCCTTGTACATTCTGTTGACCGTTAGATTAGCCTCTTTCTCTAGAACATTGGCAAGCATATCACCAATATTCCTACGCTCGTCTTCTGTTCTAATGACAAAGTTTACAGTAACAGGTTTACCGTCCTTATACCACTTACCGTTCTTGAGAACAGCACCATCTCTCTTTAGGGCGTCAGCAAGAAGGTGGAGGCCGTAGGATTTTCCTTTAGCTTCAACTATACTCATCCACTTTGTGTTGGTAGCTATTAGATGGGGATAGTCAGGGTCAAGCGGTGTATAAGAATTGACTATCGGTAAGGCATACCCCTTGTATATATTGGTTACAATTTGTTCCCTCGGTATCAGGAATTCCAATGCGAATCTTGCCTCTCTATCAGCAAACAGATTAAACATGCCATTGCTACACTCGTTTGCTGGGTTTACCAGAATATCTGTCAAACCTCCTAGTGGCGCTATAACAGTAAATCCTTTCGTCTTAAGAGTTTGGGCTGTTTCAGCACTCCTTATTCCAAATAACCTACCCTGGGTTTCACCGTTCTCCAGTGACTGGACTGCTGTTGCGTCATCCGTTATCCTCTCAATTGTTATTTTGTTGACGAGAACGCTTTGCTGAGCATTTGCTTGGTATAGTGGAATGAGCGGTAGTAGCATAATGACTATTAATAGTATCGAGAAATACTTCTTCACTATTAGACTCACCTCTAACATATTGAATGTTTAGTGGTCTAGTTCTTGTATTAATGGATAGCTCTATTTAAAATTATTCTCAACATACAGTGGGATAAGAGTTATTGAAGAATAGTTAGAAAATAATGCTCGAGAGGTGTTATTATTTCTGTAGCTTGGGGGCAACTATGGGTTCTATGGCTCTTCCTAATAGTAGGAAAGTCGCTGAGAATACAACTAGCGCCAAACCTGGGAATAAATAAGTCCACCACCAACCATTTAATATTGCCTGAGAATTATAGGCGTTTTGAAGCATCTTACCCCAAGTAGGAGCGGTTGGGTCACCGAATCCAAGTAATGCTAATCCTGCTTCAGTAACTATTATTCCCGGTATACTTAGGACCGCTATTGCTATGGTATATGGAAGCACCTGTGGAAATATGTGCCTAAATATTATTCTTGACGCGCCTGCTCCAGATGCACGTGCAGCTTCTACATATAATTGCTCACTTATTTGTAGAGCCGCGCTTCTTATAACTATTACAGGCCCAGCCCAGAACAGTAGTATCATTAATCCAGCTAGTACCATTAGTGTTATAGATTGGCGGAATATGTAGGAAAGCACTATCAGTATAGGTAGGAATGGAAGAGAATTAACTATATCTGCAACCCTCATCAAAGCCTCTCCTCTTATGTCCTTCCAAAAACCAGCTAATGTTCCATAGATGGCTCCCACGAAGGTTGAGACGAATGTTACAGTGAATCCTATTACAAAGGCGAAAGGAACACCCAGTAAGAGGCCCAAACCTATTGGTCTTGCCTGGTTATCAGTGCCAAATAAACCATAACAGTTGGGCATGAATTTCCATTCAAATGAAGTTAGGTTAACTGAACCTCTGTTACTAGTAGGTGATACTCCTTTTTCCGGGAGGAAAACTGCTGTTATATTTATAGTGTAATCCCCTTTTAATGGCACAAGTGTTTCTCCTTTACTTCCATTCACAACCTTGGCGAATAGTAATTCATTGTCTATTATTGGGTTTACTATAATAGAGGTATTAGCGTATAGCTTCTGCAGGCTTCTCATTAGAAATGAATATATTCTATTGCTTTGGGAGATATATGTTAATCCTAACGGTAAAACACTTATATTGTTTCCTTTTCTTTCAATCGCGCCATATAGAGCAGTTATTTTACCGGTCTGAAGAGTCGAGTCATAAAAAGTTATCCTAGATCCATCAGGCCTATCGAGTGTATAGTATAGCTTTATAAATGAAACGTTTTCACCTACTCTAACAGCTGTTGAGACGAGGACGTCACTCGGAAAAGCATTGGATTTATACTTAAACTTATAGAAGTACTCCGTCTTATAGCCCTCGATTTTAATCGGCCCGAATAATCCTTGTACTGTAATTAAAGTTTTCTCTATACCTGTTTTATTAAGATCACCGTAACGGATGTCAATCCTCTGATTAAATTTGTTTGAAACCGACCAGCAAGGCGGGGCATTTACAGGGTATTTGTAAGGCCATAATGCTGTTACTCCTTGAGCATATTCTGTTGTAATGGTAGGATAGTAAAATGCTACAACGTATCCGGCCATTACTAGAAACAGTATAAGTAGGATGATACCTGTTTTCCCTGAGAAACTCATCCATATTATCCGTGAATTAGTTGAAAATGATTCCTTCCAGTGCTTCAGGTTAGGCATTTTTCATCACCTATGCTCTTTTCACCCTGGGATCTAGATAGGTGTATAGAATGTCAAGGGCGAACCTTGTCAGGAGGTAAAGCAGTGTTGTAATATATGTGAGCTCTACGAGTACTGGTACATCATTGCTTTCTATTGCATCCCAATATAACCGTCCCATACCGAACCAATTGAACACTAGTTCTGTGATTATAGCTCCGTTTACTACGCTAAGGACGAGGCTGAAAAGTACTATGGTAACAATTGGGGGTGCAGCCGCCCGTAGGACGTGTTTCATTAGCACGTCATGCTCAGGGACGCCTTTTGCCCGGGCTACTGTAACGAAGTCTTCGTTAAATGTGTCGAGAAGTATGTTGCGCATTCTGAACGCTGAATCCCCTATGCTTAAAATCGTTACGGTTATGACAGGTAAAGCCATTCTTCTTAGTACGTCTACTATATTTGTCCAGTCTGTTTGAGCACCAGGCCCAGCAAATATGTGCCATTTATAGGCGAATAAGTATATGAATACCATTGCAAGCCACCACCAAGGCATGCTAACGCCAAATACACTCCAAGTTATAACAGTGTTATCTACCCTCCCGCCAGGGCTTCTAGCTGCGTATAATGCTAGTGGTAATGCAAATAGTAGTGTTAGAATGGAAGATGTGGTGAACAAAAGTATGGAAAACGGTATTCTTTCCCCTATTATATATAGCACTTTTCTACTTCCTTGATGCCAATACATGGATGTTAGTGTTGTTGAGTTTAGATCTGTAAATTTAAGAAGATCTATTGTATACTTTAGCGATAGAATATACCATGGTTTATTTAACCCTTGGGATTCTATGTATGTTTGCAGTCTCTCATTAACCCACTCCATTCTTTCTTGGGGAGTTAATCCTAGCTGGTTTTTTACCTGTTGTTGTAACGCCTGCTTATACTGGTTTATTTGTATTTGAGCCATGGGACCTGACGTCATAGCAGCAACTATAAAGGTTACCGCCACCAATACTATTAGTAGATTTACTGCTTTGATCACTAACCAGCGCAATGCCTCTCACCGTTTAACGAGCATACCATTGGAAAGCACTGCCAGGGATTCCTTTTTTTGTTTTATGAATAGAGGTCTTATTAAATCTACGTGCAAAAAACAAAACACGAATAGGGTGATTACGGGATAAAAGGTGTACCTGTATGAAAATGGCTATAGCCACTCCTTTCTATGAGCTGGAATCAAATAGGACTAGAATCTACGGAGAAAATCATTTCATTACCTACCTAAACAATTCTCCTAAACTCTTTACTCTTATTTATACAAGAGATTTAGGTTTTACTAATAAGCCCATGCCACAATTTCAGCCTCTTAAACCGGTATACGATAGCTCGTCATACCTACAGTTTTTAGCTAAAGAAGTATCTAACTTATACAAGAATTACAGTGAACATATAGTTTCGTTTCCATCTTTTAAGGAAACACTCAGATATGTTTTAACGGTCATCATAGGATTTGGCAAGAAAGCTCCTAGGGCAAAAGTCAGTAAACATGATACAGAACTCTTTAATGCAATCTACTATGTGAAAGACGTCCTAAAACTGAATCCAGAAAGCAATTTTAGGGTATTAAGCATGAAATGGCTGAATCTCGAATTAACTCTAGATAACAATAAATTACATGCTACTATAATTCGAAATAATAGGAAGAATGAGTACAGGATTCTGGAGCTTCTTTATGCTCAAGATACCATCCTTGGAGACTACTTGGCCAAACTAGTTAGTAGAAGGGTCTGAGTGAGTTGGTTGTCTTCATTTTAACATTACAGGCTGCCCGCCTCTTCATCCCCAATATAGTATATCGATAGTGAGGATTTTAATAGTCTTTTTAAATAGGGAGTTTATTTTAGTTAGTGTTGGTGTACTGGCGTGGGAGAAGCGAAATTTGAGCCTCAAGTTCAAATCGAGAATATAGTTGCTACTGTTATACTTGAGCACGAGCTCGATCTGCAGCAAATTGAGTCGAAAATAGAAGATGTGGAGTATAACCCGGATAGGTTCCCGGGACTCATTTATAGGCTTCATGTGCCTAAAGTTACAGCACTGATATTTAAGTCGGGTAAAATGGTTGTAACCGGCGCGAAGAGTGTGAATCAACTAGTGAATGCTGTAAAGATTATTATGAAGAACCTTAAAGAACGTGGAATATCTCTGCATGGAAGACCTAGGATTCAGGTTCAGAATATAGTTGCATCGGCGAACCTCGGCGTAGAAGTAGATTTGGAGAAGACTGCTCTTCTCATAGAAAACACTATGTATGAGCCGGAACAGTTCCCTGGATTGATATATAGGATGAAGGATCCTTATGTTGTACTTCTAATATTCAGTAGTGGTAGAATGGTGATTACAGGTGCGAAAAGGGAAGAGGAAGTTTACCGGGCTGTAGAGAAGGTGTTCCAGACTCTGAAAGAGAGAGGTTGCATAAGGGAATACGTGTTCGAGGAAGAGGAATTCCTCTAAGCCGTTATATATTCTTTTATATACCTCATTTCTGGCAGTTCCAAAGTTATATCCGCGTCAGAAATGAAAAGCCTAGCACGTTCAAGTATCCCGTATCTTTTTATTAACGGCGAGAGATATGCGTTTCTGTCCATGGATACAGGGTTGCCTGATTGGTATACTCCGAAGGCAGGCAATACTATTGCTTTGGTCTCGCAGCAGTCTAAAGGTATCGAGAGAAAAGCCGGGAATCTTGCAGTGGACATTCCGCCAAGTCTGATAACTACAACAGGGTGTTCATGACCCATAATCAGGTATTTGTATTTGCATATATCATCCTCGTTGGGGAGGATGTGGCCATGTATAACAGCTATAGAACTATCTACCTCGTATAATCCATCGATTAAAGCCACGTTGAGATTGGAGAGTAGTTTCTTTATGAAAGTATCATGGTTTCCCCTGACAAGGGCGATATCTCTAATACCGTATCCTCTTAAAGTACTGACAAACTCCTCGATCTCGACTCTTTCTTGCCATGTCAAGGCCTCAAACTTATGCTTTATATCCCCTGCTATAACGATTTTATTCACAGAGTGCTGGCTAACGATTTCATAGAGGTCCCTCAGGGCTTGTTTCAACTGAACTCTGGGGAGATAAACGCCTTCATCCTCGGCTTCACTCTCGTATCCCAAGTGTACATCAGCTATTATCAGGGTATCATCGTAAATGAGACCCCTTTTCCCTTTGGGAATCTTGAATGTACTATCTACCTCCACGGTCTCTCCCCCAACTTATTTGACTGGTCTAAAAGTAAAGTCGTTGTCGTGTAAAGACCGGAGTTAGTAGGGTATTAGGAGCCTTGTGGGCGGCGGGTGGTGTGGCGGGCCCGCCGGGATTCGAACCCGGGACCTCCGCCCAGAGGGCTAACCCGACCTACTGGTCTACGGGTTAAGAGCCCGCCGCTCTACCTGGCTGAGCTACGGGCCCAACCAGTGTGTTAGGTTAAAGTTTGGATGCTTTAAAAATATACTCCTGTTATTTCAAGAACTTCCCTGAGTACTTCTCTGTGAGTTCTAGGCTTACACTAGTATCAGCAAATAGTTTGGCAGCCCTCTCTATATCTACTGGTTCCACTTTCACTCTATCTTCCCTTTTTGCTAGTATTCTAGCAGGCTCCATTAATTGAACAGAGTATCTGAGGCTTTTCTCTAGTCCTATATTAGTTAGCATTTCAAGGGCTTCAATAGTCAATGGTATTCCTTCCTCATCCGACCTTATTTTAATGATCTCTTTCACATCTTCTTTCGAATAAGGCTCAGTTGGAATTATCAACAGTCTATCCAAGAGATCTAGAGGTATGCCATGAGGAGCCTCTACATCTGCTCCTCTTATTTTAGTTAAACCCCTATTAGTAGCTAGTATGAGTATAGGAGCCAGCTCCCCTTCAATAGCCCTGGTTAGGAAGCTGAATGCTTCCAAGTCAAGCATGTGTGCATCATCTATGAATAAAACTCCCGGGACTATTTCTGCCCTGCCGTTTTCAACCATTTTCTTAACCTGCTCGTCCACGTTCTTCCTTATCTCAGGGCTGACTTCTCTTTCTGCTTCCAAGAAGCCGAAGAAGCTAGTGTAGGCAGCCCTCTGCATTACAGCTATCACGTCAAGATCGTTAAGAGTTACAGTATGCACTGTCTCCTTGACTTTCTTTACCGAGCCTTTAGGCATTTCAACGGCACGAGGACCACCTATATCGTACTCTTCTTTAGACTTCGACTGTACTCTCCCTAGTCTCCTAACATGCCCGGTTTCCTCGTCTATTTCAATGTAATCTCCTTCTTTTACACTGATTCTAAGTAACTGCTGGGCAACCTCCTCAGGGACTCTGAGTCTAGTCTCGTCGTCTTCCGTTTCTAGCGTTATTACCGCCCCAACGGGAATCTGAGCATAAGGCATAAACGGGTTCTTCTCGAATTGATAGGATACTTCCTTAACTGCCCCCTCATAGACTTTTCTAGTCTCCCTTATCCTAACACCTATTGCCCTTCTTATTGCTTGCATTAGAAACTCTGTTTTCTTTACTTCACTACTATAGATTTCTGAGCCGCTAATAGCAACAAATGGAGTATCCTCGCCTAACTCCCTAGCTATGCCTATAGCAATGGCTGTTTTACCTGTTCCCGAGGGGCCTACAAATAATACGCCTCTACCAGCCATTCTACCTTCCTTGACCATCTCTACTACTATACCAGCTGCCTCCCGTGCTTTTAACTGGCCTACAAGGCCATCCTTTACTTTAATAGCCCTCCCATTCTCATCTAACCCCAAACCTCTAATGTGGCTGTGTATACTAATTCTCTGCAATCTCGAAACCGGTTTCTCTATCTTAATTTCTACCATGAATCATCACCAAGTAAGTGCATCATAGATATAAAAGGAAATCAATCTTACCATCCTGAAAGACAATAATCCTTTTTATACAGTGTAATGGTATCCCTTGTGGATACGGGTGATGGTGTAGTGGGAGGGAAGCATGGAAAATACATCTATATAAAGACCAGGAATAATGAGTATATAAAAGCCAGGGTTTTCAAAAATAGAGCAGATGATGACCCGGAGAGATATTTGGTGACTGGCCCGAGGAGAAGTAATGCACCTCTTACATATCCTGTTATAGATATAGATGATTTACCTGCTGAGTTAAGAGATAAGATTCTCGGTGAAAAACCTCCTGAAAAGGGAGAGGAGGAACTGGGAGAGCAGGAAGAGGAGTCTTCAGGATCTTGATAACCGGTTGAACTAGTATTGACGGAGAAGCTTGCTTGCGATTTATCAGTAGTTATACCTACATATAACGAAAAAGATAACATAAAGCTACTTCTATCGAGGATAACAGAGATCCTTGAGGGACATGGTTGCAAGGGATTTGAAATAATTGTTATAGACGATAACAGTCCAGATGGTACCTCAGAAATAGTAAAGGAGTTATCTCTAAAGGATAATAGAATCAAGCTGATAGTTAGGACCAATGAAAGAGGCTTAGCCACAGCAGTAAAAGAAGGATTAAAACATGCCACTAAGAGTTATGTAGTAGTCATGGACGCTGATTTCCAGCATCCCCCGGAACTGATACCGCGGCTTTATCAGAAAGCCTTAGAAGGATATGATGTCGTTGTAGCATCACGGTATGTGCTTGGGGGAGGAGTAGAAGGATGGAGCAATATTAGGTTACTTGCCAGTAAAGCTGGATGCCTTATAGCTAGGATGCTAGTTAGAGGGGCCCGGGAAGTAAGGGATAACATGTCTGGATACTTCATCGTTAGAAAATCATCCATAGATATTGAACGGTTAAACCCTAGGGGCTATAAAATCCTCCTGGAAATCCTGGGGAGACACAATAACTTAAGGATCTCAGAGATACCATACATTTTCAGAAACAGGCGGGCGGGGAAAAGCAAGATAAGTACTAATACATTAGTTGATTTCCTAATTCATGTTTTCAACGTATCCGAGCCGCTTAAATTCGCGGCTGTCGGGGCTTCGGGTGTTTTGGTAAATCTGGGCATAATGTGGTTCCTTCTATACTATGGTGTATCAAAAGAGTTATCGAGTCTTACCGGCATAGAAGCTAGTATAATTAGCAACTTTATTTTAAATGATAAGTTCACTTTCCAGGCAAGGGAAGAGAAGAAGTATGGCTTCCTTGCGCGACTAATGTTTTATCATTTATCCTCCTCGGTTTCAGCGATAACAACCTTCTTAACTATGTTATTAACAACAGAGTACCTGGGAATCCACCCGGTTTTGGGTCAGTTTACAGGTATATTGTTGGGTTTCACGGCGAACTACCTGCTGAGTTCGAGGGTGGTATGGCTTGAAAAGCCTTGAGGATGAGAGAATACTTGAAATGAGTAGGCTTATAAGTGAGATTAAGAACTGCACTAGATGCTCTCTCTACAAATATAGAACCAATCCTGTGCCAGGCGAAGGCCCTCTCGATGCTAAGGTAATGTTTATAGGTGAAGCACCTGGTAGAAATGAAGACTTACAGGGAAGACCATTCGTAGGCAGAGCTGGTGAGCTTTTAGATTATTTAGTGGGATTAGCAGGACTAAAACGTGAAAATGTTTATATAACAAATGTTGTAAAATGCCGTCCTCCGAACAATAGGGACCCAAAGCCTGAAGAAATCCATGCATGTCTCCCATACTTAAAGAGGCAGATCAGGATAGTCCAGCCTAAAATAATTGTATGTCTAGGACGATTTGCTGGTTCCATAATATTTGGATTAGCACACCTTAAATGGAATGGAATGTATCGCTCTCATGGAAAAGTGTATTCAGCCAACGTAGAGGGTGTTCCTGTTAAGCTTACAGCTACTTTTCACCCTGCATCGGCGTTCTACAAGATAGAAGTACGGGAACTGCTTGAAGAGGATTTTGGGAGAATAATCAAAGGCCTAGTCAAAGAGTTAGCTGAACCAGAGAAGGATAGAAAGACCTTGCTAGATTTCATGTGAGCCTGGATTGCTCGATGCCCCGTAGTATTCTTCTATAGGAGTAGACTGATAGTAAATACCCGATAGAGATACCCAGGAACAATATGGAAACCAGATAAGTTACTTGTATAGTGGATGGCGGGTTCTGAGAACTGTTAAGTAGTGTTTCATTACTCTCTTGTAGCAGTTGTGTAGAGTGGGATACTAGTATCCAGAATATCGCTGATGATACCCCGTATGAAGTGATTCCTTGCGCTGTTTCTAGGTCTCCCATTTTTGTGAGTTCTTTTCCGTATTCTATGTAATCCATTGTAAGGATAGAGGGATAGCCATACGCTAGTGCTCGCATTTCCAGGATGGTTGCAGTGTTTTCAAGTTCCTGTGTATAGCTTTTTACCCCTTGTAAATACTGTAGACTCTCTGCTAAAGCGGTATCTACCATACCTGTAAACCTTGACAGTGAATCAGCCATAACTTCCATGGCCAAACCGAATGCAATAGTATCATTTCTATTAGCCCAATACTCTTGGGACATGCTGAGAAGCTCTTTGTCTCTATCAAGGCTCTTAAGTAACTGGTTCTTCAACTCGTCACTCAGCTTAGATTCTTTAATAAGTGACAACTGGTAATCAAGAGTGATCTGAGCGTAGTCTATATATGATTTTAATGCTTTATGTATATTGCTCTCAGATATTAAGGGTGGCTTGTTGCTTAACAGAATAGCTAACCTTGCCCAGTGTGAAACGCTTGTTAGTCTAGCTTTAAGATAACCTAGATTCCATGACTGAGCCAATGTATTCATTGAGGTATATGATTTCATTAATTGTAAGTATGTAGTATTGGCTTCCGCAAGCCTCGACGCTGCGACAGATTTCAACTCAAACTCCCATAACGTGTTGCCTCTTATTTTTCTAAGCATATCATTGAGATCAACCATAGATTCTTTTACTTTACCCAGTTCCTTTGACATAGTACTAACATTAGTTGACAAAATATAGAATTCATAGAATGCTGTTGCATTTACTAGTGCCCTGAATGCAAGGCTGGCTGCTGAGTAAGGATATATTTTACCGTCATGTATAGTCTTGTTGGTTTCCTCTACTAGTGACAGTGTACTCTGGTAAAGTGGTCTATACTTACTAGCAAAATCTTTGGGCACGACTGTAATGTTCTTGTATGCCATATTTATCATACTAACAGCATCCTCCATTGTACGAGTTTCATATTGCCTGGGAATCGAGATACCAATATTGTTTAATTGAAGCCCGAAAATAGTATTAGGGTCGTATCCAAGCATTCTCGATGCATTGAAGATACCTGTAACGAACACGGTTTCATTCCTATTGCTCTTGTCGACATCGCCTAAATTTGCTAGAGGAAGAAATAACTTATACCCAGATGCTTCCGCAGCCTTCAGTTTAATATCTACTCCTCCTATTGGAACGGCGGAAAAGTCAGGGCTTATCGCACCGGTTATTACATGGTCTAAACTTACATTGAACCCTTTCAACAGCAAGTATGTAGTTAAAGCTATACCGAAACTAGCACTAGGCCCCTCGACAGAGTCTGATGTATGGAACTGGATTATAGCATTGAAATTCCTCCAATCAACACCTGCAGCCGTACATGCTATGTAGAATGCTAGCTCACTACTGGTCTTAGTGGATGAGGATACACTACCGCCTGCTTGAACGTATACTTTCCCAACACCTCTTTTTACAGTGATCGATATGTTAACAAGCTGCCCTTCGTGGCCCTCGACTGCTGGCGCTATAAACCAGCCAGTTCTAACTCTCTCATCACCGGGTAAAGCATCCGCTATATAAAACGTATTGGATATTATTACGACAACCAAAAACAATCCTATAGCTATTCTTAACGTTACAGAGTGCGCTTTCAACTATTAAATCCCCTTCCAAAGTCCATATCTACATACTAAAGCTTCTTTATATAAAGAGCAATGTAATTAAACATTTAGATAGAAGTAGGGGTGTAAAAATGTCTCAGCCTTCAAAGGGAACTAAAGACTTTAAACTAGTTACATTTAAAGTGGTAACGATTGATCAAGTGCTCAAAAATGAGAGACTAATGGGATTATTATACCTGTTATCCAAGTTCAAGGAATTGAATGAGAAAACGATTTATCATTTAGTCCATGAAGTCCAAGAAAAAGGCCACAATCTCGGTTACAAATTCTTCGTAGTTGGGGGACATCCAAACAGTAAGCAACTCAAAGATGACTTAGTTGCATTAATGTATGTTGACTTAATAGAGACCGAGCCGAGAACGAAGAAAGTTAAACTTACAGGCCAAGGCCTAGATGTTATCGAGAAATATGTAAAAGAGATGCCTACAGACAAGAAATCTCTAGTTGATAATATAATCGATGAAATAAAAAAGAAGATTATGGTCCTAGATAACGAAGTTGACCTAGAGATGACTCTTAGGAAAAATCGTAGGAGGGGTCGTAGGTTTTAGAGAATAATGCTATCTATCCATTGCTTGGAGAATTCAATTTTCCCATTCTTTTTGCAAATAAAAAATCTATTTTAATAGACTTTATAGAAAACATTGTCTTGCATTACGTTCATACTGGTACAAACGTGACAATAATAGCTCCCCCATCATATAAGTTCAAGAAAAGAATGGAAGGCGCATCATTCTATAAGGTACTAGATATCCAGGATCAAACCGTGAAATTGCTCGAGAACGCTGGGAAAGAAGACTTGATAATCCTTGTTGATTTAACGTTTTTTTACAGGGAAAATCCTATTGATCCTACTATTTCCAGGCTAACAGTTTTCCAATTAGCTTTGCTGAGATATCACGCAGACAAGTATGTCTCAATAAGTACAATCGAGCCTTGCGAGCAACCGGATCGTGTTTCAGCGTTCAAATATGCCTCCTTCTACGGTGATTGTATTTGTAGGATAGATAGAGGTTCTAGTGAAAAAGAGTTTAAGGTTGAAAGCATCTATACGAGTAGTCGAAAAATAAGGAAACTATCAGTAGTGTTTCTAGAGGATGGGGGGATGACATGGACGTCTCTGGACTAGCTTGGAATTATGTGGATTTGCTCGTAATTTTCTTGCCGGCTATGGTTGCGAATGGAGCTCCTGTAATATTTAAAGGGAAAACCCCTCTTGATGGGGGTAAAAAGTTTATAGATGGAAAAAGAGTCTTTGGTGACGGTAAAACTGTTGAAGGATTCCTCATAGGAGTATTAGCCGGCTTGATAATTGGCTTGTTTGAAGCATTAGTTACATTCAACAATAACTTCCTCTACATAGGATTACTAGGTGGTCTGGGTGCCATGCTAGGCGATGTTGCCGGCTCATTCCTTAAAAGAAGAATGGGCTATGAAAGGGGTGAACCACTTTTATTTGCTGACCAATTAGATTTCGCTCTTTGCACAACGCTATTCTATTACTTGTCAGGGGTGGAAATGAATCTATATGCTCTTCTGTTAATTTATCTAACCATATTCGTCTTACATATAGGAACAAATAGAATAGCATATAACCTAAAACTCAAAGACGTCCCGTATTGACTTGACATAAGTTATTTAGCGTTAACAGAACGCTCTTCTAATTAGGGTGCAACAGGATGCCGCTGAAACCAAGAACTCCGCTACCCTCAGTAGGAGAACTAGTTGTAGGCACAATAACAGATATCAAAGATTACGGTGCATACCTCAAGTTAGACGAATATGACAACCTGCCTGCTTTTCTACCTTGGAGCGAAATTGGGGCAAGGTTGATGCGAAACTTCAACAATCTATACCATACAGGAGACAAAATAGTTGTGAAAGTTATTCGTGTCAATAAGAGAAAGATGCAAGTCGACGTAAGCCTAAAGAAAGTCATGGAAGGTGAAAAACGAAGAAAGATGATGCAATTCAAAAGAAGAACAAAAGCTACAACACTGGTAACTATGGTAGCAGAGAAAATAGGAGCAAATGTTGATGAGGCCTATAACAAAGTCATATGGCCACTAGAAGATCACTACGGTGACCTCATGACTGCCCTTGAATACACCGTTATTGAGGGCCCAGAGGCGCTTAAACAGGCAGGTATCCCAGAACACTGGATTGAATTTTTATATGAAACTGCTGTAAAACATGTTGAAGTAAAACATGTAAAAATCTCGGGTATGATTGAAATTAAATCACTAGCAGCAGACGGGGTTGAAAGAATAAAAAAACTACTTACAAATATAATGAAATATGCATCAAAGAAAGACAGGTCTGTTACAGTAAAAGTTTACACCATAGGCACGCCCAAATATAGGATAGACCTGGCAGGATATGACTATAAGACTCTCGAGGCTGCACTATCTAAAACGTTAAAGAGAGCAGAGAAAGAAGCCAGGAAACTAGGACTTGAGTTTAGTTTCACCAGAATAAAAGAGAAATAATGAAGCTAACGGTGAATTGTATTGAAGTGGCTTCTTAGAAGATGTAGGAGATGCGGTAGATACACTCTTAGAAGAGATAAATGCCCGGTATGTGGAGGAGAGCTTTACGTGCCTCATCCTCCAAGGTTTTCCCCGGAAGACCGGTATGTGGCGTATAGATATAGAGCCAAAAAACAAGCCGGCATAGTGAAATAGTCGTTCTTTGCTCATTAGAGGTGAAATGCTATGAAAAATATAGTAACTCCTGGCGACGAGCTCGGAGTGATGGAAGAATATTTAGAAGGCGAAGGAGTATATGGGAATGGGAATGGTTACCTTAGAAGCATGTATACCGGAAAAGCGTTTTACGATATGGTAAAAAGAACAGCCAATGTCATACCAGCGAGGAAAGCTAAGTTCCCTAGACAGGGAGATATGGTTATTGGCGTTGTAACTATGATAAAACCAGACATGGTTATACTTGACATATACGGTAAACTCATACTAACTGGAAGAACATACCTTGTAGAAGAATTCTCTGGGACGCTTACAGGATTAATACCGATAAACCTAGTGGCCCATGAGTATGTAAAGGACCTCCATGACTACTTTTATACCGGAGACATAGTTATAGCACAGGTAACTGGGTCAAGAAACCCGTTCCAATTGTCAACCAAAAAACCAATATGCGGAGTTATCTACTCGCTATGCCCCGAATGCAATACTCCTCTAGAAGTAGTTGATGAACGAACAATGAAATGTCCTGAATGCGGGGAGAAAGTAAAGAAAAAAGTTGCACTAATCAAAAATAGGGATCAGATATATTCTAGGATGAAAAGAGTCCTTAGCTTCTATGTATATTAGATCTATATCTTACATAAACCTCTATGTTATTTTGACTTGAATTTCTAGATGCGTGATGCATCGTGCCTCGAAACAAAATGAAGAAAAACACACTATACATTAAAATCCCAAAGGGAATAGAGCTCACTGAGACAGAGCTAATCGATAAAATACTCAGCTCTTCGAAGACTAAGTTTACTAGTATTAAGTATGAGAAAGGAGCTTTAAGAATAGAGTTCTATACTAATGACTACTTGAAAAAAGATGTAGACCGTTCAATTAGAAACGTTTTACTCCAATATTCCAAGAGAAGAGATGAAAACCTAGTACAATACTCGGTTAACGAGATTACCCGCCTTTCAGGGAGAACCGTACCTATGGATCCATTAATAGAATTGATAAAAATAAACGGTTTCTCCGCTTATAAGTCTAAGAATGCTGTGGAAACGAACGCCCCCCCAGAAATATTGGGTAATATCCTGTCAAAAATGGCGGAAAAATATAGTGAGATAAGCAAGTTGAAGAACCTAACAAAGTCCACCCGATCTCTCCTAACTGTCCTGGCTTACATGTTCCCGGAGAAGAGCATCATGGAGCTATTACACGAATTACTGAATAAGGGTTTTCTAATAAGAAAAGAAGGGAAAATTAGAGGATCACAAGATTGGAGGAAAGTATTATGTAAACTATATTTAACGTCTCAAGTAAGCAATAAATCTCCGAAGGTGTGTGATGAAATATGGAGATCGAAATAATCGGGGAAAATAGTAACAAACTTATATTCCAGCTTAAAGGCGAGGATCATACCATTGCAAACCTACTAGTAGGATACCTTAAAAGAGTAAAAGGCGTTAAACGAGCATACTATGATATACCCCACCCCCTTATAGGTGTCCCAGAAATTACCATCTTAACAGACGACTCTATTAGCCCTTCCCAAGCAGTGGAAGCCGCCATAAAATCTATATTAAATGATCTCAAATTACTCGAAGAAAAATACAGTAAATCCATAGAGGGATAAGAGATAAAGCGAGAAACTCGTTTCTTGCATATAAAGTGTGCAAGATCCATCTGTACTGTGTTAGTATCGCGTGGATTAACTATTGATAATGCTGTGATCCTGCCACGAAAATCGTTGTGTTCCCAGATCAAAGAGTTCGGCTTCATAAGCCAAGTTAGATACACGTGCGCAGAAAATGATGAAACATGTAATATGGATTTACCGGCCATTGAATGCAATGATGTTACAGTGGAAAACGAGAAACTTATAGTAATTAACGTTTTTGCTAAAAGAGTAGCAGTTAAGGCTGAGGTGATGGTTAGTGGTAAAGTTCTGCCCTAAATGCGGGTCAATAATGATTCCGAAAAAAGAGGGGGGGAAAACTGTATTCGTGTGCCCTAAATGCGGGTATAGAGAAGAGGCCAAAAAAGAAGATAGTGTGGTTATCAAAAGCAAGACAAAGCATAGTCCAAGGGATAAACTTGTTGTTATCGAGGACGATATGCCTCCTACGGCCTCTCTCTTAAAAGGAGTAGTAAGATGCCCCAAGTGCGGATCGGACGAGGTCTATTATTGGATGGTTCAAACAAGGTCGGCTGATGAGCCGATGACTAGGTTCTATAGATGTAAGAAATGTGGATACACGTGGCGGGAATATGAGTGACGTTTGTCTGCGAATCGAGGCATTGTATAAGGCTCTAATTAAAGCCAATAGGATTATAGAAGAATCTATAGCAAGGACTCCCCCTATTGTTACGTCTTATCCTAGGATAGTGTCACTAGGTGAGCTAACCAAAGGGTCTTTGAATGTAACAATAGAGCTTCTGGAAACACTTTGTAAAAGCAATGGCTAGTAATATAAAATATATTCATGGTAAAGATTCTAGAATAAGTGGGGTGTAAAGTTTTTTGGCGAAACTACAATTCATGAATGCAAGACTATGGAGGTTTATGATAGAGTCCATAGAGAAGGTTATAGCTGAAGGTGTGTTTGTATTAGATAAGAACGGTTTAAAGCTAAGGGCCATCGATCCCTCGAAAATAATGATGGTGGACCTGTATTATCCCAAGGAAGCATTTAGCACATACAATATTGAGGAGGAAGCTACTCTTGCCGTGAATTTCGAGGATATCATAAGAATATTCAGGCGGGCGTTGAAAAATGATACACTAGAATTAGACTTCAATGATTCTCATATTTATATATCATTACAAGGCAAGGGTATTAGAAACTTCAAGCTACCTCAAATCCAGCTACCCTATGAGAAACTTCCTGAACCAAAAGTAGGATTCACCGTTCACGCCAAAATGATGAGCAGCATTTTCAGTGATATAATCAGAGATATAGAGCTTACAGGAAGCTCTGTTACATTTACAGCAAAACAAGACAAGCTCTATCTATCATCACTAGGCGATATAGAAGAAGCTGAGGTAGAGCTTTCTACAGAGAAACAAAATCTAATAGAACTAGACGTAGAATCAGAGGATTCTACGTCTTATTCAGTAATATATTTATCTAATATGGTCAAGGCCGCTAAGGTAGCAGAGTCTGTAACCATACATTACAGTGAGGATGCGCCACTGAAGGCAGATCTAGAATATATTGGCGGTGGAAGGCTGACATTCTATGTCTCGCCACTCATCACGTGATCCCCGTGAATTCATAGTCGGGAAATACTATAAGATAAAGGGGGGAGATCTAGTCCTCCCAGACGACTTTAGATCGCGTGAATTCGCTTTTCAGTTATTCAATATGAAAAGCTATATGCGTCACATCGTGTTTGAATCTAAAGAAGAGTTGAAAAGATGGATTCTGGTTAAACTCCCGCATTCCGCCTTTTATAGTTCCGCTATATACGAGATCCCTGATGCTCCCACTATGAAGGAAAAAGGGTGGAGTGGGGCTGAGCTGCAATTAGATATAGACGTAGATCATTTGATAGAATGCAAAGACAAAACCTACAATCCCTGTAAAAACTCGTCCGTCGGTCTGGAATTGTTCAGAGAAGAATGCTTAGAAATAGGGTTAGCAAAAGCATATGAAGCGAAGAATATTCTAGAAAAAGATTTCGGTCTCAAGTATATTGAGATACATTTCTCTGGTAATAGGGGATTCCATGTCTTAGTAAAAGACAGGGACCTTCTTCTTCTAGAGGGAGAGGAGCGAAGAGAACTAGCAGATTACCTGAACGGTACCGGGCTAGCCTTGAATATTATTATCCCTAAAAGAAGGGGTTTAATTTCCCAAATACCGCAACCCGAAGAACCCGGGTGGAGAGGGCGGTTAGCAAGGTGGGCTTTATATCTACATAGAAAAGAGGCAATTAGTGTTAGTTTCGAAGAGTTTTTCTGGAGTAACCTTGAAAGAATCACCCAGCATGCAAGCATCGAGACGGATGCTCAAGTTACAATAGATACCACAAGACTGGTTAGAATACCAGGATCCATAAATGGTAAATCCGGTCTCATAGTTTCTGAAGTGAAGAAGGGTCCAGATGAGGAAGTTCGCCTTGACGAGTTTTCGCCTTTTAAGGGAACATTGAAGATAAAGCCTCTTTGCAATATGGAGGTCTATTTTGGAGGAAATAAGAACGTGTTCTCGAAGAACATAACATATAAAGTGGAAGGAAACATTGGGGTATTCCTTCTTTTTAAAGGTCTAGCAGGATTAGTTTACTCAGGTGACCTAATTGTCTAGCATACCGGCTGGGGGACCATTTAAAGCTGCTATGGGGGTAATAGAGTCTTTAAGCAGGGATCACGTGAAAAAGATAATGGACCTGATATCCTCCTATTGCGGAAACAGATCCAGCAGTGAATATTGCAATGAGCTTATTAAACAATTACAGAATTCGTCTGAACTGGTTTCACGGATAAGGCTTAGAGATATGGGGTTATCAGACGGGAAACGCCTAGAAGATTACAGTGGCCTTGACAAAGACGTGTTTACATTTATAAAGGAAATAGTGGATATTTACGCGTATCATATAGGAGGAAATTACCTAGTAACTGATTCTGGTAACGTGGTAGTAAGGGTTAAGAAAGGTTTTCATCATCCTTATAAAGACATTCAACTGCTAGAGGGGGACTATACCTTTCTATCCTTCTCAGATTCCATAATATTCACTGCATTAGGCCTAGTATCACCTGTAAAATCCAGTATAATTAGCATCCTGCTTGACGAGGGGCAAATATTTAATGCTCAGGGATAATACCCTTTTTGTCCTAGGTTATGAGGTGATAGGGTATGAAGTTTCCAAAAAAGATAAGGACGTATTGCCCGAAATGCGGTACTCACACTATTCATACTGTGAGCATATACAAACATGGTAAGAGACGCAAGTTGTCTGAAGGGGAAAGAAGATATAAGAGGAAAAAAGAGGGTTATGGAAGCCAAAGAAAACCTGAGCAGAAACGGTTCGCTAAAGTAACCAAGAAAGTTCTATTAAGGGTAAGATGCACGAAATGCGGGTACACCACTTATAGGCTTGGTATCAGGCTTAAGAAGATAGAATTAATAGATGTTATGAGGTGAGCTTCGATGCTCTTCGTACCTAAAAGAAGGGTTTTAATACCAAAACCCAAAAGCAGGTTTGTCCAAGTTGTATGCCCTAACTGTGGTTACAAGCAAATAATATTCGATCATGCTACATTCCCTGTAAGATGTTTGTCATGCGGTGAGCAACTAGTCGTTCCTACAGGAGGTAAAGCAAAGATTCTTGGAATAGTGGAACGAGTGCTTGAATAATTTTTACCAACAATCAATATCATTCTATGTTAATAATATTCCTATAGCCAAGGGAACCTGTATTCCTTAAAGCTCTGCTTTATAGCCATCACAGCTTCACCTGGGGTTAGAACGGGTTTATGAAAATCGCTGAGATCATCTATAGGTAACCTAGGACACGATGTGACTATATATGCATCAATGCTTGGAGTATCTATGTTTAGCAATGCATCCCTGGATAGAGAAGCAATTACGAGTTCTCTGTATGATTTCCCGTAATTTTCTAAGACTTTTTTCAAAGCATTTATTAACCATGGCCTATACTGCCCTGTTTTAGATCCTATTACCAGTCCAAAACTGTCAGCATCCATCGCCTGGAAAATTTTATAGTACCTCCTCTTAAGTATAACATCTCTAGCACGGTTATCATATAATACTTCCCCTGTATACGGATCAATCTTTATCACAGGCTTGTAAGATGAAAGTAAAGCGCCATTATAATGGAACTCTCCTCCGGCCACAATAACATGTGCATTGACTATATTTTCAGCCTTTACCAATGCAGAATAATCGCAGCCTAAGATTTGACCGCTTTCCATTACATGGAACCGGGGTTCAGGTATAACGACACTAATTCCGTTCTTGGTAAGTTTATCCGCGATTCTAGGAAGCTCTTTAACATGCTGTATTGTTCCAGTGAGAGATATTTTACTAGCATCCATTTCCTGTAGAATACCCAATACAGTCTTTAACGATTCACCCGTAATTCTACGTGTACTATAAGCCGGTATGAATATGATTTTATCTAACACTTCAGTCAGGCCGGGGACGGAGCCTAGCTCTTCCGGGTATTTATTATGTCCTATGTGTATGATTAGGCTAGGATTTAACGCGGCAATTGTTTCCAGGTGTAAATCACATGCCCCATACGTCTCAGATATCTCAATTACTATCCTTATATTGGGCTTGATCTTCTTCAAGCAATCGTTTATTAAGTAAGAAAAAGGTTTAAGACCGTCCGATAATTGAATCAGGACAGTATCTGAGTATCTAATCCTTCTCACATCTTCGTCACTTAACCCTATAATATAGGGATCCCTTAAGCATGTGACTGGTTCCACCTTAAACACCGGGTCGGCCCTGCGCGGGGTCATCAAAGCCGGTTAGACCGGCTAAGCCCTTTCGAGCCTCGTCATCCCCAATCATCTAGTCGGATTCATCTAATATAGTTTTAAATGCCCTTATTTTCATTGTGATAGAGCGAAGGGGAAAGTTCGTTTGGATATCAATACTATTTCAAGTGTTTTCCATAACGTGGAAAGCTTAGGCATTCTCGGGATATTTATAGTAGCCCTGCTTAGCAATATTCTTCCTTACTTAACGGTTCCTTATCTCGTTGTAATATCACTGTACGCCGCCTCAAATGGAAATGCCGTTGACAAGATAGCAGTAGGATTAGCTGGAGGTTTAGGAGCTGGCCTAGGAAAAACTATTCTCTTCTTCCTCTTCCGAACAGGGCGTAAACTAATTTCAATGGAGAAAAGAGAGCAGTTAACGAAGTTTGCTGATATGTTTCAAAGAGGTATATTTCTAGCTCTACTATTATTTGCAGCAACTCCTTTGCCGGATGACGTTTTCTATATCCCATTAAGCGTCACCGGATATAGCATAATAAGATTCTTCATAGCTGTAACTCTCGGTAAAACAGTAATTACTGGCCTCTCTGTAGCTTTTGGTTCGTCACTCTCAATACTCACAGGTGGAACTAGTATTATGTCTCCTGAAATCCTAGTTGCTATAGTAATTGCAACATTAATCATAACATATGTTGTTGTTAAAATGGACTGGGATAGAGTTATTGTTGTTTACAAGAAAAAGGGGTTCATGTGGGCTATTATTGAAGTTCTATTCCAGTCTATAGTTATAATTCTCTTCTTCCTGAAGCCCCTATACAATAGGTATTCCGAGTATGTGAATAATACATAGGAAACCTGGAGTATTCATTGTCATTTCTTGTTTATAGGAATCATGGGAAACTTTGGGTCTAAAGTTGGATGAGTTACTGTTATTAGAAACTACAAAATATAAAAGATAACCCCGTAGAGGAATTCCTAGGGAAGAGCTGGGTGCTGAGGCTCGTTGATGGATATTGAGGACTTTATAGCTCAGTACGGGGATAGGGGGAGGATTATTCTTAAAGCAATATACGAAGAAACCATTTATCCGAGTAGTGATACGAAACTTGGTGATTTCAGCTTCAAGTCTCTTAAGAGAAGATTAACTAATTACGGTCTAAACTATAATCCTTCGCCTCTTCTTCGAATACTGGAAAGAGAAGTAGGAATCATAGAAACATCCTACAAGAGCTCCAACCAGCACTGGTGGAAAGTAGTTAATCTGAATTTGCTGAAGAGGATAGTTGAAAATAGATTACATGAAAACGACCCTAGAATAAGATTGCTCAGGGTACAATTCTATAGCATAGATCCTTTAGGAGTTCTTGAGTATCTTAAGAGGACTTCAAGGAAAAAAAGATTGCTGGAAAACGATAAGAGGAAATTTAGAACAATAGTCTTTGACGTGTTGCCTATTATTGTTAGATTCCTCGAGGATACAGAGGAATACGAGGAAGAGCTGTCTATAGAACGTGAAATGTCTACTCAAATACTAGATTTAGCTGAAATGTTGTCATTCAAGCTATCAGGATCAGCTAATACTAGTAGGAGGCATTCACTGCCCCTGGAGACCAGGGGGATAGGAGAGAACAGTGAGTCTATCTCTGATAAACGCTATAGCCTCTGACAGCGTTTCCTTATTATTGTAGTTATTAACTATCTCTTCTAGGTATTGCCTAGGTTTATTCATTAATTCCCTAGTGTAATTAACAAGCAAGGGAAACGCTCTGCAAATGTTGTCAACTATAGTTATGTCAGCATATTGAGACGTCCGGGAAAACGGGTTCAAGTCTATTGTAACAACTTTTTTACCAGTTTTTTTAAGAGCTTCGGTTCTATCACCATCTTCTAATGGGACTAACACGACGTCGGCTGAATATATTCCTTTAATGCTCACAACTCTCCTCCAGCTTTCTAACCCTTCCAATATTGTTGTCTCGTCATAGACTCCCAAAACCTCAGGAGCCCCATGACTCTTAAGCCATGTATAGATCGCTTCCTCTCTTTCTCTAGTTCTATAGAACAAATTCACTTCCAACGGGATTCCCGTTAACTTTGAATACTCAGCAAGGGAGTCTGGAACAAGGACTGCTGTATTACCATTGACACTGACAACTGCCTTTCGACCTAGAAGCATCATAGCTGCCCCCGCCTTGATGGCTTTCATTGCAAACCCCCTAGTTTTCTCGCCGATTATATAGTCAAATGCTTCCCCTCTACCGTGTGCTATTAATCCAGCAAGTGCGACGATGCCTTTCTTGTATCCATCTATAACTCTTTCCCTCATCAGTAGTGACTCGTATCTTGGATGGGATTTAGGTATCTCCGTCAAATACGACACCTCTATACTCTCTCTTAGATACCGATAAATATTATTCCATTGTAATCTGGTTCGAGTCTAAGAATCCTAGTACTGGAACTAGCCTCTCTTAATTGATAAACCGCATCCAGAAGCTTATCCTTTTCGATGAATAGCACTGAAACCGATTTTTTGGCGTAAACACCTATCACGCCAGGGATCTTTCTTAGAAAACAAAGCTCGTTTCGAGGGAAAGAGTGCATTCCAGCTTTGAATGTAAATTCTTCGGAGACCTCTAAAAAACACTCAAATCCGGGGTTCATATCAAACTTCTTTAAAAGCTTTATAGCAAGCCTTCGAGTTTTGCTGTTGTACATGCTTAGTAGCTTGTTAGTGTGCATCCTTTCTTTATAAATTGATATTACCTCTATCGATTGCGGGGTTTTGAAATTTTCAACCGTGCCTTTAGACGGTGATCCTTCTTTGACTCTGAAAGCTACCCCTTTACCGTATGAAATGGCTAATACATCTCCTAAACCGGTTTTCACGCCAATTTCAGCCATATGCGCCTCATCCAGTGAGCCAAGATAGCTTCTAGAGCCTGCTAGGAAACCCGATAATAAGTAATAGCTGATGAATGTTGCTGCACTAACCGCATAACCATATCCAGGAGGGAGCGTTGTCTTGATTCCTATAAGTGAGTCAGTTGATATTCTATTTTCAACGAAATCTAGTTCATCGATTGGTTGGTATGGAGGTACGATTCTTCGTTTAAACCAGCATGCTTTCAGTCTGGGGGAAACTATTAGACCTAGGCCCCTCGATCCACTCCTTAAGTAATCTGCTCTTATGTATGGAACCCATATAGATGTAATATGGTGAGGTACCTCTACACAGCCATGTCTGGAAAAACTTGCATCATCCATGTTTTTGAGCACCAATGAGATTAGAGCCATATGTCAATGCTTGGTGAGGGCGGCATTGAACGTTTATGATGGGTTGCTTCATATCGTTCAATAACCCTATCAAAATGAGTGCACTCTATTCCATTCACAGAGCAGATGTCCTCTCTTTTCATGTGCCTATCAAAATATAGGTGCAGAATAGCATCAACGGTATCATAAGTTATCCCCAACTCTTTCTCTGCAAGATGACCAGGAACCAGTCTAGGTGAACTGGGTTTGTATGCTATTTTCCTAGGCACACCAAGTTTTTCAGCTATTTTCCTCACCTGAGATTTATAGAAGCATCCTATTGGCAATATATCAACTCCTCCGTCACCATATTTTGTGAAATACCCTATGAGTATTTCGCTTCTATCACCAGTTCCCAGTACCATTAGATTGTATTTATTCGCATAATAATAGAGTAAAGCCATTCGGATCCGAGCTCGTAAATTACCTACAGGCATGACATCGTTTTCGTCGTGGACAGGTATAGTTGAAGTGTAAACATCCACTATAGGAGAGATTTCTATAGAATGTGGTGTAACACCAAACTGCTTAGATAGCTCTACAGCGTCTTCCACGTCTTCTTTTGGTGTAACTCTTTGATCGGGCATTACAAGTGTTCTAACCTTCTCTGTCCCCAATGCTCTTACAGCTATTGCAAACGATGCCGCTGAGTCTACTCCTCCGCTTAGACCAACTACAACACCATTGGTTTTAGACTTAGAGACCTGTGAGCGAATGAACTCTATTACGTTATTTATTACTTTATCCCACTCTCTATTTACAAGAAATTGCACAACCTCGTTTACGCTGCCAAATTGCTCCACGTTTTATTCACCAATAAACATTTTCTCCTTTATTCTATCCAGTATAAACCTTGATACCTCTTCTTTCCTCATTTTAGGAGAAATCTCATAATTACCGTTCTTGTATGCAATTAGAATCTCATTATACTCGGAAGCAAAACCTATGTCTTTTCTGCCAATATTATTAGCAACTGCTAACTCTGCGTCATGCTTTCTTAGTTTATTGAAAGCCATCATCTTCAGATCATCGACACTATCAGCGATATCCGCGACGAAGGCGACCAGAATCTTGGGGCGTACCCTAATTTTTGATATCACCTTCGGAGTTGGTGTAAGTTTTATAGCCAACTCCTGACCGCTTCTCAGTTTTTCATCGTAAAACTCTGAAGGTCTGAAATCCACGGGAGACGCGGCAGAGATTATAACATCATATTGTGTTGATGATGTTAATTCCTCCATTTCAGCAGCCATTTCTTCTGTTGTTTCAACTCTCACAACATTATCCATGAACCCTGGAATTCTAACCTCCAAGTGCCCAGCTAAAAGAACTACATACGCTCCTCTTGCATGTGCTTCAGATGCTATTTCAACTCCCATTCTACCTGTTCCTGGATTCGTTATAAACCGTACTTTATCCAAGTATTCGCGAGTGGATCCTGCAGTTACCAGTATTTTGATTCCTTTTAAATCGCGGCCTCGTAAAATCAGGGGAACACTCCATCTTACAATATCGTCAACCTCGTGTATTTTAAGAGATCCGTTCACAACACGAGGCGGCAAAGAATATACAGTGCTCAGACTTTCAAGTTTAGCGTGAATTGTAGAGAGATAGTCTGTTTTATACATGTTTAAATGCATTGCAGGTACTAGAAGGACTTTCTTATTATAACCTATAAATGACACTGCAGTAAGCGCTACATTCTCGTCTGTTATCCCATATGCTATCTTGGATAGAGTGTTAAGAGTAGCAGGCATTATTATCATTGCATCGCATTTTCTTGCCATGTATATGTGCTCAGTCTGGCCTGATAAACCAGTTATAACACGGTTCCCAGTAGCCCACTCGAGAAGGATTGGTGAAACCGTTCTAGATGCATCAGAGGTCATCATAATATGGACATCGGCCCCTCTTTTTATAAGGCTCCTTGCAAAATCAACTGACTTATAAAGCGCAACGCTATTTGTTATACTGAGTAAAACACATTTACCTTCCAACTCTCTTGAAATCGTTGATTTAATGTCTTCTACCGGATGATAATTCACGTCCTCCCCCTCATCATACACGCATATTATAGGATTATATAGGAATCAAAAATCTTGTATCACCATATGTAGAGTAACGTAGGAACAATGGGTGATAAAGGCATTGACGAAGGATTTAAAGAGGAATTGCATAGTAAGACCAGTGCTTCCCTCGGAACTTATAGTTGCTAAAGGAATAAATGAAACCGTTCTCCCCGAAAACTATCCGACGTTCTTTTACTACGACGTCTATAGAAATTGGGGCGACGTGTTC
Source organism: Candidatus Tiamatella sp. (assembly GCA_015522645.1). Classification (GTDB taxonomy): domain Archaea; phylum Thermoproteota; class Thermoprotei_A; order Sulfolobales; family Acidilobaceae; genus Tiamatella. The sequence goes on from WALV01000043.1 coordinate 58,102, forward strand.
CTAGTTGCTGTCTGCGATGGAAGAATAGTTGGCTACATTATGAATAGAATAGAAACGAAAATTAACAAGAACAGTCTTTTCCTTTGGAAAACATATAAAGTCGGCCACGTTATATCAATAGCAGTTCTACCTGAATATAGAAATAAGGGAATAGGCTCTACCTTACTTACCAGAGCGATTGAGCTTATGAAAAAGAATTATGGGGTCAAGAAGGTATATTTGGAGGTAAGAGTTAGCAATGAAGGTGCTATAAGGCTCTATAATAAATTCGGGTTTCAAATCGAAGATGTTATACCTCACTATTATAGAGATGGTGAAGATGCATATTTGATGGAGAAAGAGCTGGAAGAAGAAGGTGATTAAATGCATTTACCAGTTTATATTTAGTTCCGATTTAAACTTAGAATAGAGTTGTTCTACTTCATTGACCCAAGCACTTAAACCTTCGGGACTCTCCGGATACCTATAGTAAATTTCTTTGGCCTGGCTCATGTATTTACCTACTATTCTCAGCTTCATAAGCAGGCTTGGCCGGCCTAGAGTTTTGAGTACTATTGAAAGTTTGTCAAGTATACTTAGATCAGCCTTTAGATCGCCTGTCACACTAGTCTCATACATATCTTTCTCCCTCATTATCTTATTCTTTAACCCAAATTCAATGTCGTCATTACCCATCATCTGAAGGAACATCCTGAAAATATCTAGTGATGCCTGCTTCGCCCCCAAGCTTCTCATATAGCCAATATTAGTGTACCATAATCCTTTAGCTGAGAAATCCCCCTTCTCAAACGCATCTTTTATAGCTATACTAGCATTGTATGCAGCAAACATAGCATAACCCATGCCTCCACCGTGAACCGGGTTTACCGTAAATGCATTATCTCCTATTCCAATGAAGTTGTTCCATACTAATGTATTTGCAGGACGGCGTGTTGGGACTATTGATCCAGAAGCATCGTATATCTTCTTGTAATGGTTTATCCCTCCCCGTTTGTCAAGTTTTTCCTTGAATATAAGCATAGGATTGGGGTGCCCCCTACCTCCTTGGACTCCGAGGCCTATATTGGCAGAGGTCTTGCTCTCAGGGAAGAACCACCAATATCCTCCTGGTGCGATTTCCTGGTTAACATATATTCTAATATAATCTGGCTCATCTATGTCATAATCCATCTCGCGGATTTCCCTGTAAGCTATGTTAGCGTCAACAGGTTTTAATGGCTCATTAACCGGCCATTCTTTGGGCAATTTAAGTCTCAACGACATAGTGTTACCGGTAGCGTCTACAACGACTTTTGCTTTGAACAAAGATTTGCCGCCAGATTGAGTTACTGCTTCAACACCAACAAGTTTACCATTCTCGATTACAGGTTTTCTAGCTCTAGTCTTGAGAAATATTTCAACGCCTCTATCCATAGACTCCTTTATGAGGCGCTTCCCGAGTTCATTTCTATCTATAATATAGCCTGGACCCATAACTCTATAGAAATACTCCTCTGAAGGGCTAAATATTAGAATTCCATCAACCCGTTGCTTAACCTCTTTTCCTGACGGCTTCGGAATTCCAGTCTCGTCAAAATGATGCTCACCTATAGCGTCTCCGCAAGGCTTCCCCCAGACTTTTTCCCAATCCACCATGTCGATGCCTGCCACATTCAATCCGGTGCCGGATAATAGGTAGGCAAGGCTTGATCCAGCAGGTCCTAAACCAACTATCAACACGTCATGTCTATATTCCATTTTATCCTCACCAGTAACATATGAAACCTGTATGGATAGTGGAAGTTCCCGGTCCTTTAAATGTTAACGATATAAAAATAAGACGACATAAAAGCTCATATAGTTGATTAACATGGAATAGATCTATATCTCCCGTGAATACAGCGGGAAAATATCTAATAATGCTATATAGACAGAACACTAAATATAGGGAGGTGATACAAATGGATTTCAAGAAGAAAAGGAAGTCTATATTCGACTTGATAGACGAGATGATGAATGAATTCATGAAGGATTTTACGAGCGACTTCGTTGACATTGAAAAAGAAATCGAAGACATGGCTAAAAG
>WALV01000044.1 GCA_015522645.1 Candidatus Tiamatella sp.
AGGTTGAATATATTTAAGAGAAGGCCTATTCTCGCACCTGTATGCAATTATTCATGCACAGATAAAGGAAGCAACCTTGATTTAGCTTTTACATTACCAAGCGGCAGCTATGCTACAATGCTACTATGGGTTCTCGGCGTTTTCGCAATATAGAAGGAGATCTACTAAACTCACTTGCATACATAGATCGGTATATCAATTTTACTTAAGAGAGAAGTCAACCGGAATCCTAAACTGAACCCCCTGTATGAACCTTTGGATCCGACAACAACTATGTCTGCATCAAAGGAAATCGCTGCTTTTATCAAGTCTTCAACTGGATCCCCTGTCCAAATAATGCTGTCATACACGGATTCCTTGAACCCTCCAAATACAGCATTGATTTTACCCTTAGCTCTTCCAACAATTTCCTTTTCTATCTTCGTGACTATAATGAAAACCCGGATGTATGGTTTAGCGCCTGTAGCCTCGTATATAGACTGAGCGATATTTTTAGCGTTCTCTAAGGTGCAAGTTAGTGTTTTAACTTCCTGTTCATCATCAGGGTTCTCAAGCCATGTTGAGACAAGTATATGATCAAAGTTGGGTTCAACTCGTGATTCCATCCACTCCTTCTTGACTAGGAGGACAGGTTTATTCGATAGTTGAGCAACTTTACGTGAGGTTGATCCCAGGATTAGTTCCTTAAACCATCCTTTACCTCCGGTTGCCATGACAATTATGTCAGCATTCAGCTCATCGGCCTGTTTTACAATAACAATAGCCGGGTCACCAGCCCATATGGTGCAGATGTTCACTTCTTCAAACAAATCCTTTATCTTATCTCTATATTCATTCAGCTTACTTTCCGCTTCATCAATATATTGCTTCATTATATCTCCAATATCATAGCCTGCAACAGGGTGTTCGATTTTCAGTTCGTCTAATACATGTAAAAACCATATCTTCTTTACACCCATTTTCTTGAGAGTAGGTAACCACTTAACAAGGGTTTCAGAGTGACTTGAGAAATCCACCGGTACAAGTGCTTTTGTTATAGTCACCTTGGGCACCTCGACTTCATAATTTAAGTATTTCAACTAATATGAAATAAATAATCATCAGTACAAGTCCTACTGGAATGCCTATTCTCGCCCATTCTTTAGATGTTATTCTAAGTCTTCCAGCAGCTACTATGTTAGGGATATTACCTGGTATAAGCATCCCGCCAGAAATTATTAGACCCATCAAAGCACTCTTAATCTGAGCAACCGTTAGGAATGGGGCTATCTCTGCTGCAGTTAAGGTTGCATTATCCAGGATCGCGGAAACCATGTTAACCCAGTAAAGAATGTAAGCAGGAATTTTTGAGAAATACCATTTTACCAATGGCGTAAAACTATTGCCTAGCAATTCTAACGCCATAACGAACATGTATACCTTAACGGCTCTCCACGTGATCGTGCGGAGGGTTTCCTCATACTCTCCTACTACAGCCTCTCTGGAACCTTCCTTGGCAACATCTTTCTTTAGTTTATAGCCAGTGTATAATGAGACAGCGATGACTCCTGGAACTATGAATGGCCCCAGTAGTCGTAGTAGATAGTCAAAGCTCTCACCTAGTTTTGATATTGCAATAGTAGCTAATGGCTCTCCAACAGGCGTTAGAGCAGCACCCATTCCTACGGCAAACGAGGATATGACTACGAATTCTATTCTAGCTTTTCTGGGAACAGGTAACGCGGCGGCTATTTCAGCCAATATAACAGCTGTAACTATTACAGAAATAATGCTCGAGGTTAACCCGAATACTGTTACGAATATGACGCTAAACCAGAAGGGGCCCACCTTATTGTAAAGAGAGAGTATTCCCGTATTAATTTGCCTGTGGAAATAATAGAAGAATAAGCCGGCTAAGAATACAACCTGTGTTATACCAATAGGTTTACCCGATATAAATAGCGGGGTTTTCAATGCGATCATAACTAAATGTTTTACCTGTTCCATATTCATCAGGCCAGAGAAATAAAGCACAGCTACTCCAATACTACCCATTAACAGGAAGAAAGGTTCAAGGTTCTCTTCGACTTTTTTACTCTTGAAAGGTAGTACAAGAACGAGGAGAAGTATTATTCCGAGGGAAACGACAACACTAGTAATAGGCTGTCCTGGAACCTCCAAATGGAACATTAGCAGTACACCTCGAGCCGTTGGCAAACCCTTGAATTATATTGAACAAGGAGAAACTCCTTTTAATTATTATATATCGATTCATAAATCTACCTGATGTTCGGATTTGAGGCCCGGTATGAAAGGAAGCAATGGTGTGGTCAATGCTTAGATCTAGAATTAATAGGAATATGCTAGTCATGGGGATGGGATGGGTAATTCTAATGGCATTTATAACTGGTATACTTACAGGACTCGTGACAATTATATTTAGCTTGTTTCTCCATTATATTGAGGCAATAATCTTACCTTGGATAGGCATCCTTCCATTTGAGCCTGGCGAACCGGTAAATGCTTTGTACGCTATAAACTTCATTAAACACAATTTTAATCCAACAAAGCTTTTAATAGCATATCTAATAGGCTCGGCATTTTCCGGGTATATAGTCTATAAGGTTGCTCCAGAAACCGCTGGACATGGTACAGACGTGACAATAAAAGCAATACACCACTACTGGGGGGCGATTAGAGCTAGAGTTCCCGCTGTAAAACTATTTACCTCAGGTATTTTTGTAGGAATGGGAGGTAGTGCTGGTACTGAAGGGCCTCTTGTTCAATCGGGTGCAGGAATGGGTTATTTGGTTGCTCAACGCATCAAAGCCGATAAATATCTGAGAAGAATGTTCGCCATTATAGGTATAGGAGGGGCAATAGGAGCAGTGTTTAGGGCTCCACTAGGAGGATCTGTATTTGCTATAGAAGTACTCTATAGAAGAGACTATGAAACGAGTGCTTTCGTTCCCGCTATAGTGACTTCTATAACCAGTTATACTGTTTACAGTACATACTACGGTTTTAAGCCCCTTCTACCTCTAGGAAAAGTACCTATAGGCCCCTGGGATATTCTCTTCGCCATCCTCATAGGAATATTCATAGTACCTTTCAGCATAGCATTCGTCAAAGTATTTTATTGGTTTGAAGAAGGGACGCCGAAATATTTACCAAATCTATACCAAAGAATACTAGTTGGAGGAATACTGGCAGGTGCAACTGCTTTTATTATAACTAAAATAGATCCGCTCTCAGCTCTTGGACTCGTTTCTAGAGGTTATTTAGCTGTTGAGGTAGCGTCAAAGATGGGAAGTATACCATTAACAACCCTGTTCCTCATAGCAATAGGGAAAATACTAACTACAAGTATGGGTGTGGGAATGGGAAACAGCGGTGGAGTGTTCTCTCCAATGATTGTAATAGGATCTTCTGTCGGATTACTCTTAGGGGAAATAATGCAATCCTTCGGGATGCATCTAGCAGGGCCTACATTCTTTATTGTTGTGGGAATGTCTGCTATGATTGCAGCTACAGCCAAAGTACCTCTAACAGCTATAGTTATGACGAGCGATATTATGGGAAGTAATTGGATGATCCCTGCAAGTGCAATAGGAGCTGTAATAGCTTATGCACTATCAGGAACTAAATACACCATATATGGAAGCCAGTTGATGGATAGAAGTAGAAGCGTTGCCAGTCGAGGATCTGGTTATTTCTAATAAGAATTCTTCTTTCCCATTTCCAGCAATTTAGAGGATTTGGCGCCGTGGCCGGGATTTGAACCCGGGTCACGGGCTTGACAGGCCCGCATACTAAGCCAGGCTATACTACCACGGCTTCCGATGGTTTCTTTTTAGTCACTCCCATGGTTTATATAATTTCCTGGAGGGTTTGTGGGGGATTGGGTGTTCTAGAAAGAGGTTACTATAAGATACGGGGTCCTGGAAAACTCAAGCTTGCAGGATGCCGTGTTAACATCATGGGAATACCGTGTAGTAGGGAGTGTGATTTTGTAGTCCCTGCTGGTAGAACATATGTTTTTAAAGTCGATGATGATAGATGCACGTATTCCGTTTCCCCGATGGAAACTATAGTAGGGAAGGACGAATTAGGGGAGCTATTATACTATAACCGGAATGTAATACTATCCAAACTGGAAAACACCGAGTATGACGGGGTAGTATTCATAGGTCCTCCGGATTCTTTTAAAAGCACTATTTCAATCATGGTGTTCAACAGTGTCTTATCGGACAATAAATCTTATAGAAATCAGCCCTACTATATAACAACTGATGTCGGGCAAAACGAAATTTTCATGCCCACCTTCATTTCAGGGGCATCCTCTTATATACTTCCTGGGAATCCGGTAGATCACGCAGCTAGCTGTTTTACGGGGATAACATCGCCTGCCTTTAACACTGAGAAATACCTGTGGTGTATTACATACCTAGTCAACAAGTTGCGTTCAGAAAGGAATCTGTTGTTCATAGTTGATACAGACGGGTGGGTATTTGGGCATAGGGCTATATATAGTAAAATGATAATAGCCGAGCTTTTCAATAAACCACTTATAGTATATACTAGTCTAGATAAAGAGTTCAGGAAGCATTTACTCTATCATTTCAAGGATTCGATAGAGTATACTATATCTAGGGAGCCTGTTTCAGCTAAAAAGTCTAGTGAAAGAAGAAGAGTTCATCGCTCCAGACTTGTATTGAAAGCTTTCAAAGAACCCTGTAGAATAGTGTTAGATTGCATGGATTCTAATATTCTAGGGTTACCTGTATTTCACGGGTCCGAGGTAGATCCTTCCATATTTGGAGTTCCAAGTGTTATTTACGCAGAAAGCTGGAAAGGGAAAATAATTGTGGTTGCAGAGAATGAATTCCCTTACAAACGAGGAGGTATCGAAGTTTTAAAGAAAAACTGGGAGCAAGGTCTTATAACTGCACTCTATAGTAATGGTGAAATCAGTGGAATAGGGCTAGTAGAGAAAATAGATTACAGAAAAAAGAAGCTATCATTAATTGCCAATAGAGGAGTGCCTTTCGATTATATTGAAGTGGGTAGAGCGTCATTTCCAGAAGTACTGAGAAGCCTTGAGTCTTCTTTACATTAATACAGGTGGAAGCGAGTTGCGGATAAAAGACATAATAGTTGGCAGCAATGAGTTATCATTTATTAAGGACAGTAGAAGAGTAAGAGACGAAACAATTACCATCAGGTTTCCATTGGAAGTACTAGAATGGATAAAATGTGAGAAAAACAGGCGCATCTTACTCAGCATATGTAATTTACCAAGCCTGAAAAAAAGAATAGAGAATCCCAGGTCGCTTAAGAGTCTTATATTACTGCTTTATTCCATTGCAAAAAACACTCCTCCATACAAGGTAGCTCTAAAATTTGGAGTACACCCAGAGCAGCTCTACAGGCATCGTAGAGCAATATTATCAGCTGGATTATATGACGCACTGGCAATAATTCTTGAAGAGAAGTGTTGATTGAGAAGGGGCGGACGGAGTCCGCCGCTCTCCCTGGCTGAGCTACGGGCCCAACCAACCCAGCCAGGGCATGTTAAATATGTTTTCAAGCAAGGGATTTAAGCATTCATGCCCACTGTTTCCTGTCGCTATTATAGATAAAAGACTAAAGACTTCAAAGAGAAACATTTCATGTCCGGGCCGTTGACATGGGAACCCGGGGCAAATGCCCTACAGACCTATCTATGGGATGATGATAAGGCCCGCATGTGAGGCCCAATCAGATATGTAGAAGAGAATGGTGAATGCCTTGAAGGCGGCTGTTTTAGTCGCATATAACGATGAAGGGGTTCTAATGGTGCGTAAAGCATGTAAAGACGGTTATCCTTGGAGTTGTGACCTTGCATTTCCTGGTGGAGGTTTGAAGCCGGGGGAGACTGTAATCGAGGGAGCGGTGAGGGAAGCTAAGGAAGAGGTTTGCATGGATGTAAATAGGTTGAAAATCAGAAGCATATTGCCACCAGAACGCCCTTTGAATGCTCCTGATATTACTGTTTATCCCGTATTAGCTGAAATCACTCCCGGGGCATCAATCCGGATATGCAGTTGTGAAATAGATAAAATAGTAATCGTTCCCTGGGATAAAATCTGTAGTTTTCACCTGGAACCCTGGATTCATCCTCTTAGGAAAATAGCTGTAGAAGGGATAGTTCTTGAGGATGAATTGGCTGTATGGGGGATGTCTTTAAGAATATTGAAGAGAGTTAAGAACCTTATTTGTGGAAACTGGGATTGAGTTATGGACAAGGTATTATGCCCTGGCAGGCCGGAGATTTATCAGACACATAAAAGACGGGCCGTTTCTAAAATATGCTTTAAAGAGGATGTGAAACAGCGGATTCAACGAACAATAACAAAATATGACATGTTTAAACCTAGTGATAAACTAGTTCTAGGATTATCTGGTGGCAAAGACAGTTATGTGCTACTAGATATTCTCTCTCAAATACATAATCCCGATAAAATTATAGGTGTGTCAATAATAGAAGGGATTCCTGGTTACAATAAGCCTGAAGATATCAGGTACATGAAATCACTTGCTAGGGACAGAGGAATAGATGTAATAATAACTAGTATAAGGGAATACGTGGGAGAAACGCTATACGAGATCGTGGAACACTCATGGAAGAGTAAGCTAAACGTTTCTCCCTGCACTTTTTGCGGTATCCTGAGACGTAGAATACTTAATTATTACGGTAGAGTTTTAGGTGCTGATAAAACTGTTACCGCGCATAACTTGGATGACACAGCCCAAACCATTCTGGCTAATATTTTCAGAGGGGATATCATTGGATTAATTAGACAAAACCCTATATTCCGTTATCCTAATTCCAAGTTCGTCAATAAGGTTAAACCATTACGTTATGTTTACGAGTATGAGGCCGCGTTATATGCGGCGATTGATGGATTCAGGTTCCAGGATACGGAGTGCATGTTCATAAACCAATCACCGACATTTCGAGCTAAGATAAGGGAAATGCTGTACAGGCTTGAAGCAGAAAACCCTGGTGTTACATTGAATATTGTTAAAACCGTAGATGATATAACGAGTAATATGATCAACAGGGGATTCATTAAAGCCGTGGATCTTCCCTTATGTGTCTCGTGCGGGGAACCTACTAATGAAGGTAGATCAATTTGTAAACTCTGCGAGCTTTTAGGCAAGGTAGGTATCAGGAGCCCAATATATCAAGTAAACTTTAAAGAATATGCTAGGATTATGAGTATTAGATAAAGGGAGATTGAAGGGGTGAGCTGGGGATGTTGAAAGCCTGGGTTAAGATTCCAGTTCTAATTAAACAGGGAGGCATAGAAATTGGATGGCGTGTTGGTAGAGGATTCAGTATAGGTGAGCTGGGGGAAGCCGGATTGGCAGTTAAGAAAGCCCGAAAAATGGGATTGCCCATTGACGAGAGGAGGAGAAGTGTTCACGAATACAATGTTAGCAAGCTAAAAGAAATACTAGGGAAAATAGAGTAGAATGATTTTTTATTAATCCTGGTACTGGTTATATGACATCGCAGGGTGCCGCGGTAGTATAGCTCGGCCAAGTATGCGGGCCTTTCGAGCCCGTGACCCGGGTTCAAATCCCGGCCGCGGCACCATAGAGTTTGATTCTATAGGGTGCATGGATACTTGGATTTGAGTAATTTCGAGAATGTTTTTGTAGACCTCGATGGGGTTATATGGCTGGAAGGTAGGCCTCTAGAGGAAAACGTAGAGGCATTAAGGAGTTTGCTTAAGAAAGGATTGAATGTGATTGTAGTGACTAACAACTCTACCAGAAGCCGGCGGACTTATAGTTTTCTTCTACGCAAGATCGGGCTTGATATAGACCCCGTGGAAGTTGTAACCAGCTCGTATAGTGCTGCTGTGTATATTAGAGAAATAGAGCAGAACGGTGTTCCTGTACTCCCCATAGGGGAAGCGGGGTTGGTGGAAGAACTATCTTTGCAAGGGCACGTTATTCTAACCATGAGTGAATGGAAGCATGCCCAGTACGTTGCAGTAGGATTAGACAGGAAAGTTAGTTATGAACAGGTTTCAGCTGGAATTAGAGCTATCCGGAACAATGCAAAACTTGTTGCTACAAACAGAGATGAACTGTTACCAACGATTGAAGGCCCTAAATTAGGTGCGGGTGGTATCGTAAAAATGATAGAAGCTTCTAGCGGCGTGAAGGCTTGGGTAACAACAGGTAAGCCTAGCTATATTCTAAGAGACATCCTCTTAGATCTTACAGGGAGCCTGGAAAGATCTGTCTTTGTAGGAGATAAACTCGCGACAGATGCGAGGCAAGCGGAAATTATGGGCATTCCTGCAGTAATTGTTGGAAAAGAAAGGTATAATATTGAACCAGGTAGTTACACTCGGGATCTCTTTTTTGCTAATAATCTTTTGGAGCTGATATAAAAACAGGTGAGTATGTGGTTATGCGGTTAGACGCTTCTCTTAAGAAGGAAATTGGTAGGACTGGTGAGCATGTCTCTCCTATAGGGCTGGGAACTTGGTGTATTATGGATTATGGGAGGGCTTTGGAGGTTTTTATGGAAGCTTTAAACAGTGGAATTGACAATATAGATACAGCTGAAATGTATGACTCAGGCCGTGCAGAAGAATTCGTTGGGAGAGTAGTGAGACAAGTAGGTAAGGAGAACGTTTTTGTTACAACGAAAATGCTTCCTAGCCATCTCGTAAGCAGGGGTCAGGTAGTAAAGGCTGCTAAGTCGAGCTTGAAAAGATTGGGTTTGAATACTGTTGACTTGTTTCTGATCCATTGGCCTAACTCTAGTTTGCCTATAGAAGTTCAGGTGAGAAATTTTGAAGCAGTAGTGGAAGAGGGACTGTCGAGATATATGGGGGTTAGTAATTTTGGTATAGAAGAACTGGAGATAGCCCTAGCCTCTACAAAGAAGGCAGAAATCGTGGTAGACCAAGTTCACTATAGTGTGCATTATAGACACCCTGTGGAGAGTGGGCTAGGAGAATTCTGTACTAGGAATGAAATAACCATACAAGCCTATACGCCAATAGAGAGGGGAAGAGTGAAAAACGATGATCTTTTGAGGAGGATTGCTAGAAAATATAGTAAGACACCGATTCAAGTAGCTTTGAACTATATCATAGCTCATCCTAGAGTTGTTGCTATAGTTAAAACAGAGAACAAGGAGCATCTAATAGAAATCTTAGGTTCAGTAGGATGGGAACTCGGTGCTGATGATACTAGAATAATAATGAGTAACATTATTCCCTAGAGGTTAATTGTCATTCCATCTCTGGGTATAATCACATTCTCCCTCTTCTTATTCAATAGCTCTCTTAGACTAGACTCTGATAAATGTACTGTAACTATAAATGAGGGATCTAGCAGAGACGCCAGTCTAATTGCCTGAGTTACAGTCAAGTGACCAGTGGTTTCAGCGATTTCTTCTAGCCCTGAGGGAAGGGTAGCCTCGATAAATAGTGCCTTTGGTCTCTTTGGAATAGAATCAATTAGTTCTTTCTTATATCCAGTATCCGAGGTATATACTAGGAGAGGTTCCCCTTTCTCTCCTAGAAAGATCACACCGTATGTTGGTACTTTATGATATACTTTGAATATTTTCCCCGAATATGATCCTAGGAATAATTCTTCCTTCAAGGATAACTTCTTTAATTCTAGGTTTAATGTCGAAGGCATAAATATGGACAGGTATGATCTCAGTTCGTCATACGCATCCGAATGGGTTATCACTGTTAGATACGGGCATTTTCTCTCAATGAGCTTCACACCCAGTGAAGGTAGTCCAGCCCAGTGATCGATGTGGACATGCGATATGTATATATAGTCTATTTTGCATGGATCCACTCCTTGTAAGGTCATTGATGATAGACAGTTTTCCCCACAGTCAACTATAGCATAGTTTTCCCTATGGTTTAGAAGAATACTGGGGCCACCGTATCCTGGAGGAGGCGCTGAACCTCCCGCTCCCAATATAGTTACTTTGAGCATGACCGGCACCATTAATCTAGATAAGGTGGGGGGGGCTGTTTGAACCCTAAATGGCGCCGCGGGCGGGATTTGAACCCGCGCGGGAGACCCCCACCGGCTTAGCAGGCCGGCGCCATGCCAGGCTAGGCGACCGCGGCTTCCATTTTTGTTTTTGGCAATGATAAGCGTTTTTAAGGATTCCCTCACTTCTACTATGCTTATTTAGGAGAGAATCACCTACTTATCAACTTGACTAAACAACTCTAATTGTGAGGAGGATATCCGTGAGATTCGCTGTTTATGGTTTAGGTCCTATCGGAGCTCTTATCTCAAAGGTTGCTATAGCTAGAGGCTATGAGCCTATAGCTGCAATAGATATTGATCCCAGTAAAGTTGGCAGAGATTTGGGTGAGGTTATCGGTATCGGCGAGAAGATGGGCACCCAAGTGTCCGGGGACCCTAGAGTTCTATACGAGGTCAAGCCTGACCTTGTTTTCCACGCTACTGGCACATGGTTCCACAGTATATATAGACAACTTGTTCATGCGATAGATAGTGGAGCGGATGTAGTATCTACTTGTGAAACGCTTTCATATCCGTATTACAGGTATCCTGAGCTGTCAAATCTTTTAGATGAATATGCTAAAACCAGGGGTGTAACCGTTCTCGGAACAGGAATAAACCCTGGATTCCTACTAGACTCGCTTCCCGCTTTCATGACTACAAGTATGGCTATTCTAGAAGAAATAGTAGCGGTTAGGTCTCTTGATGCATCTAAGAGACGAGCTCCTTTCCAGAAAAAGATAGGGGTTAATATGGATCCGGGGGAATACAAGCAGGCTTTAGCCAGCGGTAAACTCACCGGTCACGTCGGGTTTGCAGAATCGGTTCTCCTGATTTCTAGGATAGCTGGCTTAGATGTAGATAGAGTTGAAGAGGGGCAAGAACCTATTGTAGCTGACGAAAGCATTAGTGTTAACGGTGTAGAGGTTGAGAAAGGGAAGGTTATCGGCGTAGTAGGTTTTGGCAAGGGATTCGTGGAAGATAAAGAGGTTATAAGAATTGGGATGAAAGCAGGGATAGGGTTTGAAGACTACGAGGAAATCAAGCTATTAGGAGAACCTGAAATAACATGGAGAAGCACTGGAACACATGGTGATCTAGGCACTGCAGCTGTTATAGTTAACATGGCACCCAGAGTATTAGATCACCAGCCCGGCCTAGTGACTATGGCTGATTTAGTTAAAGCCGGTTATCACATAGTCTGAGAACACTTCTTCTATAAACTATAATTAGTCTAGTCAACCATTTTTTTCTCAATGGCACGCGGGTAGGGCCGAGGGGCTCGCCCTCCCTCACTCCGAAATGGGCGTAACGCGGGGCCAGTAACCCCTTCAGGGGGCAGGTAACCGGGGGTACCGGGATCCATGGCCTACGAGGAACCCTGCCCCATGGGGCCGGCGGGGGCGGAGTCATAGTTGGAGGGCTGTGGCTACCGCTTTTACCGGGTGAACCTGGCCAGGCCCGGAA
>WALV01000045.1 GCA_015522645.1 Candidatus Tiamatella sp.
CCTAATGGTTTCGTGGAACAGCATGAGTACGACGATAACCCATATCAGGTCCATTTATCAGGGTACTCGTATGAAGAAATGAAAAAAATGGGTTTCAGGATAATCGGTGTCGGTGGTTGGAAAGGTTTAAGAGGCGAGCGAGGCAATATAGTATGTCAACCCAAAATCTTCTGGTTCTTGATATCAAGGCTAACACAATTTTACGTAAAAAACCATCCTGAGAATGCTTTTACCCTTCTATGCGTTAAGTATAGTGGATCCCAGAAATGGGACAATGTGTTAAGATAGAAATTTCCTAAGATAGATAAAAAACTTGTAAATTTGAGAGATGCTTAGATATGTTTAAAACGAACAGCTATGCAGAATAAGCGTATCTGCCTAATCTTCATTACATTGCTTATTGTTATTGCAATGGTAATGTATATTAATTCGCAACGTAGTCTAGTCACATTTCTTAAACATCTTAGCTTATCGGTCCTCGTGTGTCTTATATTTACAATGCTTCTATTCCAGCTAACCAACGGTCTTCTGCTCCGTGAGCTTGCATCAAAGTTTGGAGTACACTTAAAACCTATAGAATGGGTAGGCCTACCCTATATTACAACCATGGGGAACTATATAACACCTTTCTCAGGGGGTATGCTGGCCCGTGCTACCTACTTAAAATATCGCCATTCCTTTCCTTTTGCGAAGTTTGTATCAACACTAGGTGCAAGCTATCTAATATATTTCTGGATCTCCACTATTGCAGGTATAGCTGACCTAGCTGTACTTGGTGCAGGCTCAAGCATCTACTGGAAACTAATGGCTTTCTTTTTTATAATCCTGGTACTTGTCTCGGCACTCGCTATGTTTCCATCCATAAAGCTTCCATGGAATAACAAGCTAGTTATTGCGATAAACTCGTCTCTTGAGGGATGGGTAATCATAAGGAGTGACTGGCTCCTACTCGCAAGGTTATCCATTTACACGTTGTTTAGTATCCTTTTAAACGGTATCTCTTTCTGGCTGGGATTTAGTGCACTTCTAGGCACTTCACCTTCGTTCGGAATAGTCTTCCTAATTAGCCTACTGGCAGGCTTTACCATCCTCATAAGGATAACTCCCGGCAATTTCGGGATATCAGAAGCCATCGTGAGCTTGACTTCGGGCATATTGAATATTGGGGCAGGTATAGGGTTAATGGCCATGCTTGTTATAAGGGCAGCTTCGCTGGTTCCAGTATTCACACTTGGACCCATTTTTAGTTTTCTACTTACAAAGGAGATTGGAAAACACAGGTGAGAATATTACCCATAGATCTAGCTAGTGTGGTTTATTATTGGTAACTATATCAAAGTTGACCTTGAGAAATGCTTAATTAATCTGTTATGTTTGAATAAGTTATGGTAGAAGAAAGAGCTAAATCTCCCAGGTACGAAAATAAATTCTTTTACTCTCTAAATATGCGTAAGGTTATTATGCTGCTGGGTATCGTTGTCTTAATCTTGTTGATTTATTCAAACACGTTCAACGTTCCTTTTGTCTTTGACGACAAGCCAAACATCCTCAATAACCACTACATCCAGATCAAGAGCCTTACACTGGATGGTATAAAAAACGCGGCCTTTAAGAGTCCCTGCCACAACCGTCCCGTTGCCAACATCAGCTTTGCCCTTAACTATTACTTTCACCAGTACAACCTTTTTGGCTATCATGCTGTGAACATATCCATACATATCATAACAGGCATACTACTCTATTTCTTCATAAAGATTACGCTGGAGATCACGAGAGAAAAGGATTCCACCCCACCTGGCATAAAGAGGCAGGAACCCTGGCTTATTGCCTTTCTCACAGCACTCATATGGGCTACCAACCCGATACAGACCCAGGCAGTGACATACATAGTCCAGAGAATGACCAGCATGGCAGCCATGTTCTATATTCTCTCCATGCTCATGTACGTGAAGGGACGTCTGGCAGATAAACGCAATGGTAAATACATATTCTTTGGACTAAGCATACTCTCTGGCCTCCTCGCCATGGGATCAAAGGAGATATCAGCAACGCTACCTTTCTTTATCTTCCTCTACGAGTGGTACTTCCTCCAGGACCTGGATAAAACATGGTTCAAAACCAAGATCATACCCCTTGCATGTGTGACCCTCATCTTCGCAATACTTGGCTTCATCTACATGGGCGGACACCCTATCGAGAATATATTGAAAGGCTATGAGACACGAAATTTTACCCTCTACCAGAGGGTACTCACCGAGTTCAGGGTAGTCATATTCTACATCAGCCTCATCCTGTTCCCACACCCTTTCAGGCTCAATCTGGACCACTACTTCTCTATATCACACTCCCTTATTAACCCACCCACTACCCTCATATCACTTGTCACCATACTGGGACTCATAGGCCTTGCCCTCTACCTGGCAAAGAAAGAACGCATCATATCCTTCTGCATACTCTGGTTCTTCGGAAACCTCGTTATAGAATCATCAGTGATAGGACTGGAGCTGGTCTTTGAACATAGAAACTACCTGCCATCCATGATGGTATGCCTCCTAATAGTACTCCTCGCCTTCAGGTACATAAAACCAAGATGGATAGCCATCACCCTCATATGCAC
>WALV01000046.1 GCA_015522645.1 Candidatus Tiamatella sp.
CAGCCCTCTTTACCAGTGTGTTGGTTGATGTTAGTATTTCAATGAATTTCTCAGATTCCTTCCTTATATTGTTAAGTGTTTCCAGTGCCTTCTCCTTCCGGTAATCGAGTATGTCTCTCCTAACTCCACCTATTATGTTCATCGCATACGTCTTCCTACCACCCGATAATCTCTCTGACAGCCACATGACCGGCTCTCTTATCCTCCAAGCGTGCATGAAGCCTGTATCATATCCTACAAGGTGTGCTGCTATTCCCACCCACATTAAGTGATTATGTATTCTCTCTAGTTCAAGGAACAGTGTCCGGATATATCTAGCTCTGTCAGGTACATCCACGTCTGCGATGTTTTCAACGGCCATACAGTAGGCTACGTTATGCTGGTACCCGCATATCCCGCATATCCTCTGTGCTATAAATATCACTTGGTTATAGGTAAGTCTTCCCTCTCCAACTTTCTCTATGCCCCTATGAGAGTAGAATCCCCTGTAGTCTACGTCCACTATTTCTTCTCCCTTGACGAAAAGCCTGAAGTGAGCAGGCTCTGTTATACCCATATGAGCGGGCCCCATAGGTACTAACGAGGTTTCAGGGGGCTTCTCTTTGAATTCTACTTTGGGTTCAACTATAGGTGAATGCTTGTAGTCCATATCCTTCCTAAGCGGGTATACTCCTTCAGGCCAGTCCTCGGGTAATATAAGCCTCCGTGGGTCGGGGTGGTTTACAGGTATGAAGCCTAGGAGGTCTCTCACTTCTCTTTCAATCCACAGTGCTGCAGGAATCTTATCTGCTGTCGATGGGAAGGACGGGTCATCGGGGTCCATGTAGATTTTGAGTAGAACATAGTAATTCTTATCCTTGTTAAACGGTTCAACCTGCACGTTGAGCCAGGGTTGATATGCGAATTTCCCATTTAGGGGTCTTTCGTCTGTTCCAGCAGCTGTGGAGAGGAAGGTTTCCTTGTACTTGGGGTGGTTGTGATACCATATTGTTGCATCTGGTAGGACTTCCTTGTCTATTACGAACTGGTATTGTCCTCTGGCTAGTTTCTTGACTTTATGTATGTGACCCTTGAATTTCTCATAGAAATCTTTCAATCCCTCCCTCTCACTCAGAATTTTCTCAAGTGATTCAGGTCTGCATTTCCTTTTCTCACAAACGTAACTTTCCACCATTTTCACCACCCTACAAACGCCATAGCCAGAATGGCTAGGCTTATGAAAAAGACTTTTACATTAGTCTTAACAATGTGATCTATCCTCAACCTAGCATTAGTTGCTTCTAATGAAGCTATTACAGGGTATAACCCGAATACTATCAATAGCTGCAAAGGCAATGCTATCGCTGCTTTCTCCGGGGTCAACGGCTTGCAGAATGGTAGCACTATGAATGTAGAGAAGAGCCATAGAAGAGTGAATCTCTTAATGTAGATCGCATAGTAGAATACTCCTAGTAACCTACCGCTGTACTCGGCTAAAGGTCCGCCGATGACCTCCTGCTCCGCCTCTGCAACATCGAATGGCACAAACCCGGACTCCATGTATAATGCGTAGAACAGTACTATATAGGCGAGTACCAGGGATACTGTGGGTTTGAGGTTCATTGCTATACCGAGGATGTTTAGGCTACCACTGTTATAAGCGAAAACACCGTAGACTACTGCAAGAAGCGGTTCCACTGTTAGCAGCAAGGTCATCTCTCTCGTCGAACCTATATGCGAGAACGCGTTCTGAACAGAGAAGCCTGCCAGCATTAGGAAGACACTGACCATTACTACTACATAGAAGAATACTATGAGGTTGTTGCTGTAATTGAATAGCGCATACCCGCCGAAGGGTAGCATGAACGCTGCTGTTAACGCAGAGGCTAACGCTAGGTAGGGAGCCCATTTGAATAATCCGCTGTCTGTGGGGAGTACTGAGGGTAGACCGAATAGTTTTCTCAGGTCATACCATGTCTGTGATAAAGGTGGGCCTATTCTATATTGAATTCTAGCTTTCACTCTTCTAGATATACCGTCTAAGTAAGGGGGAACTATGAATACGATTAATGCCCCGATGACTCCAAACAATATATCATACAAATCGATCATCACGGCTTCACCTCATAATAATGCGAACAGTATTCCAATTACCACCACTAAGATTACTGTGAGTGCAATGAACTTACCCAGCCTGACTCCGGATAAAACGTTTCCAGCCACTTTGATGAACCTTACCAGTGGCTTGAAAACTTCTTCATCTATATACATTACCTCATGCTCCCTGATTTCCTCTATGCTTTCAACCTTTGTATAGGGGGTATCGACTATCTTCACGAAGAAACGGGCAATCCATAGATAGCTCTTAACTATGTATTTCAGTATAGAGTAGCCGAACGAATATGCCCAATCAGTAAAGCGGTAGAAGCTACCTATCTTCTGCTCAAACCATAGGTAATACCCGTCAGCTTTTACCTTGTATTCTCCCTCCTCCACATATGTGGACCCGCAATCCCAGGGTTTTGCTTTCACAGTCTCTCTAGGTTTGAGCAACGCGTAAGTTGCCAGGGATAACACTACTATTAACCCTGCAAAGTATAATGGTATGAATGTCGACGCTGAATAACCATAGGTGAATAATGTCAGTTTAAGTGGCGCCCCTGCAGGTAGATTGACTAGTGGGACAACTATTCTGGGAAACACTCCTATCAATAGAGCTAGGCCAGCGAGTAACCATTGGCCTGCTAACATCATTAATGGCACTTCTTTCACAGGTTTCTCCTCAGGCATTTCACCTCCGAAAGGCGCACTATAGAACTTCATGAAGGATGCTAGGGTTGCAGCACTGATGAATACAGCCATCACTGCTCCTATTGCTAGTAGAAGCGACGTTGAATAGTATCCTGCGATGTATATCAGCCATTTACTGAGGAATCCGTTGAACGGTGGTATACCTGATATTGCCAGTGAAGCGAATAATGCAGCTAGGGCTGTTGCTTTCATGTATCTTCCAAGTCCACCTAGATTGTTGAGGTCCTTCTCTCCTGTAGCATATATTATGGCACCTGCTGATAGGAATAATGATCCTTTGAATATGGCGTGGTTGAGAACATGGAATAAGCCGGCGAATAGTCCTAGAGCACCAATAGCTGCGTATACTCCTCCTTTAGGAATTAAAGCCGCTCCTATGCCTATTCCAAGCCATATATACCCCATTTGACCTACACTGTGGTATGCTAGTAGGCGTTTACCTATAGTTTCCCTTAGAGCGTAGAGTGTACCTACTATCAGTGTTATAGTACCTAGTGACGCAATAGTGTATCCTAGAATAGCACTCGGCCCAATTATAGTGAAGACGCTTCTAACTAACCCGTATACAGCGACTTTTATCATTGTACCACTCAATAATGCAGAAACGTTACTCGGCGCTGCGGGGTGGGCATCAGGTAGCCAATAGTGGAATGGTGCTACACCTGCTTTAGTCATGAATGTTATTAGTAGGAGTATTGTAAATGTGGCCTTAGTAATTAGTGGGGCAGCCGCTAGTGCAGCTGCTATCACTGGGAAGGTTAGTTTACTGAAGCTACCAACTAGCGAGTAGGCTATTCCGAGTGATAGGAATAGTGGGAAAGTGTTTAGGAAGTGCATGGTTATATAGTACTTCAAGCTGGCGTCAATGTCTTTCTTTTCCTCGCTGAAGAATACTAGAATGAATGAGCTTAGCGTCATTAGTTCCCAGAAGAAGACAAACCATTCGAAGCTATTTACTATTACGATGAAAGCCATTGACATTATGAATGTGTTAAATGTAAGCGCGTAGACCCACCCTTTGCCTTTCTTCTCATAGTAATCCATGTAGTTTACCGAGAATAGGGAGGATGCCATGCCTATCAATGATACAACAAGCAGGAATAGGTTGGATAGACTGTCAATGCTTATTGGAATTCCAAGTATATTAGTCTTGAGTGCCCCATTTATGTAGACATCTACCACTTGGAAGAATAGAAATGCGGATGCTATGAATCCTAAGAAACTCGATGCTCTAACCACAGCCTTGTATTCCTTTAGAAATCCCATTAATGCACCGGCCAGGAAGGCCATCAAAGCGTATATTACGAAATCCATCCTTTTTCACCCTAGGAAAACAATTCTTTTAACCATATCGAGGGATACCCAAGGCATTACGGATCCTATGACCAGGAAGACTATGACTACTGCTATCATTAATCCAGCAGGCTTCGCCAAATCCTTTGCTAGTGCTTCAGTCAGCTTTATCTCGCCGAAGAATATGTCCCTGAACCAGTATAGAACGACAACAAAGAATACCCCTGAATCTATCAGAATAATCGATGGTATAAGCCAAGTGGTGAATCCTACGCCATGCATGGTGCTCATGATAGTGAACATTTTACCGAAGAATAATCCCAGAGGAAGTACACCCGCCAAACCCAAGAATGAAAGGAACCATGCGACACTGGCCGCCGGCATCGTGGTTCTAATGCCCTTTATCTTCCTGAGGTCACTAGTGCCTAGATGATATATGAAGAACCCCACTGATAGGAACGCGATTGCTTTCACTACTATGTGATTAATCATTTGATAGAATCCTATTTGGATTCCAACTTGCTGGCCTAAAATACCATACGATATCACAGTATAGGATACTGCTGCCTGGGATATTGTTGAATATGCTATTAATTTCTTTGCATCACTTTGGATAGGATAATAAATAATCATCAGCACTAGCATTGTAACAGTGAACGGCCAAACTAAATTGAAGGCTTCGGTAGGTAGTTTCATTAGCTGGACCATTCTAAGGAAGAATATGACTCCAGCGCTTACTAAGGTGACACTATGTAGTAATGTTGATACTGGTATCGGTGCCTGAGTTGAATCAGGAAGCCACGAGTAAAAGAAGAATTGAGAACTCATAGCGAATGCAGCGAACAGCATCGATATGAATGCCAGTATCTTTTCATGAGACGATAAAGAGTTCATCAAGAATAAATCGCTTTTACCAGTATATCCTAGAGCGATTAATAGGAGTACTACAGCCAGGTTTTCCACTGCAAACAGCTTCCATCCCTTACCTTTATTAATACCGTAAAAGTTTACTAGAAGAGAGAAGGATACTGCCATGACTTCTAGGCCTATGATTGTTTGAATGAGGCTCGTGGAGAATATAGAGAATAACGATGCAGCCAAGGCTATGCTCATCCATCCATAAAGGTATCCTTTCCTATTGGACTCCTCGGGACTCTTCTCCATATACTGGGCGCTATAGAGGAATACAAGGAACCCTGTTATAGTCACAAGCAAACTCATAACGATGGAGGCTGTGTCAACTGTTAATCCGAAGACCTGTCCTAGAACATTATTTTTGTAAAAAACTATTTTCTCAATATTTTTGCTTGAGACTAGAAACTTATATGATCCATATGCATCAACTAACAATGATAAGCCGGATACTATTAATACTAAAGCATCAGCGGCCTTCCTCTTTAAAGCGAATAATGCTATACCGCCAAACAAAAAGAGTAAAATAGGTATTGTTAAAAAAACCTCTTCCATAACCATCACCTTTGATCTGCTATTAGTACCTTACCTGCGATTTCTTCCCCTGTCTCCTTCAGTTTAATAACAACCTTATGCTCTTTCTCCCATAGTATATCGTTTATCTCGCCATACTTCAGTGCCTCAGTAGGACACGCTGAGACGCATGCCGGCATAAGGCCCTCCTTCCTCCTGTCAGCGCATAAGTCACATTTATCCATAATCTTAACAGTCTCCTCTAGCTTAGGCACGCCAAACGGACACGCGACTGCGCACATGAGGCATCCAATACATTTCAGGGGGCTTAACGCGACAGCTCCATCGCTATCTCTATACAAGGCTCCTGTCGGACATACATTCAGACAGGGTGCTTTTTCACAGTGCCTACAATTGAAGGGAACAGTGTATAAGTCGGGGAACTCGAATACCTTTATCCTAGGCTCTCCGTGAACCATCTCACAGGCTACTTCACAAGCTTTGCAGCCTATGCATCTTTTATAGTCTATGAATATTTTCTTACTCAACTCTCTTCACCTCACTCTATCTTGGATACGCGACACGCGACTGATTTTAACTGAGGCATCTTCGTCTTAGGATGAGTTTTCTCTAATGTTAACACATTAGCCTCCCAGTGGAGGGGTAGTGAAATCACCCCTTCCCTTATATGAGGCGTCACTTTCGCCTTTACAATGACATGCCCTCTCCTCGTCTCTATTTTCACTTGATCCCCATCCCTTATCCCTAGTCTCTCCGCATCAGCTGTATTGATCTCTGCATAGTTTTCATCCCATCTCTTCGTTAAGCTAGGAGAGTTCCCTGACATTGTCCTAGTGTGGAAATGTCCGACGTACCGGTAGTTGGTGAGCCAGAACGGGTACTCTTCATCGGGGACTTCTGGTGGAGCAACATATTCCACAGGCGTTAGATGTGCTTTTCCATCTTCTGTCGCGAATTTTTCTATGAATAGCCTTGGAGTGTCATGTTCCTCGTCTGGACATGGGAAGAAGCATCCTGAGAGGTTCTTGTTTAATCTCTCGGGTGTTGCTCCCTTTAGTATGGGCACGGCCCTGTTAACCTCCCTTAGTATCTCGTCAGTGCTTTCAAACTTGAAGTAACCGCCGAGCCCTAGTCTCTTGGCTAGATCCACTATTATTAACCAGTCGGGCTTGGCTTCTCCAGGCGGGTTTGCTGCTTTGAAGCTTCTCTGCACACGCCTGTTGGCACTTATGGCTGTGGCTGTTTTCTCGAACCAGGAGGCCGCGGGCAGTACTATGTCTGCGTATTGCGCTGTTTCGGTCAGGAATATGTCTTGCACTACGAGGAACTCTGATTTCGCTAGACAATCTTTTACCCAGTTGCTGTTTGGAGCTGACTTGGCAATGTTTCCACCGACAACATATAGCATTTTGAGCTTTCCATCGGCGAGTGCTTGTATCATAGACGTCAAGTCCATGCCGGGTTTGTCTGGAATGTTGAATCCCCACAGTTTCTCGAGTTCCATTCTACCTGCTTCGTTTACGACTGGTTTACCGTTTGGTAGTGTTGCATTGTTTATTCCGAGGCATGCTGCACATAAACCGCAGTGTGCCCCTGGGAATACGCCGCTGAACACTCCTTTCTTCCCTATGTTTCCTGTTATAGCTATCAGGTCGGCTATAGCTAGTGATGTTTCGAGGCCGTGTATGTGCTGGTTTATACCTTCATTGACTATTATGGCTGCCGGGCCTTCTGTAGCTAGGGTTCTAGCTGCATTTCTAATATCCTCTGCCGGGACTCCAGCTATTTTCTCGGCCCATTCAGGTGTATATTCTTTAACACCTTCCTTCAGCTTATCGAATCCTGTTGTTCTTTTCTCAACGAATTCTTTGTCATAGAGTTCCTCTGCTATAATCACGTTTAACATAGCTAGTGCTATTGCGAGATCGGTTCCTGGATAGGGTTTTAGGTGTATGTGTGCATATTTGTGGCCTCTAGTATTCCTGGGATCTATGACTATTAGTTTAGCTCCGTTGTCTAGAACGGCTTTTTCTATGTATTGACCGTAGAATACTGGGTTTGTTTCAGCAGGGTTGTATCCCCATAACAGGACTACTTTAACGTTTTCAACGTCGTCGAAGGGGTTGGTTTGATGAGGGTTTCCGAATACCATGGTTCTTGCCGTTGCATTTGATGTTTGACAGTATCTTCCCGGGAAGTCTATGTTGTTTGTCCCTATGGCTCTAGCGAGTTTCTGTAGAACATAGTTGTCTTCTACTGATATTCTCTCGCTACCCACAAAGCCTATGGCGTCTGGACCGTATTTCTCCTTTATTTCCTTTATTTTCTCGGCTATAGTGTTGAGGGCTTCTTCCCAGCTTATTTCCTCGAATTCTCCTTCTCCTTTTTCTCCTATTCTCTTTAATGGTTTCC
>WALV01000047.1 GCA_015522645.1 Candidatus Tiamatella sp.
CTACTTAGGTACGCGAACAAAATCCCCCTCCTATACGATGAGGGGGCGGATGTTTCCAGGAAAGTGCTGGACAGCATAAACTGGAAGCTATACAAAATCGACTTCCCCGCACCCCTCGTTGTACTAGTCCATGTGGCTAGCACGAAAATACCCTACAAGGGGGTTGGCAAGGAAAGCATAAGTGATGTACCAGAGATAGAGTCGGAGATAAGGAACGCCGTGCAGGACCTGGCGAGGAGGCTAAGGGTCTATTTAGGGAAGAAGCATAGGGAATATGAGGTTCGGAGGAGGATAACGAGTATAGCTAAATACATCCCCGAGATAGCTCTGAGCCTAGCAATACTATCCAAACCTCCTAATAAATGGCAGCCTCCAGCCAATGGTGAGGAAGAAGTTTTCCTCGAAAAACTTGTGGACTCTATAAGTAGGCACCTAGAAGTTGAGAAGGAGGAGCTTGTTGAAATGATTAAGAAGGTCCAGATGGATTAGTCGGAGGTGAAGCATGGTTGTCCTTCGTTGAAAGCAAAGTAGATGTGGAGGCTAGGAGGAAGGCGGCAAGCCAGATCAGGAAAATGTTCCTCAAAATAGTGCAAGATGTGGAGAAAGGGAAACCGCCTACAATGATCATACCAAAACGGACACTATCCAACACCGTGTATGACAATGTGAGAAAACTACTCCTACTAGGAGAAGAGAAGCTAACAAGGGAACTAACAAACATGGGCGAAGCAAAGAAGTTCATGCAGACAATGCTAATGGCATCAATAATCTATAGAGCCCTAGTTGAGAACGAGTACCCGACAATAAGAGACCTCTACTACCGGGGCAAGCACACGATAAAATACATGGATTATAAGGGAAGGTTCAGGGAAGAGGAAACCTGGAGCGAGCAGAAGGAAAGCGATAGCGTGATAAGGGACATAGAAGTAATCACTGGTCTACTAAGAGAAAACATGCTCATACTATCAAAAGAAAAGGGTAAAATAGTAGGAGACATGAGGATAAAAAGCGGAGACGACGTAATAGACCTATCAAAAATGGGCCACGGAGCCTATGCGATAGAGTCAACCCCCGACCTCATAGAGTTCAAGGACGTAGACGCGGAATACGTCCTAGTAGTAGAGAAAGACGCAGTATTCCAGCAGCTCCACAGAGTAGGCTACTGGAAGAAACACAAAGCACTACTAGTAACAAGCGCCGGACAACCAGACAGAGCAACAAGGAGATTCGTCAGAAGACTACACGAAGAACTAAAACTCCCAGTATACATACTAACCGACAGCATACCGAGAGACGAGGTCGTCATCCTAAAAGACAGGGCTACAGGGAAGATCCACATAGGCCCCATAGAAGAACTCATAGGACACTACTTCACAGACAAGGAGAAAGAGAGAGTAGAAATACCCATAGACGTCCCATCATGGAACCCGGAGACCGGGAAAATAGAGTGGACCCCAATAGGCTACGCCTACAGGCATAAAATAAACGAGGAAATACTCGAAATAGAAACCAAAGGAAGAGGAACAGTAAAAGTAACGAAAGCCCACAGCCTATTCGTCTTCAGGGACGGGAAAATACAAGTCATACCAGCAAAAGACATCAAACCAGGAGACCACATACTAGTCGCAGAAAAACTACCTAGAATAACAAATAAATCAGAAGCCAAAAAGGATGGAGTTCTGTTCACTACCCAGCATGGAAAACCTATATACTTAGATGAAGAGACAGCTGAACACATAGGTTTAGTTACTGCTGACGGGAGTTCGAATAAAGGGAGATACGTAAAGATAAGTCTTAATCCTGAAGAAACAGAATTGATTCAATCTACTAAGAAATTCATTAATGATACTCTCGGACTCCACGCTACATTATACAATAGGAAAGGAAGGAAAGAACTCCAAGTAATATACTCTTCACGTCCTATAGTAACTAAGCTTAAGAACATGCAGGCTTTACTGAAATCACGAAGCAAGAAAATCCCGTCAGAAATAATTAATTCCGACGCTTCAATACAGCTTAGTTATCTTAAAGGATTAATAGAAGGAGATGGCCATATAGATAAATACGGCGACATAATCTATTCAACGAGAAGCGAGATTCTCTCTAAACAGGTTACGTATCTTCTCCTCTTAAATGAGATTAATCCAACAATAGTTAAGAACAAAGAAGACATTCAAATACGAATAGCAAGGGACCCTTACCGCACTCCTCCGGAGTATTATCAATTCTTGACAGGACAAAGAGTAGTTACCAAGCATAGATTGCCTAATGAGTTGACATATGGTTTACCCATAGACAAAGAACTAAAGAAGTTATTGATAAGAGAAATGAATAAGAAGAGAATATCGTACAAATCAACGCAAAAAACTATAACAAAACAGAAACTCCAAGCTATTCAAGGAATAGTAGGAACCCTTCCCAAAGATTACGAAATTCTGGCGAAAAGCGATGTTACTCTAGTAAAGGTCAAATCCATAAGAAAAGTGAACTACCAAGGATATGTATATGATTTCGCTGTTCCACATACAAATAGTTTCATAGGATCCTATGGAATTGTAATGCATAATAGTGACCCTTATGGGTGGTATATTTATAGTGTGTTTAAGATTGGTAGTATTACGCTTAGTTATGAGAGTGAGAGGCTTGCTACTCCTGCGGCTAAGTTTCTTGGTGTGAGTATGACTGATGTTTTCGGTGAGGAGCCTCTGCTCCGGAATAGGGGTGTGTTGTCTAAGGTGTTCGGATCGAAATATAAGTATATTTTCGATGGTAAGAAAGCCTTTCTTACTCCGGCTGAGAGGAGGAATTATATTATCAAGGCTAAGCCCCAGGACCTTGCTAGGGCGGCGGAGCTTGTTGGTACGAAGATAGCTAAGCAGTTCTTGGGTAAGCCGGTTAAGATCAAGACTAGTAGGGGTGAGAGGTCGAAGGAGCACGGTGGGTATGAGTGGTTCCAGACTCCTAAGTGGGTGAAGGAGATAGGTATCTTCTTCCTTACACAGGCGAAGCTTGAGATAGAGGCTATGGCCAGCAGGGGATTGAAGTTCCTGGCTTTCGATTATATTCCAACGAAAATAGAGACGGGGGACTGGATAGATTAAACCCTCTAAAGGTTATTCTTCTTCTATACCCTCCAACTCCTCCTCTTCACCGGGCTCCTTAGAGACTAGGTCCCTGGCGACCTGCTCGACGAGCCTCTTCGTCTCATCGTCGATGTAGATTGAGATGATGTAAACTTTGTTATCCACGTAATTCTCGGTACCTATCCACTCGCTGTCATAGCTAATCACATACACTGGCAGTGTGAAGACAGCCTTATCCTCTGAAATCTTAGTCAAGTTAAGATTCTTCAACAGGTCGTATAGTTTCGGATCCTTAAGCGGCAGGTCTATCTCCACGTCCCTGTCATCCCTTATAGCGGTGAAATCACTCTTCAAGGGATTCCATTCATCTAAGGCTTTCCTAGCAATATCCTTGACGACAATAGAGAACCTCTCAGCCATGAGCTCGGACTCCACGCCCACACCTCTCTCAGCTCTAACCACTAGGGTCTTATATTTAGCTGCCATAACTTAGTGCACCGGGAAACAGGGGATTATTTAAGAGACTATTAAAGGATATCTGTTACTTCAGCTTCTCAGCGATCATGTAGAATATGACGAGGTATGACATGACCTCCAGACGGCCTAGGAGCATGTCAAGGATCAGTATAATCTTAGCTCCTATAGGAGCGGCTGCACTCGATATCCCCGAGCTGAGCCCTGTATTCGCTAGTGCACTCGCGACCTCGAAGGCTGAGGCTGAGAAATCCCTATGAGGGAAATAGGTTGCTAGGAAAATACTGGAAATCATCCACGCGGCAATATATGAGAATATTACTGCTAGGCTCTTCTTAATCATGTCATCCGAAATAATCCTCCCGCCGACCTTGATAATGTCAAGCCTTCCTATAGGGGAGAAAACATTCTTAACCTCGTTAGCAGTTACCTTTGCAGCTATAACGATACGGTAAATCTTAATTCCACCAGCAGTAGAGAAGGCGGATCCACCCAATAGCATGAGGACTGTTAGTAGGAACACGAAGCTGGACGGGCTATGTCCTATATCCATAGTCTGAAAGCCACCCGTGGTGGATGCGCTGAACACCTGGAATATAGCGTTGACACCCATGTGTTTGATGCCCAAGACCCTGAAAATGTAGATACTAGTCAGTATTGAAATGCTCCAAAGGAGGATCTGAGCCCTGAGCTCCACGCTCCTAGCAAGATTCCTCAACTTGAATTCGAACAAGTAGCGTAGATCGCTGAAGCTAACTGCGCCGAGCACCATTGATAGAACAGCGGCCGCATCAATCGGGATAGAGTGGTACTCCCCGATGCTGTTATTCTTAACCGAGAAGCCAGCAGTTGCCACACCAGTCATAGCATGGTTTATACTATCGAAGACAGGCATGCCTGCCTCGATGAATCCAAGAGTGGCTATGAGTGTTATGAGTATATATATCAACCCCATCTTATACGCTGTCCTCTTAAAGGAAGGCTCAAGCTTCTCATACTTACCCTCCGCCAGGTAGAGCTGTGCGACGCTAACACCCGGATGAGCGAGGAAAGCTATCGTGAAGACTACTATACCTAGACCTCCAACCCACTGGATCATGCTCCTCCATAATAGAACAGTCTTAGGCAGCATCTCTACTGTAGGCACGAATCCCCCGCCCCAGCTGCTCGGCTGGCCTGTGAATATGGTTAAACCCGTTGTTGTCCACCCACTTGTCACTTCGAATAAAGCGTCGATGAATGGGATGTTAACTATTTCCATGAAAGGTATGCTCTCATAGATCGGTATGACGAGCCAGATGATAACTGTTAGGACTAGGCTTTCATATGGTTTTAACTCCTCGTGGCTCTTAATCTTCCCCAGCAGTACGCCTAGAAGGAAGGTGAAGCCGCCCCAGATGAGAAGGTAAAGGCTCACAAGGCCCTCATTGGCACCAGTCACCCAAGAATAAAACGTGCCGTATATACCGGGGACTATCATTGTAGACGAGATAACGACGAGCATTAAACCAACATAGTTGAGGTACTTAGCCGCAGCCAACCCTCGTCACCAGCTCTCCCAGGGACCCCGCTA
Organism: Candidatus Tiamatella sp.; assembly: GCA_015522645.1. Lineage (GTDB taxonomy): Archaea > Thermoproteota > Thermoprotei_A > Sulfolobales > Acidilobaceae > Tiamatella. Next base: position 5,131 of record WALV01000047.1, read on the forward strand.
ACACCTTGTCAAATCCATATACAGAGGTGGTCTCTAAAATAAAATAGTCTCACAAACAAACCCTTCAAAAGAAGAGTAGGGGGATGAAGACAGCCACCGACACGGAATACCGTCCATGTCGACTGCCCGACGCACCTGACCCGCCCGGGAGAACGGTTAGACTTAAAACCAGGAAACAACGAGAACACTACTCACTGGAGAAACAAGCAGGTGAACAGGTATGCCTGTAGAACTAAAATACCCGGATCAGTGGGACGAGTTCAAGGAGAAAGCTAAGAAAGCCCGGGAATGCCGGCTCGTGAGGAAAGAGAAGCAGGGAACAGCGAAAATCAAGGCGAGAACCAAACGCTACCTCTACACAGTGAAAGTACCGATAGACGAGGCGGATGGCCTAGTGAAAGAACTCAGGGATCAGGGCTGCGAGAACCTGGTAGAGGTAAAGTAAACTCTAATCGAAAGTTAGCGTCTCACCGTTCTCCGGTATAAATATTTCCCCTACACCAGCCTCCTCAACAAGCTTCTCAGCCAAAGCACGCTGAACCTTATATTCACCGTGGACGAGCACAATCCTCTTCAAACCCTTCAAACCCTTCACGGTCTCAATAATACCATTCCGATCAATATGGCTCGAGAAGTCAAACCACTCCAACCTAGCCTTAACCTCGATATCCTCCTCAGCATACCTCCCAGTCTCAAGGATCTCCCTCCCAGGCGTGCCGGGAGCCTGGTAGCTAACCAGGAAAACACCGTTAGCCTCGTTATCAGCGATCTTCTTAAAGTAATACAGGCTCGGCCCACCCTTCAGCATGCCAGCACTAGCAATAATGACGCCGGGCTTCCTGGAAGCCTTCCTCCTATCCCTCCAGCCGTCAACAATAACGTAATCCCTAACAGCGCTATCCAGCAAGTCATGCCTCCTGATATACTCGCTATAATTATGGTAGATCAAGGCAATCTCCCTAATCATACCATCAATATAGACGGGTCCACCGCACTCGTTCTCAGATAGTAGCATCATAAGCTCCTGCCCCCTACTAACACTGAACGCCGGCACAAGAACAGTACCCCCAGCATCCACGACCTCCCGGACAGCCCTGATGAACCGCTCCTCAGTCAAAGCACGCGGAGGGTGGTTAGAGTCCCCGTACGTGGACTCAATAATCAACGTATCAACCTTCAAGCCAGCAAGCTTATGGGGCCCCACAAGCCTAGTCTCAATATTATTCAAGTCACCAGTATACATTACTTTATGCCCGCTGACATCCATGTATACCGCGCTGCTACCAGGTATGTGGCCGGAGTCAACAAGGCTAACATCATATGATCCAATCTTAACCGTCTCATTATACCCCAGCCGCGTCCCAGTCTTAACCAGCGTATCCACCGCGTAATTATCGAAAGGCAGGTTCGGCCCGTTCAGCTTAATGAAGTCATACAACAACAACCGGGAAACCTCGATAGTAACCGGTGTAGCGATAAGCTTCGGCACGGTGGAAACGAAGAGACTCGGCGCCGCTCCCACATGATCCAAGTGGCTATGTGTAATAGCTACAGCCTCAATATCCCTAGGCCTAACATGGCCGGGGAAAACAGGCAAGTCATCCTCGTCGAAATTCACACCATAGTCGAGGAGCAGGGGCTTCTCCCCTCTACCCCCGACTAATAGGGCTGCACGGCCTACTTCGCGTCCGCTGCCGAGCACAGCTAACTCTACAGTCATTACTCATTCAACCCCACTAATCCAAGCTTCATACACTTTTAACGGGGACCTTATATAATGAATGGATAAACGGAGGCTGAATAAGCATTGATGGGCCTAAACCCCCGCGACCTAAAGAAGATGTTCAAGCGCATGGGAGTGAAAGCGGAAATAGAAGACCTCTCCGACGCCACTGAGATCATCATAGTACACAGCGACGGAAGGAGGAGCATACTAGAGACGCCACAGGCAACACTAATAAAACTAGGCGGCGCAGGCCAAGTAATGCTCTCCGCCACCGGGTTCCTCCGAGTAGAACAGCCCGCTGAGGAGGCGGAGGAGGAGACCCTGGTATCCGAGGAGGACATCCAGTTAGTAGCACAGCAAACCGGCGTAACACCCGAGGAGGCAAGGCAAGCACTCATAGAAGCAAAAGGAGACCTAGCAGAAGCAATAATGAAAATAGAACAACGCAAAACAAGGTAAACCCTCAGCCCTCAGCCGCGCTAGCCAACCTCCCCCTCAGCTCATCCAAATCCCTAGCCATACTAAGAATAAGCGGAATCCTCTCCAACTCAGCAAGCTTAAGAGCCAACGGGTCCACCCTACCCCTAGGCCCGTGGATAACAATAACACTAGGCTTAACCGGTGAAACCCGGACCGCGATCATAGGGCTCCTCCCGATAGTAACATTAGTAAACACAACGACACGCTCACTAGTCATACCAAGCAAGTAATAAAACTCCATACCCGACAAAGTCAAAATACCTCTTATACTGTCAACAATAGTATAACCAAAAACCTGCCTATGAGGATCCACCGAAGCAGTCAAAACAACACCCTTAACAATATACAGTATATCCTCAACAGTCAAAGGCTCCGGAAACTCCCGCAAATCAGCAATAGCCTCACTAGGCAAACCAATATTCCTAGACAAACGCCTAACAACACGCCAACCATTCTTACCATCCAACTCAACCAAAGCCTCAACATACCGCCTCACAATCCGCGACCCAGGAGTACGCTTACCATTCTCATAATCACTAACAACACTAGGCTTAACCCCCAAAATACGGGCAATCATCTGCTGAGTAAAACCAAACTCCAACCTCCACCTCCTCAAACTAGCCCCAGGATCGTCACCAACAACAATATCCCCAGCAATACGCCTCATAATCTCCCTGAGAACATACTCACTAACCACAACAACCCCCAACAACAAAATATTCGACTATAGCCTAAAAACAATAACCCAACCACAAGCAATAACATATAAAACACACACCACACCCAAAAAATAATACCCAGAAGGGCCCGTCGTCTAGCCTGGCAAGGATGCGAGGTACACCCCAACCCGAAAAAGGAGGGGGTGCTCGACTCGGGACCAACCCGCCAAGCGAGCGGCAGGCGGAAAACCTCGTGGTCCGGGGTTCAAATCCCCGCGGGCCCACCACCAAAAACCAATAACAAAATAATACATTTTATCTCCTAGAAATGAAATATTCAATCAGATATCAAATAGAGAAATCATTAAGGTAAATTCTATTTCCCTCTTTAGCTTAAATGGAGAACAGGATATATAAAATAAGTAAATAAAATACGATTCTCGAACTCATTTTACCAAATTGAAGCCATCTACTAATGTTAGCACCAATTAAATAGAAGATTGACGCCAAGATATTTCCTTCAATGAATCTTACAATATATCCAGACATAGCATCTAAACTGGTTTTATCTACTATGATATAAGATAAACCTAATGCAAATGATAATAAACCTATTATATTCATCGTATTTAATATCTTCTTTACTCCATGGACTTGAAACACCACTAATCCTACTGTTAAGCCTAATAATAAAGTAGGATCTAATG
>WALV01000048.1 GCA_015522645.1 Candidatus Tiamatella sp.
ATTTTACTTCTGTTTAGAACAGCAGGTAGTTTCTGTTTAGACTTGCTAAAAATAACCCCTCCTCGATTTTCCATTCAACATGTTTTCATAAAAAAGAATTTCAATGCAAAATAAACACTTTCCATATTCGATCTGCTTTTGTTTGAGGTAGGAAAGCAAGAATTCCCTTGGAGTTTTCCGATTCAGAAATCTGATTATAGAATCTCTGTATTTTTGCCAGTTCTATATGAGTATTTTCCGAGTTTCAGTTCTTAAAGATGCAACAAAAACTGAATTACCGGATAAAAGTATTGATGTTGCATTTCTTTTTGGTTTTGTTCATCGTATCAAGATCCTAACATACTCGAACAGCTTCTTCAGACTTTTCATCCTTTAATGGATACTCTATACAATCAATTATGGAGTTCTAAATAAGATCTCAAGACCTCTTGGCATTAGCGCTTTGATCCGGTCTTCTGGTGTTCTCTTTTTTAGTTATATACTTTTATTCAGAGGAATGCCAAATTATAGCCTTAGCGCGTAACCCAAAGCTTGAAACCAAAAAGATTTAGAAATTTATTTCTTCCATACTCTTCCACTATAAGCTCTAGTATAGCCTTAGAAAGTCTAACCATTAAAGGAAAAAGCCGTCTAGGACGCTTGCCATAGTGTTAACGGTAGCTCTGCCAAGCTAGTCTTCATAATTTCACGGTTTCACCTTCTACTTATAAGTTTTTGCTAGATAGAATACCCTACGCGCCAGCCGGGATTGAGCCCAAGAGCCCCGGCTCCGAAGGCCGTAGATATAAAAGCGATGTTTCCAGCGGAAACCACAGTTTGGAAACATTATGCAAAGATGATTATCAACGATGGCATCTACTATGATAACCTGGAAACAATCGGTTAGGGAAAGGCTAATTGCTCAGGAAAACAATATTAAATTGATGGGAGGAGAAGATGTCTAGAGTTATCAAGGTTGTATATGAGAAGGGAGTATTGAAACCGTTAGGGCGTGTTGACCTTGAGGAGGGCAAGGAGTATAGGGTTATTGTGGAGGAGGATATTGACGAGTTAATCAAGAAGTATAGGGGGGTTCTAGGAAAGTCATCCATAGAGGAGTTCAGGAAACTTGAAGAGGAGGCTCAAACCCAGTGATATGCCTCGACACTAATATTATCTACAACTTTCTTTTTGAAACAGAGCTAACCGAGTTGGCTGAGAGTGTTATACGAGAAAGTATAATCAAAGGCATTGCCATTCCTATGATAGTGTATAACGAGTTACTATACACAGTAGGCTCCAAAGTCGCCAAGGCTAAATATGGCATTAAAGGGAAACACTCTTTCAAGAGGCACATAGCAAAACACGGATTCCCCGAAGAGGCCATAAACATGGTCAATAATTTCATCAAAGATTTTAATGTGGCAATAATACTGGACTTCCAGAACCCATATGAACTGGTAGAGACAATCAAGCATTACAAGTTAGCACCAAACGACGCACAAATAACGATAACCTGCAAACATAAAAATGTAAAAACACTAGCATCATTCGACAAGGACTTCAAGCGTGTGCCATGGCTCGAGGTAATCCCATGATTATACGAGATTATCGACATTGATTATCAACCTAGAATAGAATAAATCCAGCTAGAGCATGATTGTGTGGTGGGCCCGCCGGGATTAGGGGACCAGGAACCCCCGGCTCCGAAAGCCGGCACTAATAAACCACGTTCCCAACAGAAACCATAAACTGTAAACATCGTGCAAAGACGATTATCAACAATGACATCCACTGCGATAATCTGGAAACTTTTCTATAGATAGAAGAAAACATATTGGGCCGAGAACTCGTAATAGTTCTTGGGGTGTATGGGGGATGTCCAAGGTAGTCAGAGCAGTATATAAGGATGGCGTGTTGAAGCTTCTAGAGCCCGTGAAACTCAAAGAAGGCGAGGAGGTATTTGTAAGATTAGAGAGGTACGAGGACCGAGTAAAGAGGCTTCGGAAGTACCGGGGCATACTGGGTAAGGCGAGCAGGGAGGAGATAGAGGAACTCCTACTTGAGGCTGAGTTCGAGCATCTCTAAAGGAGAGGATTAGCGGGTTGAAAGTAGTAGACACCAATATCTTCATACAATATCTCTTTGATGGAGACCGTGCGGATGAAGCTGAGAGACTTCTAGCTTCACACCCAGACATTGCGGTGACCGTTGGGATTATTGATGAGGTAGAATTCGTGATAATAAGACGCCTAGCAAAGGAGAGATTAGGCATTAGGAAGCTCACTCGGCTAAAGGAACACATAAAAAAGAAGGGATTAGACTTCGCAATCGACATGCTAGAAAGATACACTAGAATGGTTCACGAATTCAACATAGCGGTCTTGAGAGATTACGCAGAACCCAAGGAGTTAATAGAGACCATGAGAAAATACAGACTAACTCCAAGCGACGCAATCATAGCCCTAACATGTAAACACAATGACATAGCCACTATCATAACCTTAGATGAAGACTTTAAGAGGGTTCCCTGGCTAAAAGTTGCGCCCTAGTCCGTCAAAATTATCTGCTGAGATTATCGGCGATGAAGCTAGAACCATCCTGGTTCTGTCCGAACTAGAAGCCACGGCCTTGCCTTGGAAAAATGGAAAGACTTACATATGGGGTTTATATGTGGCGGGCCCGCCGGGATTTGAACCCGGGACCCCCGGCTCCGGAGGCCGAAACCATAAATACGATTGCCCTATTCTCTCTCAATGCTTTAGGTCAGTTAGGTATGTTTTCATATCTATTACCTAGTGTGTGAGGTAGCGG
>WALV01000049.1 GCA_015522645.1 Candidatus Tiamatella sp.
CTCCTTTTTTCTTTCTCTACTCCTTACGGGTCTAAACCTTGCTTGTACTTGCATCATATATAAAATAGTATTTTCACTAGGTTTTCAAGGATAGGGGTGACCGATTTAACCCTTTGGAACTACTGGTTTCTAGGCAGGATAGGAGGATTGGTGTATGAGTCTTGGCTTATCGTAATCTCCGGGAGTATTTGAATGCTCTTGAAAAAAGTGATAACCTGATACAGGTCGAGGAGAAGCTTAGTCCTGTCTTAGAGATACCTGAGTTCCTACGTCAAGTAATGCTTCGGAAGGGGCCTGCAGTGCTTTTCAACAATGTGAAAGGCCACCCTGGTTGGAGAGTGGCTGGGAACCTCTTTGGGTCACTGGATAGGATTAAGTTAGCACTCGGACTCGAGAGGTTGGAGGAGGCTGGGTGGAGGCTTGTCGGCAACCTGTGGAGGAAGCCTCCTTATACGCTTACCGAGAAAATAAAAGCCGTTAAGTTGCTTACAGGATTGGAGAGCTATCTTCCTAGCGAGACGGGAGTGGCAGCTTTCAAGGACATAGTCGTGGAAGGGAGGGATGTGAACCTCTACAGCCTCCCAGCGTTTAAAACATGGCCTGGAGACGGGGGACGCTACTTCACGTTCGCACAGACAGTAACTGTTAACCCTAGTACCGGGTCTGCCAGTATCGGTGTTTATAGGCTCATGATAAAATCTCCGAGGGAACTTGTTATTCATTGGCAGATGCATAAAAGGGGCAGGCTAAACTACTTGGAATCCAGCGGGAGAGAGGGGATGCCTGTAGCAGTTGTTATAGGCGGGGATCCCGCGTTTATGCTCACAGGAGCCATGCCGGTTCCCCACCCTATGGATAAATACTTATTCGCTGGGGCCCTGGCAGGTAGGGGTGTCAGGGTTTACATTCTACCGAACGGGGTCCCTGTGCCTTCAGGGGCTGAGGTGGTTTTGGAAGGCTATGTCAGCCCGGAGAGGACTAGTGGTGAAGGGCCTTTCGGCGATCACTGGGGGTATTATGACAAGCCTACCCATGGCTTCCCAGTTATGGAGGTTGAACGTGTGTGGATGAGGGAGTCTCCCATATTTGTTGGAACGATAGTTGGTAGGCCTCCTCTAGAGGATGCTTGGATTGGTAAGGCTGTCGAGAGAGTTTTCCTACCTATAATTAGGACGGTTATTCCTGAGATAGTTGAGGTTAACTTCCCCGTATATGGTGTTTTCCAGGGCTTGATGATTGTTTCCGTAAGGAAAACATTTCCAGGTCAGGGGAAGAAGGTTATTAACGCCTTGTGGGGCGTTGGTCAGACTAGTCTGACAAAGATTATAGTAGTCGTTGACGAGGATATTGACCCGCATAATATTGACCAGGTGATATGGGCTGTTTCAAGCAATGTTAACCCGCAGAGGGATGTTCTCGTGTTAAGGGACGCTCACACGGATCACTTAGACCCATCAGCACGTGTTCCTGGAATCGGTGGGAAGCTTGGGCTGGATGCTACGAGGAAGTTTAGAGAGGAGAACGATTGTAGGGACTGGCCGGAGGAGGTCAGGCAGGATCCTCTTGTCGAGGAGGCTATGAAGAGGCTCGTAGAGAAGCTTCTAGGAGGAGAGGTGTCTGGCAGGGTTTGAAGGGTTGGGACCCCGGGCAGGCTACAAGTAGAGCAAGGCTCCACCTCATGTTGCGTCTTGTGAGAATAGAGCACACGCTCTTCAGCCTACCCTTCGCATATCTCGGAGCAGTACTCTCATGCCCCGGATGCTTGGACTTGTGGAACACTATCCTTATAGGATTGGCGGTATTGGGTTTGAGAACGGCAAGCATGTCATACAACAATATAGCCGACCTGGATATAGATAGGGACAACCCTAGAACCAGGGGGAGGCCGCTTGCCTCTGGAGCGCTCACCGTTAGAGATGCATGGATCCTAGTAGCATTAGGATCAGTAGTGTATTATGCTTCGGCACTCCTCTTGAACGAGCCTGCTCTAATACTGAGCCCCATACTATGGATCCTAGCTATGAGTTATCCCCACCATAAGAGGGCATTACCGTGGAGCCATTATCATCTAGGCCTAGTATTGGGATTCATTGTTTTCGGAGGCGGAGTTGCTGTGTGCGGAGAGTGTTCAACGTCTATGGGATGGATACTATCTAGAGTTCCATGGATATATTTATTAGCAGTCACTTTCTGGGTTGCCGGTTTCGACATACCGTATAGTATACAAGACGTGGAGTTCGACAGGAGCCATGGCCTCCACAGTATCCCGTCCGACTACGGCGAGCATTCCGGGTTAGTGGCTAGCAGGATAACGCACCTCCTAGCGGGAATACTATTCACAGTCTCAGTGCCATTATATAACCTAGGGATCCTGAGTTTAGCGGGGACAGCTACTGGTCTAGTGTTGCTTATAGCCCAGCACTACATTATACGTAGTAGAGGTAGGAATGGTATACCAGTAGCTTTCAATTTAAATATGTTAATAGGCATATTAGTTCCCCTCTCAATAATAATAGACGTTCTGTTAAAATTATACATGTAAAATTACAACTAGTATTTGATGCAGTGAGCAGGGCTAAATGTTTGGCATTATTCTACTAAGGAACTAAGTCAAGTATTTTAATCCTTGATAGGTTGACTGTAAGGATTTTAGTCTAGTAAGAAACGGGAATTAGAACTGGACTAACTATTATAGATAGAAGTACTTGTAATATGGGTCTAATTAGCTTCTGGGGAACAGGATTTTATGAACTTGGGCTCTGGCTTATTTTGACTAGATTCTATGTTTGCTAATAAAGCGGGTTTGTTTTATTCTAGGTAATTGTATTCGTAGTTCTCGGATTTGTCCTCTTTTACACTTGCTTGGTGGTAACAGAAAACTATTTATCTCATGACCCTCATATAAGAATGTATGTTGAGTAAAACCATGGAGAGTAATTACCATGGAGAGTGGTAATAAATGAGGATGGCCGCCATTGGAATAACAGCCCTGATAATCATATTAGTCTTAGCTGGAATAGCCTATTATGCTATTGGAGGAAACCAGAAACCAGAGCCAACAATCACAGTAGCCACTATACAGTTCGGCATATCAACACTGGACCTGATACAAGAGGGCGTTGTAAAGCCTTACGGGATAAACGTGAAGGCCATGAGAATTCAGCTCGCACCTGATGTTGCTACAGCCTTACTCAAGGGAGATGCGCAAGTAGCTATACTGCCTGTGGATGTAGCAGCTAAGCTATTTGAGGCAGGTAAAGACATCACTATCATAGCGGTTGATATGTATCAGAACCAAGCCATACTGGTACCAGTAAACTCCAGTATAAAAGACCCTAGCATGTTGAAGGGAAGGACAGTGGCGTCTCCCATTGCAAGCGGAACATTCGCTATGTTCAAATCCTATATGAAAGCATTGTACAACCTTACAGTACTGAATCCTGGAGAGCAAGGAGATGGAGTAATGGTAGTGAATACTCCCCCAGCGCAAGCTCTAGACGCTGTAGCCAAGGGAGACGCGGACGCAGCTGTAGTATGGGAGCCCATCGTATCCCAGGCACTAGCATCAGGGAAGTACAAAATAATAGCATCCTTCCAAGACATGTGGGGCAGGATCGGTTATCCCGGTAAACCAGTCATGATAGTATGGGTTGCAAGGGGTGACTGGGTACGCAGCCATCCAGAGCAAGTTGAGAAGTTACTCGAAGCTAGGAGGGAGGCAGCACTTGCCTGGACTGGGAATAGAGCTGCAACCATTAATGCCCTAGAGAAGCTATATGGATTACAGGGAAAAGTCCTGAATATATTGTATAATAGAACCCTGATATGTACGGATAAAACAATAACACCTGAGCTCCAGGATAGTATAAGGCACGTGCTCCACCTAGCTATGCTTGGTGGATACATAGAAACCGACCAGATAAACTACAATGAATTCATATATGTCCCACAAGGGAACTCTTGAAGCGGTGCGAGTATTGGGGAACAGGCTAAGGGATTCCTTATCCTATACTATTAACTTCTTTTTAATACTCCTAGCCTGGCAAGCACTTAGCAGTGCAAGCAGGGGAATCCTGCCTGGACCTGTAGAGACACTACAGTGGATGGTTTCAAAAGAGACATTATCGAGTATAGCATACAACACCCTTATAACCCTTAGGAACGCCGTCCTAGGGTTTTCCCTGGCCTTAATACTAGCTATATCAACTGCACTGCTCTCGAGGCTTAACGGTATTCTAGATAGCGTGATATCGTCCTTCAATGTTTACGTACAGAGCATAAGCGCTCTAATATGGATACTTGTTTTCCTCGTATTATTCGGGTTCAAAAGCCCGGTACCTCCAATACTAGTGACAACAGGCATTGCCTACCCAATACTTCTCTCTAGCCTGCTTGGCGGAATAAAATCCGTGGACCATAAAATAGTTGAGCTCGCAGAGCTTTTCGGTGCAACTAAGAAGCAGTTGTTCTCACATATATACATACCTGCAAGTATACCATACACCATAGCTGGCAGCAGAGCTGCTCTAGGTGCTGCGTTAAGGATAAGCGTGGTGGCTGAAGCATTCGGCTCTAGCGGAGGTATCGGCTATAAGCTTACCTACTACTTCGACCTATACAACTATAAGGGAATGATGGCGTGGGCGCTCCTACTGGTCGTTCTAATGGTTCTACTAGACAAGCTCGTCCTTGAACCCGTTGAGAAGTGGAGTGAGAGGTGGCTCCCATGAACCATACTATCGTGGTCCGCGGATTATATAAGGAGTACAATAGCCAAACAATCCTTGATAACGTTAACCTAGAAGTAGAAAAGGGAGAGACTCTAGGTATAGTAGGCCCTAACGGTATTGGCAAAACAACTCTCCTGAGAATAATAGCTGGAATCGAGCATCCTACTAGGGGAGAAGTAAATGTCAGAGGAAAGGTTGGACTCGTCCCCCAAGACGACCTGCTCCTCCCGTGGAAGACTATTAAAGACAATATTATTCTAGGCCTCATCCTTCACAATACGCCTCGAGGAATTATTGAGGAGAAGCTGAGAAGAGTCGCTAGTCTTCTCGAGCTCGAAGAGCACCTCTCCAAATATCCCAAGAATGCTAGCGGTGGAACACGTAGAAAGGCGGCTATTTCCAGGGCACTAGTCATGGACACTGATATTCTATTGCTAGATGAGCCTTACGCGGGTCTTGACTTAAAAATCACTCAGAGCCTAGCCGGCGTCCTAAACAGGTTGAAAGAGAGGGGAGTTACATTAGTTATAGTCTCCCACAAACTATGGGAGCTAGCCTCTAATGCCGATAGAATTATATTCATGAACGGCCCTCCTGGAAGGGTTGATGGAGAAATAGACCTTAGAGGACTATCCGAGGAGGAGAGAATAGCAAGGCTTCTAGGGGAAGCCCGCCGATACACCAGTATGTAGAGGCTATCCTATGCTTATCGGGCTGAGGATATACGAGAATACTGCCTCCAAAAGAAATCTAGTTTGAGAACATTATGCAACGACGATTATCCGGTTAGAGCGTCTATAATTATAATAAAAATTCTGGTAAAACCTCTCATTCAGTATTTCCGGATAGCAATAGAACTTATCCCGATGATTATTATAATTAATAGAATTATAACTGTTACTGTACCTCGGCTCACTCTTTGCTCGTTCGTAGTAATAGTGCTCGCAGAGGTACTAGATGAGTAAGTGTTACTTGCCTGCGATGTAGTGGCCGACATACTTGTCTGCGTGGTTGAAGACGTAGTTGATGATTCCGTTGTTCCCGTAGTTGTTATAGGTGATGTCGAGGTTATAGTCATGGTTTTCGTTTCTGGCATAGTGAAGTTGATTGGAACCTTATTCATAAGTGGGTAGTGATCAATGTTCCCTGTGTATATAATGTATATAGAGTCTCCTATTCCATCACTACCGGTTTCGTTCTGGTATTTACCGCTGTACTTGTCTACTCCATGGTAGTTGCTCCAGTAGTTCCCTCCCACAGGATAACCGTTATCCCATTTGTTGGGGAATACTTGCTCTGCATTTATCAACACCTGTCTCTCATTATCTATAAAGTTATTTCCATAGAAGAGATTGTCTCCCGAGAAATCTCCAAGGACTACTCCATATTTATTGTTCAATAATATATTACCGTGAATCTCATTGTAACCAAATATCCCCGATCTTTGTAAAATGATTCCTGCTTCATTGCTCTTAATAAGGTTTCCAATTATACTGTTGTTGTATGACCTTAACCCGAGGTTTACACCATCTTTATTGTCTGCTATATAGTTTCCAATGATTTTATCTCTATACGAGTTACCCCATAATATTGTCCCGTTAGTATTTCCAGTCATTATATTATCTTTAATCACTGTATTATTAGTCTTCCACAACTCGACGCCAACTGAAGCGTTAGACAGATCAAAGTTGCTTATTAGAATATTGTTGCAGTCGACGAGTACGACTTGGCCCGCATAACCCACCGTGTAGTTGGAGACTCCTTCGAGATATACTAGGGGCTTACCGTTAACATAATTGTTCTCAACCGTGTTATTATAGGATGAGATTACTAGTAACCCATCGTTTACGAATTCGTTATTCCTAATTATGTGACCTGAAGAGAACCTTAGGTCTATGCCGTATTCATTGTCTAGTATTTTGTTAGCCTCGATCACCACTTGTGGAAAACCATTTACTTCTATACCATATTTGTTTCCCTCTATCTCATTGTTATGGATGCCGTCAACTCCGCCTTCTAAAAAAGCACGTATTCCAAGAACATTGCCAGATATAATGTTGTCATAGATTGTGTTATTTCCACTGCACCAGCCTAGACCTATGCCGACCTTATTGTTTGAGATAACGTTCCCATAGAATGTATTATTAGTGGAATTATAATCAATCCCTAATCCCTTGCTAAAATTCATCACTTTAACATCTTTAACCACGATGCCATTAACATTCATCCCATATATTCCCACACCTTTACCGCTGCCTTCTATCGAGTGTCCGTTACCCTCGAGAACAACATTGTTCGCTTTAACTGTTACCGCATTTCCCCCACCATTATAGTACATATCACTGTGTAACACATATGTTCCTGGCTTTGTTATAGTATATGGTAACTGGCTTATGACAATAGTATTTGAAGATGAAGCAGTTGTGCTCGGAGTCGAGTAAACAAGGGAAAAGACTAGGAATAACAGAAGCAACGGGAAAAGAACGGAAGATAACCTCGTATCCATTCACCGTTTACACAGTGAATTTTTTATCTATTTATATTTTTCTATTAGTTTAAATTAAAAATTTTAACCTTAATGAAGATTGAGTATTTTTTTATCAACTAAGTAATTAAATTAATCTACTTGATAATTTTAAGATCAAATGAGAAAAATTCTAAAATCATAAGTATAAAATATGAGAAGATTGTGCTGAAGCCTCTCGGGCATTTGGAGTTGGTTGAGGGAGAAGGATTTATCTTAGAAGTGGAAAAATAGTGAGCAGCAGCTAGTAATCACTAAGGCTCTAAGAAGGTTAATTTATAGATGATCTAAAGAACCGTTATCAGTATACCTATCTATTTGCTCTCTGTCTTTTTAATCAATCTCTTCTTATTTAGTTAGGTGCGGAGTTCTCTCGCTGCAAGATCGTATATAGGGTCGAGGAATTGGTATTGCTTTATGATGCTCAGTTTCTCGAGTTTTCTTATAGTCCTAGATAGACTTGACTTTGGTATAGCCACTCCTTCCCTCTCCTCAATATACTTCTTGACTCTACCCCAGCTTTCCGCTCCTCTAGTTATTGCTTTTAGGACTAGACGTTCCCTTTTCCCTAGCCTCAATAGTTCCTTCCGAGCTGTTCTAACTGCCATTTCTACTATGTCCCTGGTGTCTCTCTTACCCTCCACATAGGATTTCCCGAAGAAAACAAGCCACCCAACGATACCGTCGAATATGGACACTGCCTCCCTTAGAACATCCATGCCGGGCGTGAAGCCTTGTTCGGAGAAGCCTGCCTTGAGAAATTGTAGTGACTGCTCTCTAGTGAACCTCCCTACCTCAACCTCTTTAACGTATCGTCCATATAGCATTGACTCGGGATTGTCTATTCCGATGAATTCATGTAGCACACCGATCTCTGAGCCGCTTACTATTACGGTTATATTATCAAGGTTATCATATGCGTAAGCTATCGTCCTCTTCAACTCAGCCGAAACCGGAGGTTTAGTGGCCTGAACTTCATCTAGCACTAGCAGGAATCTCTCTCCAGTTCTATCTATTTGTTCGAGCAATCCTATTAGGCTCACGGAATCCCTGCCCCTCCACTTCAGTTCAACCTCAAACCCCATTATCTTGACTCCATGTATGTTTTTCAGCAGTCTCCCAAGCCTTCGAACCCTTGATGTTAGTCCCTCCGAGACCCTGTCATAGAGATCCCTGGTCGTTGCTACGCCTTTAAGGTCAACGTAGATCCCATTCCATTTCTCTAGGAATGAGAGTAGCAGTGATGTCTTACCTATCCTACGTATCCCGGTGACGACAACAAGCGGATCTCTAGCAACAGCTGACTCGTCTAGATGATGTAACTCTTCGATTCTATTGAATAATTCTTTTCTACTCTTCTTCGGCCTAGGGTCAAATAGCAATGTTCCACACCGGGACTAAGTTCCACACTAGAACATATAGCATCAACGCCTAATAAATCCTTCACCAACGAATAACAGAAATAAAACCATACAAACCCAAGAGTGTCTAGTAATCCTATCAGCTTCGAGTGTTTTTTGCTACAATTCTCTGAAACGAGGTTTTCTACTTCTTGAATTTCTTCTACAGATGGGTCTTCTAGAAGTTCAATTCTCCATTATATGCTTGTGATGAGGGTACGTTGTAATATTGAGGTGATAGGGTGCATCATCGTATCTTAGCATGACTTTATCTTAATCTTCCATATAGCTCATTGAGCTTCTTTATTTTCCTATGGTTTCTGGCTGCAAGGTGCGGAGATCCTTTGGAGCATTTATATGTATATATTTACTGTATCAAATAAGACCGTATAGAGTGATTATAACAGGGCCTATTCAAGAGTCCGATAAAACGTATTTGGGGGCTGTTTCATTTTCTAATAGGATGGTGTGACTGCCCGGGGTTTGAACGGGAACTCCGGCTTGGAAGGCCGGAACTATATAAATTCGGTATCCGTTTTAGTGGAGACAGAAATATTCTGTTAGTTGTGGACATATCTAAATAGCGTCGAATGCCATTAGATATGTAGTTGTACCTTCTTCCACGGGTTTAGAGTATTTATAACTTAGAATACAAACATTATATCTGGTTTAGAATGTATGAGTGATTACAGTTTTATTACTGGCGTAGGAGGTAAATTCAAGTAGAACCAAGCAAGCAAGGTAATCTTGAATGCCCTAATGCCGAGGACAGCACCAACAATATGTTACAGCCCTAGGATGGGGTCTGAAGGAGCGAGGTATGGTCAGACTAGAAAACACAGTTAAGAGAGGTGAAGCCCTTGCCACAAGACTTCTGGAAAGGTAGGGAAAATAGTGGAGAAAAAATTAGGTTGGGGGAGAGTCTAGTTTTTGATAGAAGTAGAAACATAATATTCCTTTCTAAACAGCAGCTCCTCCCAGAGGATAGAGTAGCGCTTGGGTTTGCGAAGGTACTAGAAGACACTACTATAGACTACGTGTTGGTCGCAGGTTATACTGCAATACTCTTTGGGAGAGGTAGAAGAAGCGATGACATAGACTTTATACTAGACCGCATCGGGGAACACGGTTTCATGAGACTCTGCGAGAAAGCCCGGGAAACAGGGTTCACAGTGATGCAGGGAGATATCCCGTCTGATGAAGCTGTTAAAACGCTGTATTACAGGTACTTAGCACAGGGTTATAGTATTAGGTTCATGTATAAAGACATGATACTCCCCAACGTCGAAGCAAAGCTGGCTAGTACTAACCTCCACAAATACGCCTTGACTCACAGCATAATCGTTGTAATAAACAATGAATCTATGATTAGAATCTCCCCACTAGAACTCCAGATAGCCTATAAACTCTACCTTGGCTCCGACAAGGATATAGGCGACGCTGTATTCCTCTATACACTATTCAAAGAAGCCATAAACAACGATGGACTCGACGTGTGGTGTAGGAAGCTAAGAGTAAACTGTAACGTCTTGGAGGCAGATAAACAGTGAACACTAAGACCTTGATGCGGGAACTGGAGGAGGAGAAGCGTAAGAACCTGGAGGAAATTATGCATCACGCCTGCTGGGAGGCAGAGATGGTTAGGAAACTAGGCTCCAAGTGGTTCGCGATACGTGACAAATGGCTAATAGAGGCCTATGAAGCTGACAGAAAGATGTGGAGAGACCCAAGGATACGAGAAGCACTAATAAAAACGATTTTAGCTAAAAACGAGTTGAATAAGAGGGGGATGCTACATAAGGAGTTATCCCATAGAAGCAATGCAGTATAAGGTCAGTACAAAAAACAAGGATTATAATAAACAAGTATCTTATTTTCGAGGAGAACATTAGTATACAATTCTAGGGTTCGATGTGACAGCCGGGATTTGAACCCGGGGCCTCCGGCTCCGAAGGCCTGCGCTAGAATATCTATTTTCCAGTCACTTAAGGAGCGAGACGCTGGGATATAAAAACTCGCTGAAAAACAAGTATAAATGAGACAGGAACTTTTCTATAATAATAACTTAAAATAGATATGACCTTATGATCAGGGATCTCGTTACAGTGATCGGCAATAGGAGTACTCTTCGAGTATACATAGAATTATTTAGTCACCATCGGCTGGTTTGTTTTAGAGTGTTTCTCATGGGTAACAATTATTTGCTTTATGTGGGTGTTAATAACCGGGGAAAGGTTTTGTCCCGGGTGATAAGAGCCAAATACACTGGAGGGGTTTTGAAGCCTTTGGACGAGCTTGACTTGAACAAGAGGGAGATAGTGTCTATTATCATAGAGAAAAAGATCCCAACCGGCATAGCGGGCCTGGTAAGTGAGATGAGGGGAAAAACGCCTAAAACAGATGATCCAGTGAAGATTCTCGGGGAACTGAGGAAATGATTGAAAGGAAATATTGTGACGGTAACCCTGGTTTCATCCTTAACATAACCTCGAGCAGTTCCCGTAAGTATCTATTAAGCATTATCTGAAATATATTCTAGGCACGCTTATGATGCCAGTATTTACACTGTTTTTCTGCATAAAAAGTTAAGGTTTATGATGTTATACAAATTTCCACGGTGCTTTGAGGAGTGGAGCGCAGGTTTAAATGGATAATTGTGGATCCCAATGTGTGTCATGGCAAACCAGTTTTCAAAGGAACCCGGATACTCGTCTCCGACATACTAGAGATGCTTTCTGCTGGGATAAGTATTGAATACGTACTCAGGGAATACCCACAGCTGTCAAGGGAGATGATATACGAGGCCATTGGACTCGCTGCCGAGCTGTTGAGGAGGGAGAGGAGTGTCATACCGATTCCTGCTTGACGAGAACGTTCCCCGCAGCGTATTCAAGTATTTGGAATCCAACGGGTATGACGTTGAATACGTTCCAAGCGGAGCCGACGACAGGGTTGTGATAGTAATCGCGAGAAGGAAGAACCTAATACTAGTCACGAGAGACAGTGATTTCGCAGACGAGATACGCTACCCTCCCGGATCCCATCCTGGAATAATAGTACTTAGAATCCACCCAGCCAAACCTGAAACAATAATAGAACGCTTGGCATATACACTGCATAATATTCGCGGTTTTCAGGGGAAAACAACGATAATTTACAACGATAGAATTGAATTAATAAAATAGCATTAATATAGAATTACAGCCCTATTAGTAATAAGAGGGAACTAAATTCCTCGCTCAACCTAGTATTCACTATAAAGAATACTAGGCTGTATGATGCCATAACATATCCAGTGGTGCAGCCGCCGGAATTTGAACCCGGGATCTCCAGAGAGGCTTGTTTGTTCGAGATTTAAGTGTCTAGTAATCCTCTCGGCTTCGAGTATTATTTGCTACAATTCTCTGAAACAAGGTTTTCTATTTCTTCGAGGAATTTTTCGATGGATGAGTCTTCTAGAGGTTCAATTCTCCCCATTATGTGCTTATGATGGGGATGTGTTGTAATATTGGGGTGATGGGGCGCATTATCATATCTTACCATTACTATGTCCCGTAGGAGTAGAGTATAAGAGTATTTCACTAGTCCCTTATCCGATATGAATTCCATTATGTACACTTTGCAGTCATCTATTAGTCCAAGTAGCCGATAGTAGCCTATGCTATGGGCTTCATCTGACCTATAGACGAGGAGGCTTACAGACAACCCTTTCCCGCGCATAAGATCTGTAATATATGATATTCTCTCCAAGATCTTATTAGCCAATTTTACTGGCTACCTCTCAGAAATAATTTTCCAGTTCCTTCTCTACAAGGTTCAATTCTTCAATCAGCCCTTGCCAAACCATGAAATCCCCGTGAACCTCAGGGTCATCAGGCTCGGGAATAACACCTCTCCTCCACTTCTCGATGAACTCACTACTGCTCATCCCGTACTTAGCTTCAAACCTCTTAATCTCGCCTAGAATCCAACGCCTTCTCAACACGAGGCTCTCAACCCTATTAAGCTTCTTTAACCTAGCCTCCACGGAAAGCCCCTCCGATAAATAGATATTGAAATAAACCGTAGTAATAAACCTATATCAGATCAAGAAAAAAACGTATAGCTTGAGTACAGCAAGGTCTGTTTATCTGTTTAGGGGTCTGATAAAAATGTTTGGAACGGTTTCAATTTCTAGTAGAATGGTGCGGCCGCCGGGGTTTGAACCCGGGACCCCCGGCTTGGGAGGCCAGAGCTAGTGCATATATGTCCCATTGCTCAAGCGTTTGGCGGGACGCTGGGGTATAAAATCTCACTGGAAAACAAGTATAAACGAGACAGATTCATTTGGTAATTCAAGGTTTAGTACTATTTCTTGTTGGAGTTCTTGGAATGTCTATTTCATCTTTAATCGCCCAGTTCATCAATTTTAAGATAAGCCTTCCCCGTCATAATGTGGTTGTTGATAATAGAACTGGGGGCAATTTATTTTTCGGTTTTGTAGTAATGAATTCCTAGGTTTTTCAATCAGGATCTCTATAATTACTAATATTAAGTTTTGATGAATGGTATTATTAGGAGGGTTTAAGGAATGGGTTATGCTAGGGTTTTGAGGATAAGTGTGCCTGAGCAAGCTGGTGTAGACGAGTATGAGGCCAGGCTAATCTTGGCAGTCGAGCTCTACAGGGAGGGTAGGCTCACCCTTAAACATGCAGCCGACCTAGCGGGACTGTGTGTCGAGGATTTCATGAGGGAGCTGTCGAGGAGGAAGGTGAGCATAATCAATCTCGGAGAGGAGGAGATAAAGGAGGAGCTACGTGTTGCAGAGAGCCTCGCGGGAGAAAAGGAAGGCTAGCACTGCTGTCTCAGATACATCACCCCTCATAGCAGTCAAGCACGCTGGACTCCTCGAGAAACTCGGCTTCCTATTCCACGTAATAATTGTTCCTCCAAGCGTATTAAGGGAGCTTAGCGTTAAAGAGGAGGACCAGTTTAAAGGGTTAAGCTTCCTATCCATGGAAGAGCCCCATGATAGGAGAATAGTAGGCGTGTTAAATACGATAGTCGACGAAGGTGAGGCCGAGGCAATAGCCCTAGCCCTGGAGAAAGGGAGTTTACTGATAATAGACGACCTTAAAGGCAGGAAGTTAGCAGGAAAACTTGGCTTGAAAATCATAGGTACACTAGGCCTCCTAAAAACCATGAAGCTAAAAGGTATAATAAAAGAAGTAAAACCCGCAATAGAAAAACTTGAAGAAGAGGGATTCTACCTCAGCAAAGACCTTATAGACACACTGGTAAGCGATGTAAAAGAGAAATAGGAGTCCCGGAATCAGAAGAAAAACATAACTTTTCAACCCGTACACCTGTTATGTTATTTAATGCTCAACTAAAAATGACTAGATAGTTCAGCAGTAACATTTTCCATGAATCACGGTATAATGTGAATTCGCGACAATAGTTTCCTTTTCATATCCGGACGTTATTTTTGTACTAATCCCGGAAATATATATTGATTATGGTAGTTATTCGCTTATTTCTTATTAAGTCATGTTGGCTAGTTACTATTGAAGATAATGAGATAGCTGAAGCTACCAAGAGGATAACGGTGGACCCTAAGGTTATGGGTGGGAAACCAGTAATTAAGGGTACTAGGACACTTGTCTCGGATGCGCTGGAGATGCTTTCTGCCGGGATGAGCATTGAAGACGTACTCAGGGAATACTCCAGCTTTCTAGGGAGATAGTATACGAGGCCATTGGACTCGCTGCCGAGCTGTTGAGGAGGGAGAGGAGTGTCATACCGATTCCTGCTTGACGAGAACGTTCCCCGCAGCGTATACATGTATTGGCGGGAACGGGCCGTTTAGCCGTTTGCTTTTCTAGGATTCCTTACATGCTTTTACTAGGCTGAGAGGAGGCTGATCCTCTCAAGGGTGTTATTCATTACTTTTATTTGCCAGTATGTATAGCTCTTAGTGAGAGGTGGGCCTCCGTGGAGATTAGGGTTAAATACGACAGTGTTGCTGATGCACTATACATTAAGCTGAGGAACGATAAGATTGTGGATTCCGATGAGATTGCTCCAGGCTTGATAGTAGACTTCAACGAGAAGGGAGAGATCGTCGGGATAGAGGTACTAGGGTTCTCCCGAAAGGATATAGACCTGAAGAAACTAGTCATTGAGGGCCCTGAGGCCCTGGTGGCCAACGCTTGAAGATACGCTATACACTCCATGCAATAGAGCGAATAAGGCAGAGAGGCATAAGTCGGGAGCAAATCGAGGCCTGCCTAAACAACCCGGATAAGACCGTCAAGGATGAAGAATTCAAGTGCGTGAAGAAACTAAACGATAAAGCAGTAATAGTTGTCTACAGGATGGAAACCGATGCAATCATAGTAATAACAGCCTACCGCACATCTAAACTACACAAATACCTGTAATCAAGATAGAGGGGGAAGAGAGTTTTAAAACGGCAAAACACCATGATGGTTAGGAGACTAGGTTCTATCTGGTTCTCAGTTCGTGATAAGTGACTATTAGAGGCCTACGAGGCTGACAGGAGTATGTGGAGGGGTCCTAGGGTGCGGGAAGCACTAATAAAAAGGATTCTAGTTAGGGACTAGTTGAACAAGAAAAGAGTGGTACACCAGGATTTATTCCAAGGGCACTAAGCGGTGCGGGGCCGGTAAAAATGGTGGAAGA
The DNA here is from genome assembly GCA_015522645.1 of Candidatus Tiamatella sp. GTDB lineage: Archaea > Thermoproteota > Thermoprotei_A > Sulfolobales > Acidilobaceae > Tiamatella. Next base: position 15,339 of record WALV01000049.1, read on the forward strand.
GTTTAATAAATGGTCATTCTGTAATTTGGGGAGACGATAGTCTTCGTTTCCAGTAGATTGGTGCGGCCGCCGGGATTTGAACCCGGGACCCCCGGCTTGGGAGGCCGGTGTCCTAGTCCAGGCTAGACGACGGCCGCTTCCGTGTATGTATTTTCTTCATTACTGGGGATTTAAAGGTTCTAGGCTGTTAACGGTTTCCTCATTAGATAGATGGCTAGTGCGATTATTGCTGCTATTATTATGGTTATTCCTCCTATTATTAGCGTGTTGTTTCTGGGTGTCTCCGGGTTTACCTTTACTTGTTCTAGGTTTCCTAGTATTGTTTGGTTTGGATGTATCCTCCTTATACTCTGGTCTCCAGGCTTGAGTGTTATTTTCTGGTTTAGGACTTGTGTTGTGTTGAAGCCTGCTTGACCCGTTTTCGCCATTGATAATAGTAGGTTTCTTAGTGCTACTAGTGTTTTAACCGGGTCGGTTACTCCTTTCTCCCTTATTAGCGGTGTGGTTAACGTGTTTGCCTGCAGGGTTATTACTTGTGTGAAGCTTGACCCCTCTTTTACCTCGAAATTACTGGCTAGTTGCTCGATAATCCGTAACAGTGATTCTGTGCTATTGTTTGGTTGTATGCCCTGTTCCCCGCGGAGCTTGGATAGGTATCTCATCTCCTTTACATATGCCTCAATGTGGTCCGTGAAGCCGCCCATGTATACTATGTGTTGTTTTGCTTTCACTGTTCCATTAGATGATATGTATGTGTAGCTGTTTATTTCCAGGGTTCTGTTCTGGCTTATGAGACTCATTACACTGAGGTAGTCTGAGGTATACGGTGAAGTGGATGGTACTGGGTTGTAGGGGATTACTGCGGTTATCTTTATTATATACCTGTCTCCGGTCACGCTTGTATTGAAGCTGAGTATCCTCGAGCCGGCTGCTGGCAGGAATTGGATTGCAGTCATGTTCCTTAGACTATTCACTACCATGGTATCGTTTGTACGTATTTCATAGCGTGCATCTAATGTCCAGTTGTGTTCCCCGTATGTTGCATTGTAGTGCATTATCACGCTGGTATAAGTTTTACCTGGTGTTTCGAGTAGTCTAGTCATGTTCATTGAGCCTGTCAAGTTATTATTGTCCCTGCTTCCAGTTAGGTTTACTTCGATATACTGGTTAGGCGCTCCTGCAGGTTGCTGCGGGCTGGTTTGTATTACTGATTTATCCTCGACTGTTCTGTTACTATAGAACGTGTAGTTGTATACTATCCTGAAAGACTGCTGGGAACCACTGGCTTGCCCCGGTGCTACTCCTGTTACTCTTACATATCCGTCACTATAGAGTTTCACTGTGATATTCATATTCAAGCCCTGTCCTCCTGTTGCATTATTGTCCACGGCGAATGTTTGGGTCGCACTGTAGGGGATGAATACGAGGAGTAGTACTGCTATAAGTATAGTTGAACTGATCCTGTTCAATATAGTTGCACCAAATTCTTCTTATACGGTTAGAAGTTAAGGGGGCGAGTATATATAATCATCACATATTATCTAGGAAGCTTTGACACCACCTTGGAAAAGTGGTACAGGATATAATGGATGCCTATTATTGTGAGGACAGCTATGTTTTTATGGCTATTGAATAATATTATGAATGGGTCTTTCGTATTGTCTACCTGTGACTCTTAGGTTCCTATCCCATATCGCTATTAAAGGTGCAACTGTATATATTAGGAATAGTATGTATAATACCTGGAGTAGGGGTTTCATCGACAATGCGAATACAGTTAGCGGTGGGAACATTGAAGCTGCAACTGAGAGTGATATCGCTTGACTGCTGGCCACACTAGCTAATAGGAGAATGACCGCATACTCGTAGCTTAGTTTTAAAACACGTATTGTGATGAGGGCGATTAGTGTTTGAATTATGTAGTAGGAAAATAGTCCCGCCACGACTAGAACAAGTATCTCCGGGTCACTCATGACAAGTTTAGCTACTCGTGCTGTAGCTACGAACACTATGAGGAGGACTCCTGTAGCCGATATTCCGGGAAGATATTTCTTCACCTCCACGAAACCCTTCCCACCTAGCCTCCTCATAAGATACCTCCTCGTCAGAAAGCCTAGGAACAATGGGACCAGTATATATGTTAGCAAAAGCAATCCAAGGTTCAGCGAGTCGAATGCTATGAAGACCCCTCCAACAATGGAGAGCAATATAGGTGAAACCAGGGGGGTGAGGAGCAACCCGGAAACGGCGACTACAAGAGCATCCTCCACGCTGGCCCCCGCTATACCGGTCCATCCTATGAGCATGTTTGAGCAGGGTATAGCGCCGACCATTGCTAGAGCGAATGCTAGCTCAGGATAACCCTCCAGGATAGTGTGTGATACAAGGTATGCTGTTAGCGACGCTATTATGAAAGCGTAGGTCAACGCGAGTCCTATGAGCCAGGGGCGCTTCACTGCACTAACAACCCTTTCAACAGCCAGTCCCGTAAGCATGGGATATAGCATTATGAAAACCGATAACCAACCTATAACTCTCAAGGCATGCCTTGAGAAACTATACTTCATGCCCACGGTGGATGCAAGCACCATGGCGGCGGCCACGTAAACATAGAGCCTCTTCCTTAAATCGATCAGTACCTCATTCCACTTCAAAGTGGGAACCCTATAGTGATGAGGGCTTTATTGGAGTTATATAACACTGAGCACGCTGGTACTGGTATAATCACCTGGAGGAAGTTACTCGAAAAGCCTGCTAGGAGAATTCACCCGTAACCCTCCCTATTCCCCCTAGGAAACACTCTTCAAAGGTATGCCTTCCCCTCCCCGGTTTATAACTAGCTCCAATTTCCCATGTGACTCCCCCCACGTTTGGGTTAGCAGCTTCTTAATCTCCCCGACCATAAGGTAGTAGAGGTGAGATAGTATATGCATGTAATTCAACACAGCTTAATTAAGCCTGGACGAGCCCGACCTTGAACCAGAGGATGAGGATTGATCGAAGAAAGCAGCACGCCGAAATCCCCGGTGCCTATCTGCCTTATTATAACAGTTTCATCTATAGCTGTATCTATAGCCAACCTTATAGGCTCTCTTAGAGTTCTGGATGTAACCAGGTCAACGATCACTCTATCGCTGGCGGTTACACTGTACAATATATTCTTCACAGTGATGAGTCTAAGCTGGACTAGGCTGTTCATTGGCAGGCTCTCGAGGAGGAGTATTATAGCCCTATCAGTATTCTCATTATTCGCCAGTTTGATACTAATATCGGTTGACAACACTGTATCTGTGATTACCGGCATAGTCTTGGTGGGAGTCTCATCCGCGGTTTTCTCTCCTCTCCTAACCACTATACTCATCGACTATACGGGGAAGGATGCACTGGCTGTAAGCAGGTACAACTTGTGTTCGAGTATAGGCTTAATAATAGGCTACTTACTAGGCGGTGTGCTGGAGCCTTTGGTGGGGATAAACGGAGTATCGGAAATAGCGTCTATCACCGTTGTTCTGCTGACCCCCGTGCTCTTCCTTATACCTAAGAGGTATGCTGTGATAGAGCCTAGGAGATTAACGTACATATCCTTCATACCTAACTTTACTGGTAGAATAAGGCCTCTACCGTCCATAATCTTCACGCCCAAGATCGTGTATAACGCAAAGAAACTCGTAGTGGATTTTGTTAGAATGGCTAAAATGAGGCTAGCTAGGAAGCTGCCTTTAATGCTGCTCTCCACCAGCATATTATTCGCCGGTATATCAGTTTTCTTCACCCCGATACGGCGTTCCTCAGATGCGTAGGACTCGTGGACAAAGAGATTTTTCTCGCGTACCTATACTCCGCTAGCATTTCATCGGTTAGCTATGCCTTTATAAATAGAAGGTTCCGCGAGCCGGCCCGTGCATGGGGGTACCTGGTCGCATCAATGGCGTTGCGGGTGCCTATATTTCTCGCACCTATTCCACTGGTCTGTCTTCACACCGTGAAAACGACGGCTATAATTGTCGTTGGAACTGTTTTCACTTTCACCGGGATTACATGGGCCTTCATAAGCACCTCCCTATCAACGCTGATAATCACGGTTAATGAGAGAGGTGAGAAAGACACCTTGCTAGGAGAGCTTAATGCTGCAATAGGTGCTGGAACTATTATAGGTTCAATCCTATCTGGGTTAATCTTCAAGTACGAAGGTTACACAGGCGTATTCGCATGGTCATCCCTCCTTGTAGCTATATCAGCGTTACTATACTATAAAGCGTGGAAGACCCTGATCACGTAAACCGGGACCCGGGAACTACCTCCGGAGGAATCCATTCCATAATATTCCTTTGCTTCCACAGGTTTCCCAGTGGTAGCAGTATTGAATGCCGGTTCTATAGCCATGTTATCGAGTATTGAACTATCTTATGTGTTCTATGGTTTAAGGATAAATATCACTATTCTCATATACTTTACTGAGAAGTGATTCTCATGCATGAATCAGATTATTTTGAAACATTAAAAGATAAATGGTATTCAAACTGGCCTCATCCTTCGCTTCCGAAAGAACCATTGTACCCATTGGGGAAGATCCCTATACACGAATACCTATCCGGGCATGCGAGGAGGACGCCTTCCAAGGACTACCTAGTATACTATGGGAAACGGGTAACCTACACTGAGATGGATGACATGAGTAATAGGTTAGCAAACTACCTCATTGAGAAAGGCCTCGGGAAAGGGGATAGGGTGGCGCTGGTTCTACCGAACATGCCTCAGTTCTACATTACATATTTTGGCACACTGAAAGCCGGCGGTATAAGCGTTCTGTTGAACCCCATGTTGAAAGGCATAGAACTAGAATACTTCTTCAAGGAGTCCAATCCTAAGTTCATAGTGACACTGGACTTGATC
>WALV01000050.1 GCA_015522645.1 Candidatus Tiamatella sp.
GCCTTAGGCCGCTCGGCCACCCCGGCACCTCTTCTTGGAGTGGTTCTTCTTATTAGTATTTCAGATTAATCGGGGTGTTTTAAGTGTTCTATTCCCTTGTTTTTCTTGTATAGACTATTTGGTCCCCCTTCTCTGCCTTCATATTCTCTGTTGGCGTATAGATTATTCTCCCATCCTTTTTCCTTATCGCTAGGACTTTAGCGTTCTGCGTTTTCTCGAATTCACGTACTTTAGCGTCTTGTTTTAGTATTGTTTCAACGAGATCTATTTCTCCCTCTATGCTAGCAAGCTCTGTTATTACGTCCGGGACGTCAGGTTCGAATACACTTGAAGCTAGTAGTCTTCCAATTATGCTTTTGGATATTGTTTTAGCTAGACCTAGTTCTTTCAGCATTTCAGAGGTCTTGTTTGTTTCCGTCTCCGCTATTATGGTCACATCTTTGTTAAGCTTTTTAACCAGTAGGGAGGTGTGGATGGTTTTACTGTCATCGTCCAAGCATATTATAACGTGTTTCGCGTCCTTCAACCCTGCTTTCAATAGGCTCTCCTCGTCGATGTCTCCGACCATGAAGTCTACGTCTGGAGGCGTCTTGGGCTGCTCCTGTGTAAGCCATCCTATCCTGTCCTCCATATCGTTCTCTATCAGCTCTTGTATAGCATGTTTACACGTCTCATCTGAGCCTATAACTAGTATGTCCTTCTTCTTTAACCATGCCATTCCAAGTATCCTCCGCATAGTTATGTTGAGAAATGCATCGGCTAAAAGGGATATTGCAACAGTATATACTGCTATACCGAAGACAGCTGTTGCAGACGCTACTACCCTCCCCAGGCTTGTTGATGGCGTTATGTCTCCGTATCCAACAGTAGCCATCGTTATAAGAGCCCAGTAGAGGCTGTCGCTGATCGATATACTTCCCCCGCCCCTGATAGTCTCCGCATAATAGAAGGATAAGCTTGAGAGGAGCCATAGCACGAGCCATATTACCGTTATGAAGAGTATTCTACTCCTCTCATTAACTGCTATCGATCTCCTGAGTTTCCTAAGCGCCCGGTATATTGGGAATATCAACTCTTTATCCTCCACTACCTTATTATTCCACGATAAACCCTAATTATAAACCTAGAACCCTAACCAACGGGGTAAACGCTAGTGGAAGGGTGCTACTTGTGACCCGGGTTAACGGCTTGCTATTATATCCGGTAGGCCATGTATCTATTGATGACCTAGTGGAGGCTAGGATATTAATTGAGGAGGCTTTCAATGAAAGGCTCCCAGTTTACATTGCAACAGCCAAAACTAATCCTCCAATGCATCTCATCGACTGGAATCGAATACAGTATAACGCGGAGGAGGTTACCCTATGGATCGCGGAGAGAGTTAGAACAATACTTTCCTCAAATATTCTCGTAGTAGGCATATGCGGTTGCGACGCTTATGTTAGGGGTCTGAACTTCGTGTTCGGCCTCGCCGTCCCGAACCTCGGAGTTGGAACTGTGTATACTAAACGGCTTGAAACGAGGGATCACGGAGTATTTGTCTCAAGACTAGCTAAGGAGGTAGTGCATGAAACAGGGCATCTGCTAGGACTGGGTCACTGTGGATCAAAGGATTGCGTTATGAGTTTCAGTAATAGTATAGTGGATGTTGATAGGAAAAATTATAGGTTCTGTGATAATTGTTGGAGGAAAATAGAAAGAATACTTGAGAACTAGATATCTACGACGAAAGTCAATACCCAGCAGCTTCCCTCTCTACGTATACTCATCTCAGCGTAAGTCATGGCTTTCACTATCGTCCTGTGCTCATGCCTCTCAGGGTTGAACCTCTCTCCACAAACTTTCCCTGTGAGAGCATAAGAGTCATTTCCGCTTATGCCGTTTACTTTGAAACCACTGAATACTAATCCTTCAACATCAAGATAGTAGAGCAGTTCTTCTATCCACCTATAGAGTAGGTTCTCAAGGTCATAGCCTTCGACAGTTACCTCTACCTCTTCACTGCAAGATACTCTCGAGGTATCCGTAATTACCTCGAAAACCGCTTCCGCGGCTTGCTCGAAAGCCTCCTCTAGGCTCCTCCCCCGGGCTTCTATTAACTCATCAGCAGTATGCTCCCTAGTAGTGAACCCGGGGCACGGGTATTCAGTCAATTTTTATCCCTTAGCGACTCCCAACGGTCTCAGCCTGACAACAAGCTTACCTATACCGGCAGCATTAGCGGTCTCAGCTACTTTATCAACATTCTTATATGCTTCGGGCGCTTCCTCAACTATGACCCTCTTGTTAGCTGCACGTATATATATCCCCTGCTTAGAGAGTTCGTCTAAAACTTCACCTACAGTCATCGTTCTCAACGCTTTCTTCCTACTCATCCACCTGCCTGCGCCATGCGGAGCTGTATACCAGCTTTTCGCCCCCTCAGTACTTCCGGCGAGAATGTAGCTCGCCGTCCCCATGCTCCCCGGTATTAGTACAGGCTGGCCTACATCCTTGTAGTCCTGAGGTATTTCAGGGTGACCTGGTGGGAAGGCTCTAGTAGCTCCTTTTCTATGCACTATTAGCTTCATCCTCTTACCATCAACTACGTGCTCCTCTATTTTCGCGATGTTATGCGCTACATCATATACAAGCTTTAACCCTAGCTTATCAGGGTCAGTATGGAACACCTTCCCAAAACTCTCCCGAGTCCAATAAGTAATCAACTGCCTATTAGTCCATGCGAAATTGGCCGCGGCAGCCATAGCCCGTATATAATCCCGTGCCTCCCGGGAAGAGTACGGTACACTAGCCAACTCCCTATCAGGTGGCACAGTCCCATACTTCCTCATAGCCTTCTCCATAGCCTGCAAATAATCACTAGCCACCTGGTGACCTAGGCCCCTGCTCCCAGTGTGAACCATGACAGAGACTTGGCCCTCATGAGTAAACCCGAATGCTTTAGCTATCCTCTCATCATAGATCTTATCAACGACCTGAACCTCCAAGAAATGATTACCAGAACCAAGAGTACCTAGCTGCTCAGCACCCCGCTGCTTAGCCCTCCTACTAACCATAGAACTATCAGCTAAACCCCAACTACCATGCTCCTCAATATGAAGAGGGTCATCACTCCAACCGTAACCCATACTAATAGCCCACCCAACACCCTCATCTAGAACACGATCAAGCTCCTGAAGAGAAACCCTAACCTTACCAGCACTACCCAACCCTGAAGGAACATTCCGGAACAACTCGTCAACCAACTCCCTCAACCTAGGCCGCACATCACCTACATCCAAATTCGTAACCATAACCCTAACGCCACAATTGTGAACAACTACATCGTTAGCTATGAAGTTATGTGATTCATGGTATACCCCTATATCATATACTTCCTCGGTGTCGCTAGGGATTTTCTCGATTTTTTCGACGATATCAATAATAAATCCTCCTGGTACACCGTATTTTTCAACGAACTCTTCAAAGGCCCCTAATTCTTTGGCTATAATTCTGTTTAACTCGACTTTTGAAAGGCCCGAATCTTTATATTGTCCAACTAGTTTTAGTTTTCTTCTCACATACTCTGTATAGTAAAGAATCTCTTCCTTGTTTTCCGCGTATTCGTATCCTATACGGCTTAGGAAGTTATGTAGGTATTTTGTATTGGAAGAGATTACAAGTCTATAGATCCAGTTGTTTTCCGTTGATTTTTCAACTTTCCTAATGGAAGAAGCGACCCCGAATTCTTGAAGCATGTTCTTTATGTCCTTTAGGAATTCAATGGCGTTTTCTTCTAGCTTTTTGTTTTTTGAGATAGTGTAGTTGATAACGTTTAGTGAGTAGGGATGTTTTTTGGAAAGTTGAGTGGGTTTACTTCCATCTGCTCCGAATAGACCTGCTAGGAAATTCCTTTTCACCCATAACGGTCCTCTTTTTATCCACTCAGGAATTCTGAAAGCGATATTCTGTTTTTCCCCTAATGGAAAGCCTAGTTTAAGGATTAATAGTGCAAATGCCTTTGAATTAATACGCAAAGAATACTCTGTTCCAGTTATTACCTTGCCCTTAATTGTTATTTTCCTCGATCGTGAGTATACTTTTGAAATTTTTATTCCAAGGTTCTCCTCTAGATCTTTTTTCAATTCTAAGAGGCTTTTCTCTCCGCCATATACAGTAATAATATATCTTTCCCTCTTTTTACCTTTGTAAGATTCAGTATACCTATAAACAGTACCGTCTCCTAGCAAATATCCGAAGAATCGTGCTAGTATACCAAGCCCGATGTCATTAGAATATAGAGGTATCAATCCCTTGTTCTTCAAGAACTTTATTACCTGGCTGTTTTCGCCTTTAAAATCCTCTTCATTCAGTATTATCTTATTATCTCCTTCTTCATAGTCGATACCCTCAAAAGGGTAAATTATGATTTTATCGTTCTCCTTGATCTCCGCTGCTTTCTTGTATCCCTCTGGCGTAAGAATAGGGTGATCATCAGATACGATAAGCTCTCTTCCCCATTTAGTCTGTATCTTATACAAAAACTCGTCTGAATGTCTCGAAGCTAAAAGATTGATCTTAGAGAAATCATTATGTCCCTCTTTATCATTAAATATTCTTAGCATAAACCTCTTTACTCTATCTTCCTTAGCCCACTTAACAAGTTGCTGGACACTCACCTTAAAGCCGTAATGAGTTAAAATATTCGTACTTGGATGTAGGCAATTGACGTCATATCCGACTCCTCCGGGGCTTATTACACCGTCTTCGTCTATGCTCATTGCGGCTACGCCGCCTATTGGGAATCCGTAGCCTTGGTGTCCGTCTGGCATTACTAGGCTGTATTTTTGTATTCCTTTGAGGCATGCGATGTTTGCTGCTTGTTTTAGGGTTAGGTCTTGCTTCATTTTGTCTATGAGGAAGTCGTCTGCGTATATTATGCTGGGGACTTTCATGCATGCTTGGTATTCTTTAGGTATCATCCATTCGTACTTGTTTATTCTTTTTAGTGGTGGTGTTGCCAATGGTTTCACCTCCAAGTATGAGTATCTATTGTTTGCTGCTGTAGGTTTTATTATATTCCTGGTGGTATATGGTTGTATCTGCTGTCGTTTGACTGGGGATAGTGTTGCTCGAGGTTGAGATGAAGATTATTGTTCCATGTGGTGTGATAGTCAATCTCCCTGGTAGGCTGGAGATGGCTGGGTTTGTATTGGATTGGAGTGGTGTAGAGGTTGACAGGTATTACCAGCATCCTTGCCGTGATTTCAGTGTAACTGATGAAGCGTTTAGGCTGAGGGAGGTAATTGGTGGTAGTGTTAATAGGTTTGTATTGACATGGAAGGGCCCCAAGGTTGGTGAGGGTGTAAAGGCTAGGGAGGAGGTTAACTTTGATTTCAATGGCGGTGTTCGTAGTCTTGAGTTAATATTGGAACGCCTTGGGTTTACCCGTGTTGCAGTTGTGAGGAAGGAGCGCTCTGTTTATTCCGGCATGGGTGTTAGGGTTTATCTTGACCGTGTCTCTGGGCTGGGGTGTTTTGTGGAGGTCGAGGCTATGGGGGATTATTACGCTGGTAAGACTCTTGTTGATAAAGCCGTGCGTGAGTTAGAATTGAACTCTTATCCATCGACGGTGAAAAGTTATTTACAGCTTATACTGGAGAGTTGATTAGCCAATTGTCTATGAAGAATTAGCTTGTTGTCTAGGTAACCTTATATACGCTATATAACTACTGTTTCTTTAACATGGAACAATCCTAAACCAGGTGGATCACTTTGCCCGAAGAAAAGAAAATCGACTGGTATAGCATATCAGAAAAACTCCACAAGTACTATGGGGGGAAGATAGAAACTATACCAAAGGTCCCTGTTAGAACTCTGAACGATTTCGCTATATGGTATACTCCCGGCGTAGCTGAACCCAGCATGAGAATAGCGAAAGACCCTGAGCTTAGCTTCGAATACACCAGCAGGTGGAACACTATCGCGATAGTAAGCGATGGAACCAGAGTGCTCGGTCTAGGGAAAATCGGTCCTGAAGGGGCTTATCCAGTCATGGAAGGTAAAGGCCTCATATTCAAGTATCTAGGCGGAGTGGACGCGGTCCCACTCGTCCATAGGGCACGGGATCCTGAGAAATTCCTTGAGCTCCTAGAACTGGTTGAACCTTCGTACGGGGGGATAAACCTCGAAGATATTGAGAGCCCAAAGTGCTTCTACATACTGGAGGAGGCCAGGAAACGTCTTAATATACCTGTTTGGCACGACGATCAGCAAGGTACAGCTGCAATAACACTAGCAGGCCTCATTAACGCGTTAAAAATTGTTAACAAGGACATAAAGGATGTCGGAATAGCCCTGGTAGGAACGGGAGCAGCAAACGTGGCTCTATACAGGTTGCTTAAGGCCTATGGTGCAGATCTCAAGAAAATAACTGCAATAGACAGCAAAGGGGTACTTCATCCTGATAGACCTGACATAGACAAGCTGATGGTCTCTAACAAGTGGAAATATCAGATAGCCATAGAAACCGAGGGCGGAGGGAAAAGAGGCGGCGTCCCTGAGGCTATGGAGGGAGCCGATGTTGTGATTGCAGCCAGTAAGCCTGGCCCGGGAACTATAAAGAAGGAATGGGTGTCAAAAATGGCTAAGGATGCTATAGTGTTCGCGGAAGCCAACCCTGTTCCAGAGATATGGCCTTGGGAAGCGAAGGAGGCTGGTGCGAGGATTGTTGCAACAGGGAGAAGCGACTTCCCTAACCAGGTTAATAACAGCCTAGTGTTCCCAGGCGTGTTCAGAGGGGTATTAAACGTTAGAGCTAAGACCATTACGGATGAAATGGCTATTGCAGCGAGCTTGGAGATAGCCAGGTTCGCAGAGGAGAAGGGAATACATGAGGACTATATTGTCCCGACTATGGAGGAATGGGAGGTGTATCCTAGAGTAGCGACGGCGGTTGCCTTGAAAGCCATCGAACAAGGCCTTGCGAGGAAAGTTATGACGAGAGACGAGGTGTATCAGATGTCACTGGAGATAATTAAGTCTACAATGGATAAGTACAAATTACTATACAAGAACGGTCTAATTAAGGATATACCCAAAGAGGTGAACATCTAATGTATGAGCCTGGCTTGACTATTAAAGAGGCTGAGGAAAAGCATATCGAGGATCTTGTCAACATGACCGTCAGATTCTACAGGTTTAACGAGGAATTCGATCCAGCATACTCGACTAAGCCAGAGATAGATGGATTAGCTAGAGCCTATATTCAAGAAAGCTTCGAAAAAGAAGATGTCCTATTACTTGTGGCTTGCTGGAACGATAAGCCTGTGGGGTTTGCTAGAACCGAGATTAGGAGGAATATGTTGATTAAGAATGAGAAATATGGTACTCTTATAGAACTATATGTGAAACCCAGATATAGGAGGCAAGGCGTGGCATCAAAACTCATCCAAGAGACCAAGAAAAAACTAGCTGAGAAAGGCGTATACCATATAGCAGCACAGTTCCCTGCGATGAACGTCATAGCAGAGAGGTTCTACAAGAAAAACGGCTTCAGGCCTTGGACGCAAATATTCATACAAGAGGTGGGATGAATGGCTTCCAAATCAATAGTTGTCCGGAAACCAGTTCAGGAGGACGTTAAGGCTATGGCGGATCTGGTCGCTAGGCTGAAGTTACTGAACGAAGAGCTTGACCCCCACTATAAAACCACTGAGGATTTATACCAGGCATCCGAGGATTATATTAGAGAAGCACTTGAAGACTCTGACTCTATTATTCTCGTAGCCGTGGACGAGGAGACAGGTCAGCTTGTTGGACTTGTGAAAGTGGACATTAGAAACAGGCTGTTCTATGAGCCAAGAGTGAAGGGTGTTATTACTGACTTGTACGTACATCCCAGCTATAGGAGGAAGAAGCTAGGTGTCCTCTTAATAGATAAAATAATAGAGGAGCTTAGAAATCGAGGTGTTAAGATGATCACAGCTATCTATCCTGTTAATAATGTGATTGCAACTAGGTTCTACGAGAACCTGGGTTTTACAGATCTGGATGTAGAAGTTTATAAAGAGATTTAAACCCAACCCCTTCTTTTTAGCTCCGAGAAAACCTGTTTAACAAGTGATTCAGGTTTCTTCAAAGCATCTAGGACAAGGAACCCGTATTTCCTCGCTAGTTCCAAGTATATTCTCCTTATTCTCTCTGAGAAAATCCTGTTCTCAAGCGCCATCAACCTATCGTCCCCGCTTCTAGCCTCCGCTTCACTGGGATCTATGTCAAGTAGTATGGTTAGATCGGGAGTGATAGCATGTTTGTTTATCTCCATAACCCAGTCTTCCTCGGCTCCTCTCGCAGTCTGGTATGCTATACTCGAGTATACATATCTGTCCGTTATAACCCACTTCCCCTTCGCCAATACAGGTGAAATCAACCTTTTCAAGTGGAGTAGTCTATCTGCTGCGAAGAGGAGTGCTTCCGCGTAGCCGTCTACTCCCTCACTTGTTGTTTCATGGATAACTCGCGTTATTAGAGGATGCCAAGGTTCCCTGGTAACCAGGTTTTCCACCCCGGCTCCGGTGAGCTTTAACGATAAAAGGTTAGCTAGAGTCGTCTTCCCGGACTTGTCTATACCTTCTATCGCAATGAATTTACCTTTACTCAATGATTTCCACCCAACCTCCGGGATTCACCACTACTTTACTTAGAATCCTAGGTTCATTATAGAAGTTCCACGGCATTCCCTCTAGGAGCGGTATGCCACTTATAACGGCGCCTGTTATAACAATGGGCTCTGCTTTATGCATGACTATTGCTAGAGGGTGTTTACCATTGGATTTCAACGCATATAGAACGTATGAGCCGACAGTACTCCCACGGCCCTCTGGAGCGAACAATACTCGCCTAGACAAGGGTTCCCCATTCATCCTCGAGTCTGGTTGAACTAAAATCCCCATTTCAGGGTCTACGTCTCCCAGGAATGAGACGGGTTTTTCTATAACCAGGCCTTCTCCTTCCAACGGTGAATCAGTGTCAACTATAGGCTTCAGAAGTAGTTTCACCGGTATTCACCTGAATGACAGGCTTACCAGTTTATTGATCGGGGCCAGATAGGAGTCTAATCCATGTATACGTTTCATATAGAACATTGTTTTATAGGAGTTTGTAGCTACTGTAGCCTTGGTCTCCCTCCATCCCGGACTGACTACTATGCATGTATCCCTCATTACTCTGATGTTCTTCTTCTTGAGGAGGTCTATGACTCCCATGGATAGTGCTTTATTATAAACGGTTCGGCTGACTGCTACCCAGAAGTTATTGACTGCTCTGCCCGGGTGTTCTCCAGCTATTCTAGCTAAATCCACTAGTTCCTCGATGCTTGCATGGGGGCATCCTAGGAAAACTATGTCAGGCCTTGACGTTGGCTCGTATCTCTCTAGTTCTCGGATTATATCTGCTTTCTCGACAGGTATTTCCTCCTCTATTATATCCTTATCAACCGGTACCTTAGTTATTCCCGGGATAATGCACATTTCAATGTTCCCAGCTGCCCCTGCCGCTGCACACATGGATTTCACTTCCGGCTCCCTGATATGGTTGATGCCTTTGAGGAGGGGCTGTTTTACCCTAGTTTGCTTAGCTATTATTTCACCCAGTATGCTTGAGAGGGCTTGGTCGTTTTCATAGTAATTAACCTCAAATAGAGTTCTGGGATACCTGTTCTCGGGGATGTGGACGCCTGAATAATATGTTTCCCCTGATATAGCGGCCATGAGTGCCAGCGGGCCTCCTTCTCTATTAGTCCATGCTCCAATGTACGTATTAGCGTAGCCGACGGCGCTGGATTCGCCCCATGCTAAATGCCATCCAGGCTGGATTTCGTCTGCATAGTAGGGAGTACATGTCATAACCGGTTTCCCACCCATAGCGGTTAGGTTATCAATAATCTCCTTCTGCTTCTCTATGAACTCGGGTGTGACTCCCGGTATTCCACTCGGGTCATCAAGGTCAAGTCCTATGGGATTGATCGTTGTAGGGACTTTGAACTTGCCTCCTTTCTCCCTTATTTCACGGATGAATCTTAGACCAGGGTCGCGTATGTTATTATAGGATATCCCTGATATGTGTGCGTGATTAATGGGAATGAGTTTCTCCGCCCCCAAGGCTTCTCCGACTTTTACTATAACTTCGAACGCTATTCTAACAGCCTCACCGTACTCCCCAGTTAAAGCAGCTTCCTCCTGTTTCGTGAGGTACAAGTGTTCTCCCCTTAACGCTCGACGGGATTATTTGTTGCATCCCGGTATGAATGCTTTTTCATATATTTCCCCACCATTAATAGGCTTAGTGGCATCTATTCCTATCTTAGTCGTCAACCCATTATCTGCGGAGGGATCTAGCGTCGAGCCCCTAGCGTTCTTTACTACGACGAGATCCTTATCCGCCTGGAACCTCGTTGCTATTGCCCACTCGACTTGGTATGGGTCATCCGTGTCAATGTCTTCATCAACAATTACAACGTGTTTTAAACTGGAGTGCCCTGCGAACGCTGCCATAATAGCGTTCTTCCCATCTCCGTTGTTATTCTTAGTTATACTGACTACAGCGTGGAGCCATCCCCCGCTTGCAGGTGTTAAGGATACTTTATGAACTTTGGGAACCACCCTCGACACGCTCTCGAAAATAGAGGCCTCCCTAGGGAAGCCCATGAGTAGTGAATGCTCTTTTCCACCTGGAAGTATTACCTGCACGAAAGAAGAGCGCCTGTAATATATTTTCTCTACTACCAATTTAGGTTCCAAGCGTGTCCTATCGTATGTTCCCATGGCATCTACGAAGGGCCCCTCCCTTATCCGCTCCGGTGTAATCCATCCCTCCACTATTATCGAAGCCTCTGGAATCGGGTGGTTGTGTATGGGTGATGAGTATAGGCTGCCTCCAAGTATTCTCGTTGAATGAGCCAACTCGAATACCCCCATCGGCGGGCTTGCCGCAGCTGCAACCATGTGTAAAGGGTGTACCCCTAGGACTATTGACACTGGTAGTTTCTCGCCTTTCTTAAATGCTTCCTCAGCCATGAAATACAAGTGCCTAGGAACCAGTCTGACTGCTATTTCACCCGTGTCAGAGAGCATTATCCTGTGAATACTTGCATTGCAGAGCTTGTTTACGCATGAGATAATGATTGAGCTAGTTAAATAGAACCCACCGTCTTTCCCATAGAATTTTATCCAAGGCAGAATTGACACGTCATTACTGATCTCTAGGTTTCCAGGTAGCGGACCCTGTACACTATACTCTATTTTCCTGTTAAAAGACGAGACTGCATTATAAGCGGCAACAGGGTCTCCCTGTTTCCCAATCAACTCGTATAATAAGTTTCTCCTAGTTATTAATCCAGCCACTATTACGTGGGGAGACTTCTCCAATTTGAAGAAAACAGGTGTTTCTTTGGCCTCGGATTCCTTAATCAAGCATGCTGGCTTGTAAGCTCTGTTAACCACGGGAAGATCCCGGTTGCGGCTAGAGGTGTAACCCTTTTCTTCTAAGTAGCTTTCGAGTGTTGCATTGCTCAAGAATTCTCAGCCCTCAACACGTTTAGTTAAATGTCTGTTTCATATAAATAAGGAGTAGTATACGCGGATAAGGGGGAAGTGCTGGCTTCAGGTGTTTCAAGCTTTCCCTAAGGCTGCTAAAACTGCTTCAACTATTTTCTCTGGTTCCAGAGTCTCCTTGGCACCGTCAAGTTTGACGAGGAGGATTTTCCCTGTTTGCTTATCTTTTACTCTAAGCTCGTCTACCGCTATTAGCTCATCCCCTTTTTTCTCATGCTTCCTATAGATATCCAGTAACTGTACACCTTTCTCGGATAGCATGTCTCTCAGCTTCAGTGACAGTGACGATACCATTATCCACCACCTTGGAATCTCAATACTTCCACGTACCTCTCCCAGGTTAAAAATTTAGCCAGTTAACCGGTGGCCTGAATGGGTCAGAGTCAAGTGCTGGTTAAGCTAGACTTGTTTAGACTAGCCTTCTACCTCTCAAAGAAGATGGGAGCTAGGTATATTAGGATAAGGGATTTAGCGGAGATGCTTGGTGTATCGACGCGTAGTGCCGGTAAACTGCTTGCTAGAATGGAGGAATATGGTCTAGCAAGGAGGTATAGTAATACTGTATACGAAGTCCTCCTAATCCACGACGATATAAGGGGAGTGGTTTAAGCGCTTCGAGAGGCCTCCCGGAGTAGTCCCTCAAGTATCTCTATCCCCTTATCAGCTTCCTCCCTCGTTATGATTAGTGGAGGAGCTATTCTGAGCGTGGACACGCCTGCACTGATTACCAGTAGCCCCCGTTTGAAGGCATTATTAATTATCCAGGACATCTCTTTCTTCGCCGGCTCTTTCGTATCCCTATTCTTCACGAGTTCTACACCTATCATTAACCCCTTCCCCCTAACCTCACCGATAAGTTCTATGGAATCCATCAGCTCCCTGAACCTCTTCATAATATACTCTCCTTGCCTAGCCGCATTCTCTAGCAAGTTCTCTTCTTTAATGACGTCTATGACAGCTTCGGCTGCGGCTAGGGATACAGGGTTTCCCCCAAATGTACTGGCATGGCTTCCCGGGGGTAGACTCATTACCTTGGCTTTCCCTGCGATCACACCTAACGGGAGTCCCGAGGCGATGCCTTTAGCACTAGTGATAATGTCTGGTTCCACATTCCAGTGCTCTACAGCATACCATTTCCCTGTTCTCCCCACGCCTGACTGGACTTCATCGGTGATTAACAGTATTCCATGCTCATCCGCTAGTTTCCTGAGTCCGGGTAGAAAATTATCAGGCGGTACAATATAGCCTCCTTCACCCTGTATAGGCTCGACAATAAAGGCGGCTACTTCGGATGGATCAACGATTTTCGATAAAATCCAGTCCTCAATATATTCCAGCACAGAGTCACCGCATTCTTCGGGTGTTTCTGATTTGAACGGGCACCTGTAGCTGTAGGGATAAGGCACATGTATTACTCCTGGCACCAGGGGGGAGAACCATTTTCTCTGAACAGGCTTGCTAGCAGTTATGCTGGCGGCACCCATTGTTCTACCGTGAAACGCTCCGAGAAAACCAATAATATACTGACGTGAGCCTTTGAAGTATCCTCTAGCAACCTTAATAGAGC
>WALV01000051.1 GCA_015522645.1 Candidatus Tiamatella sp.
GAACCCCTGGCCACCGGCTTCCCCGGGCTGGCCGGGGAAGAGCCTCGCTATCCGGCCTTCTACTCCCTTTAGGAGGCCGGCGCTCTATCCTGGCTGAGCTACGGGCCCTTCCATTTTGGTTATTTGGATTGCTGCTTGGTTTTTATGCCTTTTGTGCGGAGCGGCTTGAATTGTACTCCTATTTTCGCTAGGAGGTATTGTAGTGCGTAGTCGTCTGTGAATACTATAGGTGTACACTTACCCTCTAGCTCTAAGGCTAGTGCTGCTATTGAGATGTCGGTATGACTCAGTTTTTCCTCCACTCTATATTTGCCTGCTAGCCTAGTCGTTTCCCTTATTTTATTCTCCACCGGGTCTTTTACATTTATCCTCCCCGTTTCCACCGCGATCTTCAGTTTCTCCTTGTTCTCCGCGTCTTTCACCTCTTCCACGGCTTGGCTGGTAGTGTATAATGGTGGGGGGATAATGTTCTGGATACCAGCTAGCATGGCTGTAGTGTCTAATATAATGCATTTACCAGTAGCTAAGTATTCTCGTGAAGACTCTCTCATAATAGTTCTCCCACCACTTGAACCTAGCCATTACTGCCGGGGTTTTCGATTTCTCTATGTCAATGATGTCTCCCTCGTAGACATCCTCAACATGCTGGCCGTCTAGTATGAGCCATGCCTCATTCGAGGCCGGCCTGAGCTCTATCCTTATCCTACTCGTTGCAGGCAGCACTACTGGTTTCAACTGTATCTGGACAGGGTTCATAGGGGCTAGGCTTACAGCGTCCAGCCCCGGGTCCACTATAGGCCCTCCAGCGCTGAGGTTGTATGCTGTGCTCCCCACCGTGGTCGAGACTATGAGCCCGTCGCCGTCTATGCTATATATCCTCTCCCCGTCTCTGAATACGTTAAGCCTTATCACCTTAGCCATCTTCCCCACTACTACAGCATCGTTTAGCGTGCATGGGAGTTTCCTGCGTCCAACTCTAACGTCGAGCCTAGTATACCTGTATATCCTATATTTTCCCTCGATGAAATCCTTTATCCTATCCTCAATCTCGTAGGGTTCCACGTCGAGTAGGAACCCCCGTCTCCCAGCCCTTATCCCCATGACTGTGACATCGTCTCGGCAGAGTTTCTGGAAAGTCCTGAGGAGCGTGCCGTCCCCCCCGACCACTATTATCCATGGCGGGGGGTCTTCTTCGAGCTTGAAAGCCCTATATCTGGAGAGGAACTTGTATGACGACTTGGATTTCTTCTCGACTAGTATGTCCACCTTGTAATGCTTCAGGGCTGTTATAACTCTCTTAGAAGTCTCCTCGGCGAGAAGACTATTAAGCTTCACTACTAAACCTATAATTTTCCTAGTCAAAACCTACACCCTTGAGTGGGATGTTTGGGTGTAGAAGAATATAAAGAACAGTACCTCAAATGCGTGAGGGTCCCTGGGAGAAGCGTTGAGGCCTTCCTGAGAGTAGCTAGACGTCTAGTTAATAGGGACTACCTTATTGAGCGGTGTGAGGGAAAGGTTTGCATACCCGTTAAAGACACGGCGGAATCCCTCAGAGTCGCAAGTGAGAACAGTATCCCGGCGGAGGGATGTACTCATAGTTTCAGGCCTAGAAGAAAGCCCCCTCAGAGCCTGAAGGAACTGTATCCCGAGCTAGATTTACACAGCTACGTAGCTATAGGGGACATAGCCATCTTCCACCCCAGAACAAGTATTCCACTAGTTTCTCTAGTGGAAGCCGCGGAGTACCTCGTCAGAGAAAGGGGGTATAGGAGCGTCTACGCTAAACTCAGCACAGCCGGTGTAGAGAGAAGGGCCAGGCTGATACACCTAGCGGGATTAGATGACCCAGTCACAGTATTCCGCGAATACGGGCTAGAGTTCAAAGTAGACATCTCCAAAGCCTATGTTAACCCTAGACTCGGCTTCGAGAGGAGGAGGGTAGCATCACAAGTCCATTCGGGAGAACTTGTAATGGATTTATTCGCTGGAATAGGTGGGCACGCCATTCACATAGCGAGTACTGTGAATGCAGAAGTAGTAGCGTTGGACATCAACCCTAGTGCGGTAGAGTTAATGGCTGAGAACATAGCCCGGAATAAGAGGAAACTTAAGGGACTCGTAATCCCGGTACTGGGGAACGCTCTATACGCCCATAGAACGTTTAACACAGTCTTCGACAGGATAATAGCTGACAACCCTACAATGCAGGAGGCGTTCATAGGGATAGAATGCAGGTTATCTAGGGAAGGGACAATAATACACTACTACCTAGTACACAGCGAGGAATTAGACGATACTAGTATAGTAGAACTATTCGGGAGAAACGGTTGTAAGGTAAGTATAAACGGGCACAGGAAAATCCTCCCATACAGCCCTAGGAAGAACATCTGGAGCGTCACTCTCCGGGTGGATAAGCGGTCAATATAAACACCACCTCCCCACCCATAGAAAGCTCTCCAATAAGCCTCCTCTGAAGGTCCCCTGCCGATTTATCCGCATTTATAAATACCGTTGCAGGATCGATATAACTGCTCTTACGGAATATCATCCTCCCTTCATTGGACAGCATTAACCTCTCATCCCCCCAGCCGCAGACAACATCGCTGACTCCATGGGCTACAATGACCAGGCAGGCACGCCAACCCCTCCGGAGAGCATCCTTGACCCCCTCTGGGATCCCGGATGCACCGTGGGGGGCTTTCACACCAACAATACAGTCCCCCCTAGGTGTAAGGGATTCCTCCACTGTAACCTCTAGGGTAGACCTGTGAGTCGCCCTGATATTCCTGTGGCCGAAAGCTTTGAACTTATAGCACCTACAGCCATCCACCCTGCTCACCATGGGTCGTTGATATAATAGTCTCAACATCCCATTCTATTAAGAATATGGTTGCCATGGATATGGAAGACTTCGAGAAGCAGAGGAAGATACTGGTAGAGACACTCGTAGCAGAAGGCGTATTGTTCGACGAGTACGCACGTAAAGCCATGCTAAAAGTACCCAGAGAACTATTCGTCCCTGGACACCAGAAGCATCTAGCCTACATTGACGAGCCACTACCAATAGGATACGGTCAAACAATAAGTGCCCCAAGCATGGTGGCAATAATGACCAGCCACCTCAAAACCAGGCCAGGACACAAAGCCCTCGAGATTGGGACCGGAAGCGGGTATCAATCCGCTTTACTCGCCGCAATTGTAGGAGACGAAGGACACATATACACGATAGAGAGAATACCCGAGTTAGCGGAAATGGCTAAGGAAAACCTTGAGAAAATAGGGTACAGCAGCAGGGTAACAGTCATAGTAAGTGACGGAACCCTAGGTTGCAAGGAAAAAGCACCGTACGACAGGATAATAGTGACAGCAGCATCACCAGACATACCCAAACCACTAGTGGAACAGTTAAAACCAAATGGAATACTCGTCATACCAGTCGGCGACAGATACCTCCAGAGACTACTAATAGTAGAGAAGGACGAGAAGGGCAGAACAAGAATCCGCAAAGACACATGGTGCGCATTCGTACCGCTCATAGGAAAATACGGATGGACCCTATGAGGAACATATATTCGTCCTCATACTCTGTTATTTTATCAATATAAATATTGACGAACAATCTGTATTGAAAGAGTGCATTAAATCATGGTTTAAAATTAATACTAAAACATTAACAGCAACTCATACTTCATGTTAAATAGTCTATATATATGTCCGTGCAAAAAAAACGGTGATCTTCCATGAAAAGGAAGTTCACTATTATAGTATTGCTAATAATATTGATGGCCATATCGGTAACTGGGAGCACATATGCGACCAATACGACTAGGCCACAGGTAGATATAACATCGAATTCTGTGAGTTGCCACAATGGAGACTCAGACGCTCTAGGCAATTCTGTAGATGTCCAGACAATAATATTAGGAGCATCTCCGCAGACAACCACAGGATATGGCACTGCTTCAGCATATGAAAGCATTTGGGGATGTCCAAGTCCATTATACCCCTCAGGACTATATTCAACTGTACATACCTCATACTACTCTGACAGTGCATATAAACCAATTGGCAATGGAGACAGTGCAACCATATCTTGGAGTTCAGGTCCGGGAGTAACAGGCTATTATTTTGGGGTAAGCGGGCAATTCTGCGGGATGTCTGTAAGTGCAACCTCTTGGCTAAGCGGGTATTGCGGATCATAGTTTTTGGTAAATAAATATAATATTGTACCTAGGGAGGGATAACATGGATGAGTATGAAACCGGAAAAACGGTTTTTAATCATATCATTTTTCTTATTATTGATAGCGTTAAGTGTAATTTCAACCAGTGCAGCTAATATGGATACACCGATATACACGGAGCCAAACAAATTCATCCTAACATACAAATTAAAATTTATGGAGAATTATACGACCACTTCTAGACCAAGTTGGATGACTGAGTGGAAACACACTATAGAAACAGATGCTTTAAACGCTATTCGGAAAATGAATTTAACCATTAAACCTGCATGGAATTACGTATTCATTAACAGTCTATCTAATAGTCCATCGAATCTTACATACTGTTTTGTGCTATCTAACAATGCCACATTGAAGGTATCTATCTTAAAAAGCGGCGGATACTTGAACCACTTCAATATCACCTTCAACATAGATGGACCTGTTCTAGGCTACTGCCGGTTCCTCAATGATACCAATAATAAAACAGATATAGATATAGTGAAGCAGTTAGTCGGAAGGTGGGGTATTAACCTCACACGATTACGGCATGCCTGGTTCGAGGGGATTCTTCCAGGGCTTAAATACTATGCCTTCTATTTGGGCTCCAACATTACCTTCCGCTTCAACGGCTATTATGACATGAGGAATTGGGCGATGTATGTAGATAATAAGTACTCTGGTGACTGGATATTCCAACTCCCGAGGGACACGCATAATTATACGGCTCTGTTAGCTATTTATGAACCCAATATTACAGAAGGAATTGGGGATGTTAGTAATTTATGCGATAGAAAGATAGAAGGCATCGCTACGGTTTACGTGATTAATATGAGTAAACCGGTAGACCGTGAATATTATGTAACCGGAATAGGCCGCATACCTCCATATGACACAGCTATAGGATTATCATTATCCGGTAACGACCAACTGTATTATACAGGTAAAGGACAGGCATCAGAGTTAATTAAAGTGTTGAAGGATAAATATAAGGAACTAGGTGTCTCTGGTTACTATGAATTCACAAGGCTGAATGACAGCACTGTTTTCATTAAATCCGTACCCGATCGAATCATAGAAGACTACTCCCGTTATAGGATGTGGAATTTTTACCCTGATGCCTGTCCTAGCCGCTTGGGAGTAACAAAATATCTTCCTGGAACTAACATTATTGTAAAGGCACAAAGTATTAGATATCTATTACCACTGGTAACTGTCAATAATACCACTTTAGTAGATATACAACCCCTATCAGGCAGTAACCCTGTTTTCGTCTACTCAAAATCGTACAGTTTGCTTGTTGATTTAGAGAATCCTGATCTGCATTTATGGCTTCCCGATTTCATTAGTTACGGAATATTCGGCCCCAAAGGTTACAGGGTCGATATATGGCCTTTACAGGAGAGTAGTCTTAGTCTACAGTTAATTAAGGCTGAAGGATTGTCTCATCCAGCGAAAGAAGCCTTGAATTTAAACTATAAGAGGAATATTTGGCTAGATTCCCTAGGCTTTACAGCAATCGTTTTCGCCTTATTAACCCCGTTATCGGGGTTGAGGAAGCTGAAAACGCTTGCAGGCCTCGTACTAATAGTGATAGGATTATCATTCCTATTAATACCGTACTCAACTATTATTCCAACTAGAAGCAGTACAAGTGTAAGTCCAAGCATTATAGGATATAACTCGAGGAACTACACAGGATTTGACCATAGTTACTTTTATACGAACAAGTTCTATAATACAGGGTACTCATTTGAGGGTTTATCTACTAATAATTGTATGCTAAACATTCGCTCGGTACTAGGAAAACCTTGGTTACCAGCGAATTCTACAGCGGTGATTTCTGTCCAGGAGAGTGGGAGTCTATCAATTTCTACGGGTGATCCCGGCTTGTATAGATTGGACTTGAGGTATATGGTGAATTGTAGTGAGAGGGCGAAGGAGTCTATAACGTTCGAATACAGCGCGACCTCGGTTGGTGATGGTGATAAAGTATTCTTGGATAACTATAGGATACCAGGCGTTTTACTGGTTATCCTGGGGATTGCTCTAATTTTACTGTATAGGAAGAAGGATGTAAGTGTACGCAGGGGGTCGTTGGCATCGTGGCACCTGAGGTCTAGTTATTTGAATGTTGCGTCAATATTGATAGCCTTGCTTATAGTTGTCCTGTACATCTTTACTCCTATGCAGTGTAAGATAGGCGGGTTCTGCGAGTCCCTCGATCCTTATGACCCGCTTGTCAGAGCAACTAGTTTTAGCATATCGATTTATCTTCTTATTTCCTTATACGCGGTGTTGGTGGCTTCTATAATTTTCTCCTATCATGCTGAATCGGGCTTGGATAAGAGGCTTGCTTTACTGGGTTATTCTCGTTTATCACTTTTCGCATCGAAAACACTTGCTATTATATTACTGGTCGTTTTACCGTATGTAGCCGTTAGAACTGGTCTTTTCTATCTAGCTGATCCCATAGCAGCGTATCCAAGGCTTCCGTACATGTTTGCTTCTTCCCTTCTTGGAGGATTGGCTATACTGGCTTTCTATGCTGGATTTACGATACTGATAGCTGTAGTGTTACGGAGAACTTCTTATACTTTACTTGTATCAACACCGCTCGTTATATTATTCTCCACCTTAAGATTCCCAGCAGCGTTGCCGTCTGTGGAGGCTATTGTTGATTGTTATACTTCTCTATTCAAATGCACGAGCGGGTTACATGGATTCTATGGTTTCTTCCTCTACGGTATTCCTTTGTGGGTTGTAGGTCTTATATTGTATATGTGGCCTAGGAGGGAGGTTTAGGTATGCTGGGTAGCATTGTTCAGGCATCTATTGTGGAGGTTAGGAATGTGTGGATGATTTTTGGGGCTACGGTAGCGTTGAAAGATGTGTCTTTATCTTTTGGAAAGGGGTTGCATTTTATTGTGGGTCCTAATGGTAGTGGTAAAACCACTTTACTCAAAATCGTTTCCGGAATTGTGAAGCCCTCTAGGGGTAAGGTGTCTATAAATGGAGTTGATCCCGCGGGGAGGGCATTACTTCATAAACCCTTGGTTGGCGGTGTTTTGGGTGACGAGAGTCCTCCTTTCTGGATGAGGTCTGGCGAGTATTTGGAGGAGGTTGCTAATCTCTCGAAATGCAGTAAAGCATGCATGGAAAGGATATATGGTCAAGCCGAGAGATTAGGGGTGTCATCTTACTTAGATAAGATGATCGTTAACTTATCTACCGGTATGAGGAAGAAGCTTATTATTCTGGCTGCAATAGCATTTGATGCGCCCGTGCTTGTTTTCGACGAGCCTTTCAGCGGGTTGGATAAGAGGAGTATTGACATTGTATCTAGTATTTTGCAGGAGGAGTCGAAGGAAAAGGTTGTTCTCGTTGCAACACATATCGTTCCGCCGGATATATTGAATATTGACAGCATTACGGTTATTCTTAATGGTGTTGTGAAGACTCATCTAGAATCTTCTTTGGTGAGTAAAATTACTTTGCCTGTTGTGAAGACAAAGGTTTTATCTAAAGATAAATTAATGCTTCCAAGTGATATCGCCTATTTGAATCCTGATAAGTTAGAGTTAATCGGTGGAGAGATGTGGGCTTTATTTGATGGTCCCTCTTATACAAGGTGCTTGGAAAGGGGATTGTGTAGTAAAGACTATACTATAGATGTTGACACGCTATTATCTCTTGCTTATTCTATGTGAATACTTTTTGACTTTTTAGTTGAACGACCCTTTCTCATCCAGGCTGAACTATATGTATAACTATGGTGGGAACAACTATTTTCCTCGGCTTCAACCAGTATAGCTAGGAGGGCTTTGATGACTGTGGCGAGCACTGAATCACCCAGAAGAGGCCTATTCATCCTCCAAGGGATGGGCCTATGAAGCTGGGTTGGACATGTAGACTAGGAGCCCTCTGAGCCCTCCTGAAAGGTGCTTTACCCATGAATAAAGGAAGCGAGGGCCTCGGTATCGGTAGCCCTGTTTACAGGCGTCAACCCTTCATAGTGGAAACTATTAGGGCTTACCTTGAGGAAGCCTTGGGAACTAGGACAAATAGAGTGAAGTTTCCACTCCTTGCTCCCTGGGACCCGGACAGGTTTGACTGGACCTGTCACCCCAATCCTTTCAGTAAGAAAACAGGTGAAAACCAAGCAGAGACTATTGAGTCGCCTGATCCTCTAGGGGCATGCTTGGAATCGATGAGGGGCGGTGATGTTTTGCGTGTAGTTAAGGGAGATCCTTCTCTCCCATACGCATGCCCTGGTGGAGTGCCTTACAGGGGAGTTGGAGGATTTACAGATAAATCTATTGTGTACACCGCGGGCAAAGGATATTGTGATAGCTGGGAATGGGAGCCGAAGCTGTACGACTCCTATATCATTGAGGCTTATCTAAAGGGCGAGTATCCTGTTGAGATTATTGTCGAGTGGTGCCCGCTCGGGCTGGTAGAACAGTCAGGGTTGGAGGAAAGGATAGTATATGCTGCAAGGTTGGCTAGACAAATATACTCCCGGGGCAGAGGAGTCAAGCTAACGGTTTTACCCGGATATGCCCTCGGTTCCAGGCACTTCGACCCGCTTTACTGGAGCAGTGGAGCACAGTATTACTTTGACACTGAGAGGGTTTCAGGTATCTCGAGTGAAATCACTCTGCAAACCTATGTTGTAACGGGCAGGTCCATCCATGGTGATGTAGAGTTTATCCGGATCCCATTCCTGTATGGCGGCTGGGTTCATGGGTACAGAAATGGAATCCCGCAAGGAACAGTGACTCCAAAGGCTAGTGCAGATGAGACTGCTGTGACACTGGTTTCTTTGAATGTTTCAACTTTGGTTGAGAAGTTATTAGGGAATCTTCTAGATGACGCTTTGCCTCTTGAAGCTAGGGAACTGTTATTCCACTTGAAAATTCTCGTTGAGAATAAATGCACTTCAACCCTCAGATACCTGCTACCAAGCATCCTAGAGCCTATTTACACTCCGCTTGGAAGCGGACTTGAGTTTCTACCGGAGATTAAATACTATCCTATGGGAGGATGCGAGGTTTACAGCCTCGAGTCAGGTAGGAGGATGTACCCGTGTGATAAGCGTTTGAGGTATGAGGCGCTGGTTAGGTATGTGGGTATTCTGAAGGAGAAGGTGATTGAGGCTGAGGAATTGTTATGTAAGTGAATACACGTGTCTTAATTCTTTCGGGGCGAGCGATAGTCCTCCAAGTATAATAGGGCCCTCCGAAGGCTGGTTACTATCGGTGTGGATTGCGGGACGCCGAATAACTCCATCATAGGGATGCATTTAGCCCTGAGCAAGTGATAGAATTTCCCCTTCATATCATCGGGGATGCTCTCCATCGCCGCTTCTAGATTAGCTATTCCTTTAGCTAAAACGAGGTCAGAGACTTCTATTAATCCCTTAATATTGTCAGGCATCTCGTTTATGAAGGTAGCTGGGTACCTTGAACCCGTTCCCAGGATAGGCAGGTCTACTCCAAGGTAACCTGCGAGCCATTCTGCTTCACTCAGAATTATATCCGTCTCGTAAGGTAGACTCCTGGCTAGTAATACTACTTCATAGCCTAGTTCATGCAGCCTTTCACCTGCAAGTAGATCTAGAACCGCCTCACCAGCATTATCCAGTATAATAACAATTCTACCTAGATCCATCTCCGGCATGTCCAGGATAACAGTATCCTCCCAGCCTGATAGAATATCGTCTATGTTGTACTCATAGCCCACCATACCCCAGTCGACAGCGTTAGCTGTTGCGAGAATTGGGAGGATCTCCCGGAAGCCCTTGCTCTTAAAGAGGTCGTGCGGGGTAATCTCGGCTATTTCTTTATTGAGCTTCCTCTTCTCATCTGATAGAGGATCTACTCCGAGTTTCGCTACTAGCTCACCGTATGTTTCCACGAAGACTCTCGTTCTCCCAAGCTCTTCAACCCGGGATGCTATTTCCTCTAACTGGCTTTTCGAGAGGACATCATACTCGCTTCTAGACTCTACTAAGCACTTCTTACAGTGGACTGGATGGATGAAACCCTTGAAACCCGAGGGCATCTAAATGCAGCCTCTCCACACTGCTCCATTAGAGTGAACTATATATTATTCTATTCAACATAACACTATAATAAAACAGTGTTCTATCATGCCCTACGTCCTCGTTTACGATATTGGGACAACCGCTGTTAAATCAGCACTCGTGGACCTGGAAACCCTTAAAGTGACTAGATCAGCTTCAACCCCCGTGCCAATGAAATACCCGTCCTTCCGAGAGGCTGTGATGAACCCCGGGGAGCTGTGGAGAGCTGTGGTTGAAACGTCCCGCGAAATCGCCGGAGCCGAGGTCCTCCGCCCAGAGGCTGTGACTATAATATCTCAAATGGCTGGAGTACTACCAGTAGACAGTGAAATGAGGCCTTTAACGGATATTATGACTTGGCTCGATGAGAGAGCAGCTGGATACCCCAAGAGTCTTTTCAGTGGAGTACTAAAAATGTCGGGCTACAATCTTTTCCATATACTACGGTTCCTACGCATAACAGGAGGAGCGCCTAGTAAGACGGGGAAGGACCCCATATCAAAGATTCTATGGCTGAAACACGAGGCACCGGAAATATGGAGTAAGGCGAAGAAGATATTAGACGTTAAAGGCTACCTATTATACAGGATGACCGGCTCTATTGTAACAACTACCGATGAGGCAAATCTATCCTGGCTTATGGACACGAGGAAGGGAAAGCACGGTTGGAGCACTAGCATCCTCTCCCGTTACGGTATTCCCAGAGAATTGCTCCCTGAAATAGTGGAGCCTACAAAGGTAGTTGGAACCCTTCAGAGTGAAGCTAGTGAGCAGCTCAAGGTAAGAGAGGGAACCCCGGTAGCTGCAGGTGCCGGGGACGTGGTGGGAGTAGCGTCTGGATCCGGTATGACTAGGCTTGGAGAAGCCCACATCTATATCGGTACTAGCAACTGGTTGGCGGCTCATGTGGATAAGAGATTGCTTGACATAAGCCACTATATGGGAAGCCTGATTAGTGCAATACCGGGAAGATATCTCTTTATTGCAGAACAAGAAGTCGCTGCCGGAGCATTGGAGTGGATGCTGGATAGATTGAAGTGTGGGGATGGAGATGAGAGATATGAATGCATGAAGAAGCATATAATGGATACTCCTCCGGGGAGTGGGGGTGTATTGTTTGCTCCCTGGATGTACGGTGAGAGGAGCCCGATTGACGACGAGCATGTTAGGGGGGTCCTCCTAAACCTATCACTAAGCCATGGCGATGGTCATTTAATTAGGAGTGTTGTAGAGGGTGTTGCATTCAACATAAGGTTTGCATATGAGTACTTTAGGAAACGCGTACCTCCACTCGGGGGAGTGAACATTGTTGGCGGAGGAGCACTTCTAGACGAGTGGTGTCAGATTATCAGTGATCTCATAGGATTAGAGGTGAGAAGGACGATCCAGCCGAGAATGGTTGGGGCAAGAGGGGGAGCAGTGATAGCTGGAGTAGGCATAGGCAGCTATAGCAGCTTCGATGAAGCGTCAAAGCTCGTCACGGTGGAACGCGTATTTACTCCTGTAGCTGATAGATCAGTGTACTATAATGATAGGTTCAACTACTATTTGGGTATATATAAGAGTCTGAGGAAACTCTTCAAGGAAATGAATAAGAATCCCATGGGGCAATAAAATACTATCGAACTATCCTGATGGAAGGTGTCCATGAATTGCCGTCTAAACAAGATATCCTGAAGGAGCTGGATGAACTGTCAAACATGGATATGGATCCCCATAGTGGGAGAATGTTCGGCCATATATACGAGACTGGAGACAGGGATTTGAGGAGAATAGCGGAAGAGGCTTATGTGAAGTATATGTGGAAAAACATGCTAGACCCCACTGTCTACCCTAGCATCATCCAGATGGAGAAGGAGCTTGTTAGGGGGATGGGAGAATACTTCAACTTACACGAAGAAGGCTCCGGGACCTTTACTTACGGTGGAACTGAGAGCATTATGGTGGCCGTCCTCTCCGCTAGGGAGTACTATAGGAGTTTGCATGGTAAGTCGGCTGTTATGGAGATAGTTTTACCAGAGACTGCTCACCCAGCGTTCCATAAGGCAGCCTTTCTCCTAGGCATTAAGACTAAAGTCGTCCCGGTTGACAGGGAGAGCTTCACTGTCTCACCTGACAGGCTATTGGGCTCCGTCTCTAGTGAAACGGGTATGATCGTCCTAAGCGCTCCTAATTACCCGTTCGGAACGGTTGACCCTGTCAAAGAAGTAGGTGAGTCTTTAACAGGTAGAAACATATGGTTACACGTGGATAGTTGTATAGGTACATTACTCCCATTCCTTAGAATGGAGGGGGAGAATATTCCTCCGACAGATTTCTCCGTTGACGGTGTATACAGTATAAGCACAGACATGCACAAGTACGGTTACTCGCCGAAGAATGGGTCACTAGTCTTCTTTAGGAGCAAGGATTACAAGACACATTCATTGTTCGCGTATAGCAGATGGGCTGGGTATCCTCTGATAAACACGACAATACTGTCATCTAGGAGTGCAGGGAGCCTAGCAGCGTCCTGGGCGGTATTCAAGTATTTGGGTGAGGAGGGTTATAAGAGGAATGCTATTAGAGTTAGGAATGCTAGGGATAGGATAATCAAGGGTCTAATGGATATAGGCTACAGGGTGCAAGGTGAGCCGCTAGGTGGTATATTCTCGTTTACTAGCAGCGATATAAACGTTTTCTATCTTGCAGAGGAAATGAAGGAGAAGGGATGGTACATACAGTCACAGCCGGGATCCACCACGCTGAATTATAACCCGAGTATACACATGACGATAGCTCCTATACACGACGATCTTACCGACGAGTTTCTGGAAGCTGTGAGAGACTCGACCGAGGCTATAAGAGACAAGCCTTTACCGCCGGAGAACGCGTTGAAGTTCGCTATGCAGGTGAACCTCTTCAATAGGAAGGAAGAGGAACTAGAGGATCTCATGGAGGTCGTCGCTGACAAGATAGGTTTAACTGAAAAAGGACTGGGGAGCGAGGTCCTCGTTAACGAGCTCATGTACCTGTTCCCGCCTGACGTCGTCGAGGAAGTGCTGAAATTCTTTATATACTATATCTACAGCTAGGCACCAACGTTCTTCTCCTCAACATATTTCTCAGCTATCCTAATGAACTCCCTCATCCATAAAGGTATATCCGGGGGGACTCTACTGGTGACAAGACTCCCGTCAACTACGACAGGCTCATCCACCCAATTAGCTCCCGCTGCTTCAAGGTCATCACGTATTCCAGGATAGCTCGTAAGCCTCCTTCCCGAAGCTTTACCTGCTGTTACTATTAGCTGTGGGCCGTGGCATATGGCTGCAACAGGCTTACCGTCTTCGATGAAGCTTGAAACTATTCTCCTTGCTTCTTCTCTACAATAGAGTCTAACACGTTCAGGCCCCCTTCCACCGGGTAGCACTAGGATATCGTAATCCTTCGGGTCAACTTCTTTTAGGGATAGAACTGGATTCGCTTCATATCCCATCTTTCCCCTCACAGGTTTCCCCGCGGGTGTTGCTATATGCGTCTCGTATCCTGCTTCTTGTAGCCTGTAATACGGGTATAACAGTTCTATATCCTCAAAACCCTCGGCTGTAATTATAAGGGCTTTAGGCATGAGGGATTCCGCCTCCTATTGGAATACTAAATACCTTGATCATATTTATTCTATCATATTAACGGTGCCTTGCTAGTGGGTGATGAATCAGTAAGGGAGAAGTATAATGCTACAGCTGAAACCTATGACTCTATCTACAAGGCAGAGCAGTTCGAGAAGTACATGGTGTTGCTCTCCAAGTTACGCCCCCAGGGTATTGTATTGGACGCTGGCTGTGGGACAGGGTTATTTGCAGAGTATCTGGCCCCCTTGGGCTATTTCAACTCTTCAATTAAACTCTACGTATGCCTCGACTATAGTAGACGTATGCTCGATATAGCCTCGAGGAGGCTTTCAAGGGTTTGCCCCGAGAAATGTATAACTATTGAAGGCGATATTGAGAATATCCCTTTGAGAAACTCTAGTGTTGACTGGTCCTTCAGCTTCACAGTAGTGGATCTAGCTGAGTCGAAGAATATGGCGGTGAGTGAGCTGGATAGAGTTAGTAGGAGAGGCTTCGTTGTCAGCTTCTTGAAGAAGCTCCCGTATAAGGACATATTCCTGGACACACTAAAATACCTTGGTTCCTCATCCAAGGATGTTATACTCTACAAACCCAAGGCTCCCAATAAATCGTAGAAAGACTCCCTGCAAACCTTCTTACCGCAGAACTTAACGCCTTCCAATTCCAGGATCTTTCTTTTGAGCCCAACTCCCCCAGACCCTAAACTGTAACCTACAAGCCTGCCATCGCTACCTACAACCCTATGGCAGGGGATAATTATGGGGTTCTCGTTTTCCCTCATGAACCTACCTATCAATCGTGGACTTACCCCTAAAGCCTTAGCGATATCTCCGTAGGACACTACTTTCCCCGGGGGGATAAGGCTTAGAAGTTGGTATGCGGCTTCCCTAAGCTGCTGAACACCCGCTCTTCCGAGTTTATCGTTCTCTAGAACCAGGAGCCCCACCTCGTCTTCACCTTGTCCTAATTAATCCTTATATATTGGGGACGTCTCCTTTTAACCTGGTGGATGAGCGTAGAGGTGAAATGTTAGTGTCTATGAAGACTAGGGTGAATATGAATCCTTTGAAGCCTTTTAGGGATTCTAAAGGTAGTATGGTGCTTGTCAAACTGAAGGATGGAACAGAGTATACTGGCGTGGTTGAGAGTACGGATCCAACTATGAACTTGATTCTAAAGGATTGCACCGAGTATAGGGAAGGCCAGACTCAGCCTAGAGCTAAGTACGGCCAGGTTATGATTAGGGGTAGTAGTATATTATATGTAAGCTTCAGCCCAGAAGTGTTCTTGACCCACTATCAATCTTGACCCAGGTAATCTAGCAAGCTTCTATGCTTGATCCCTGTCCTCCTCTTAACTCTCTCACTATACATTTCATACAGCTTCTTAAGGTTAATCTGTTTCGCCTCTAACCCGGCTTTTTGTAGGAAAGCCAGTGCGGACTCAGTGAAATCTGGGGCTAGGAGGACTCCACGTATGTTTGGAACGGATCTCTTGAGTCTTTCAACATAACCGTATAGCTGGCGAGCCGCCTCCTCGCCTGCTTTGACCCTCTTTATCTCGAACACCGTAGTCCTACCCTCAATATCAATTCCATATAAATCTATGAACCCGGGCTGAATAGGCTTCTCCACATCCGTGATCCTCAGTCCCTCCTCAATGAGCTCGGGATTATCTCTCAGTATATCCCTGACCTCAGCTTCAGAGAAATACATGTAGAACCCACCGCCCTCCCTCGCTGCATGAGTTACACATCCAAACGTCTCCCTACACTTCACAACAAGCGTCTCCCTAGGCTTCCCTCTGACAGCCCTCATAACCAGCTCGCCACCTTCTTCCAGGAATGATATGTGTACAGTGTCGGGCTGCCAGTTAAGGGGCTTGAACCCCCTAGGGCCGTGGACTATTACACTTCCATCCCTCTTTACAATAATGAGCTTATCCCCATAATCGCTGTGGGCTGCTCCACGCCCCTCATATATTGTAAGACAGCTGCCTATTATGATCAGCATTACCTTATCATGCACCGCTTCACTAAGAACACCCGGAGAACAGTCCGTCAACCTCAACAATCGACACCTATGATCCTGTGAAATAAATCCGGTCTTCTATTATTAAACCACTATTACACCCTTATCTACTATATGGGGTCGATTTCCTTGAATTGCAATGTTTACCTACAGGTCGCCTTGGACTTCACCAGACTCGAGGATGCAGTCAAAATAGCTACAATCATACCAGAGGATAACTGGATTATACTTGAGGCCGGAACGCCATTAGTTAAGAGTGAGGGTATGAAAAGTGTCTCCATACTAAGGAGCCTGTCAAAGGGGAGACTCGTTACTGCTGACCTTAAAACCATGGATACTGGCGGGCTCGAAGCAGGGTTAGCCTTCGACTCAGGGGCAGATATAACTACTGTTCTAGCGGCTGCACCGGACGAGACGGTGGAGTCAGCCGTCCACGAGGCTCGTAGAAGGAATAAAATGGTGATGGCTGATTTAATAGGGTTACCCGATCCGTCATCACAAGTTCCCAGGCTGGAGGACCTTGGCGTGGATATAATTCTCTATCATATAGGTATCGATGTTCAGAAAGGTAGGAATCTTACAGCAGGTTCTAGGAGTACGTTAGTCCGGGGGATATCTAGGGAGACGAGTAAAGCTTTGATAGCTGTAGCAGGCGGGGTTAAGCCTGAGGAGGCCAAGGAGCTCCATGAAGCAGGTGCAAGTATAATCATTATTGGCTCCGCGATAACGAAGTCACCTAATCCCACTGAAGGCGTGGAGATCTTTAGGAGGTTTGTCTCCCCTGTATGCGGGTGAATCCTGTTGAGCTATGCCTACAAGACTTCCTATACGCTAGACAGTGTGAGCCTCTTCATACTACCTGTAGGCAGTGTTGAGCAGCATGATAACCTACCGCTAGGTACAGATACATTCATAGCAGAGTGTATCTCGTGGAAGGTGAGGGATGAACTGGAAAAACAGGGCATTAAAACAGTAGTCTTGCCTCCTATCTACTATGCATTTAGTCCAGAGTGGAGAGGCGTCAGGGGTACGATATCACTGGACTCAACTACTTTCTGTGGTTTAGTGGAATCCATTATAACAAGTTTAGTAGACTCGGGTGCGTCGAAAATAATTGTATTAAACGGGCACGGGGGAAACAGTGGAATCCTTAAAGGATGCCTGCAAGGTTTAATAGGAAGGCTGGATCGAGAGGTTCTCGTGGCACACATAGACTACTATAGGTATATTAAGAATGCGAGACTCGGCCATGCATGCAGTGTAGAGAGAAGCCTACTAAAATACTGTGGCATCGAAGCTCCAGCTGAGCCTGCCAACTCTGTTGAGAAGGATTTCGATCCAAGAATATACTATTCGATTCCCAGGCGGGACCCTATTGCTATAATACCTTTGGGGGACAAACCTCTGAGCAAGGAGTCAATAGAGGATATGATCAACGGTATTACAAAAGATATTGCCAGCTTTATTACTGTAGGGAAGCAAAAAGCGTTCCCCTAGTCCAACAAAAAGGATGATTACTTTAATGAATTCCATTGTCCAATAATTAAAGGAGAACGCTTCAAGGTGTATGATAAATACGTGGAGGGACATTATTTGCCGAAAAAGAAGCATACGATTATGCCGCTGACGTTCTTTATGGGGGAAAAAGGGGAGGATACGCATGGAAAAGAAGAGATGGAGGAAGCCCCTTCACTGGAAACAGACTATTCGAAGGAGAATACTGCAGAGTCCACTCCTATGCAACCAGTTCCCCTAGGAGAAGAGAATGATGCTGCTTCCCCCGAGCTGGAAACTACAAGGGAAAATATAGCGGAAACCAAGCCTCAACCTCCTACTCCAAAAACGATTATCCCTAAACTCGCCGGTGCACGAAAAGAAGATATAAACCCTAGAGTCGTTGAAACAATCGTTGAACCAAGACTCGTTTCCAATGCATCAGGCTATGTCCTAGAGGTCTACTATGACGGCGATCATGGTAAGGCTTCCGTAGCGGTCTATGACTCCCATGACGGCATGGTGTATTACTGGCTGGACAACACCGGCCACCGACCGTATTTCTACACTGATGTTCCCAGAGAGGAGGTATTGAAGAGAGTATTGAACAAGACATCAGGCAGAAATGGAGCGAAGGTAGAGAGGGTAGAGTATGAGGTGAAGAAGGATCTACTGTCTAATAGGAAGGTTAGGCTGACGAAGATATTCGTGTCGAAGCCTACTGACGTCCCCGTCCTACGAGGTCTCTTCGAACATCACTGGGAGTCAGATATTCCATACCACCATAACTACATGTATGATAAGGACATTATTCCGGGCATGCCCTATAATTTCAGTGGAAACGGTATAGGAAGAATTGAGCCTGTCGAGGATTTATGGAAGACTCCAGAGGAGTTTAGAAGTATAGTTGAAGAAGTATTCCTCAGAGAAGACGAGGAAACGAAGAGGAAGGCAATACAATGGATACCTATATTCGAAGCCCCCCCACCTCACCCGCGTATGGCTGCCATAGATATAGAGGTATTGAACCCCCCTGGAAGCTTCCCCAACGTCGACGAAGCATCTCATCCCATTAATAGTATATCAGTGGCAACTACAGACGGGGTGCAGAGGGTTTATACACTATATAGGGATGGATTAAAACTGGGGGATATATCAACTATCCCTGAAGAAGTAGAGCTAGAGATATTCGACGACGAGAGAGGCCTCTTGAGATCGTTCCTATCGTTCATTAAGGATTACCCCGTGGTTTTCACCTTCAACGGAGATAGCTTCGACATGGTTTACCTCCACAACCGAGCCCTCGTTTTAGGTATTCCATTAGAGGAAATACCTTTAGCGCGGAGAGAAGACTACGTGACAATGGTTAACGGAGTGCACATAGATCTCTACAGGGTATTCGATAACAGAAGCCTACAGGTCTATGCTTTCGGGGGAGTGTATAGGGAGAAGAACCTTGATGCCATCGCATCAGCACTCCTAGGAATATCTAAGATCAGGCTTAATAAGGAAATGATTGACCTATCATTGGCTGAGCTAGCCTCATATAACTACAGGGACGCCAATCTAACACTGAGCCTCGCAACCTTCAATGATTACTTAGTATGGGATCTTCTCGTACTAATACAGCGTATTTCAAAGCTTGGAATAGAGGATGTATCTAGGAGCCAAGTTTCCAGTTGGATTAAAAGCTTATTCTACTGGGAGCACCGGAGGCATGGTTATCTTATACCTAGGAAGGACGATCTAAGGAAAATGGGTACGGAGGCTAGGAGTAAAGCGATAATCAAAGAGAAGAAGTACCAGGGTGCTATTGTTTTCGATCCACCACAAGGTGTATTCTTTAATGTTGTAGTCCTCGACTTCGCTAGTCTATATCCAAGTATTATTAAGAACTGGAACCTCAGCTATGAGACCCTCAACCGGGAAGGGTGTAAGAATAGGAGGGAAGTTCCATTCCTAGGGTACAATGTATGCTTTGACGAGCCAGGTTTGACTAGTCAGATAGTAGGTTTACTTAGGGATTTCAGGGTTAGGATATATAAGAAGAAAGCTAAGGACAAGTCTTTGCCTGAAACAGAGAGGAAATGGTATAATGTAGTACAAGCCGCTATGAAGGTTTATATTAATGCGAGTTACGGGGTGTTCGGTGCGGAAACATTTAAGCTATACAGTCTACCGGTAGCGGAGAGCGTGACAGCTATCGGTAGGAGCGTTATCCTAGACGCTAAGAATAAGGCTGAAGAACTTAACCTCTACATACTATACGGTGATACTGATAGCCTCTTCATCTGGAGCCCTCCCGAAGACAAGTTAAACGAGCTGCAGAGGTATGTCTGGGAGAAGCATGGTTTGGAGCTTGAAATAGATAAGATCTATAAACTGGTACTCTTTTCGGGGCTGAAGAAGAATTACCTGGGAGTTTACGAGGACGGCTCGAGTGATATTAAGGGTATGGTTGGGAAGAAGAGTAATACTCCGGAGTTTCTCAAGCAGGAGTTCACGGGGATGGTAGGCATTATCTCGGAAATGAATGGCCCAGATGACGTTGGAAAAGTCACGAATAAAATAAGGGAGGAAATAGAGGAAATGCAAACTAAACTTAGAAACATGGAGTACACCCTCGACGAGCTAGCGTTCAAGGTTATGCTACAGAAAGGCCTATATGAATATAACAAGACCACTCCACAGCATGTCAAAGCAGCCAAACTCCTAAGGCAATTCGGAGTGAATATTGAAAAGGGAGACGTGATAATGATGGTCAAAACACGGGACAAGAGAATGGGCGTCAAACCGGTTCAACTGGCTAAAGTCACTGAAATCGACCAGGCAAAATACATAGAATACATTAAGACTACATTCGAACAGATACTCCAAAGCCTCGGGCAGACATGGGAGGAGATTTCGAGGTATAGACTTCTCTAATAATCCATAGAGCTAATATTATATCTCAATATCTCAAAACGATACATAAAAGCCTGTACTCCCCAACCAGAATGATCCACAGGTTCCTCTACCAAAACGGCATAAAAGTTAAGCAGTTTACCATAAAGTAGACAAGAAGGGATCCAGATTAAACCAGAGTAACCCGTGAAGTAGGCGAAATTTAAGTAGAATAGACTAGGACCTGATCGACTTAGATAACCAAAAATCCTCGAAGAAATAATAACAGACCGTTCATTACAAATAAAAGCCGAGGCGGATGATGACCGACTTCGGACAGAACTTTATGAAGAACCGTGTGAGGCCTGACGCCGTATGCAATACTATTTTGTCATAAACTAAACACGGCTGGTAGTTAGCTTGTGGTGCGGGGGGTGGGGTTCGAACCCACGCAGGCCTACGCCACCAGGTCCTGAGCCTGGCCCCTTTGACCTGGCTCGGGCACCCCCGCTTCTCTATGGCGCCGGGGGCGGGATTTGAACCCGCGAGCCCCTTTCGGGGCAGTGGGTCTCTCTGGCTGGAGGGTTAGCCGGAAGCCCTCGAGCCCACCGCCTTAGGC
>WALV01000052.1 GCA_015522645.1 Candidatus Tiamatella sp.
CATTATAATTGGATAAACATATCAGAAACTCAATCCTTGGAGCATTAATTCTTTTCGTATCAATAGTATCATTACTAACTATAACTTACCCGACTACTGGACAGCAAACAGATCAAAAAATCAGAGTAGACATAGGGACTTATCCAATCGGCCTGCCAGTGATAGTAGACGGCGTTATATACGCCCCTACTAAGACAGGAAGAAACGTTTTCTACTGGGAACCGGGTAGTGTGCATACCGTCAAAATAGTAGAGCGTGTACATTATACAGCCCCGGGCGCACGGGTCGTATTCAACCAGTGGAACACTGGTGAAACAAGCCAACAGCTAACTATAAATGTGACAAATACAATCTCAATCATTGGATTATACCAGCAGCAATACTTCATTGAGATAACTTCCCCGTATGGAACCCCTACAGGTTCAGGCTGGTACCCCGAGGGAGCCAGAGTTAATATTAGTGTTGAAAAAATAGTTTCAATAGAACCCGGTGTGAGAGCAGTATTTGAAGGCTGGACTACCGGCGTTACACCCGAAAGCCCGTCGAACTTTATATATGCATTTACGCCAACTATGGTTAAAGCAAAATGGAACCTAGAGTACTTTGTAAACCTGACGTCTAATGTAAAAGCAAGTATGTCTGGGGGAGGATGGTATCCAAAAGGCAAGGTTGTTAGAGTAAATGTCCAAGACAAAGTTAGCAGAGACAATTACACGCAATTAAGGTTTTCAAACTGGAATATTATAAATGGGAATGTAGTTCTCGAGAAGCCTGAAAACAGGCAGCAGTTAATAACCGTAAACGGTCCTATCACCCTAGAAGCTAATTATGATACCTATTACCTAGTGAAAGTATTGTCACCATACGGATCGCCGCCGACGCCGCAGTACTATAAGACTGGGTCCGAGATTCTAGTTAACCTGGAATCTCCCGCACAAGTAAGCCCTGGTGTTAGAATGGTCTTCGAAAAATGGGATACGGGGAGTAGAGCGTTACCACTGAAGATTATTGTAACCAAACCAATGACTCTAACTGCTATATGGAAAAAACAATATAAACTATTTATCGATACAAAGGT
The DNA here is from genome assembly GCA_015522645.1 of Candidatus Tiamatella sp. Taxonomy (GTDB): domain Archaea; phylum Thermoproteota; class Thermoprotei_A; order Sulfolobales; family Acidilobaceae; genus Tiamatella. Next base: position 1,079 of record WALV01000052.1, read on the forward strand.
GCCGGCAACTAAAGGTGACGGTTGGTATGATGAGAATAGTAAAGCAACAATTTCTGCCGCGAAAACCGTAGCATCTAAATTCGGATCTAAATACGTGTTTGAAGGATGGCAAGGAGATTACAAGAGCCTTTCTTCAACCGGTTCATTATTAATGGATTCGCCTAAACACGTCACGGCTGTATGGGAGAAAAGCTATTCTGGAACTTATATCAACATTACAATTGCCATAATAATTATACTAGGATTCTACTATGGATATAAGAGATTCATGGTTCCAAGAATTTCCAGGAAAAACGAGGAAATTGAAACGCCTAACGAGTAATTTAAGAAGATTTTTCTCCCAGCATTCTTGAACCAAGAGCATATCCTTTTTCTGTAAGCCTATAAAGCTTCATATTATTTCTAATGTAGGCTATCTCTATAAGGCCAGTAGTAATTAAACTGTCAAGATATTTAATCACGTTTTTATGATTCATATCAATATTCCTAGCTATTCTTCTAACCGTGAATAAATCATTTTTCTCGCGCATACTCATGAATTCCAGTATTCTAAGGTAGGGAGAACCTTTGAATAACTCAATTACCGCAAGTAAGCATGATAGCGCACGCGTATCCTTACGATGTATAACCTCCGAATGCGTCGTCTCGTTGCACGTAACGTTCAGGTCAATTGTATTCAAGATTAAATATACACCTACCAACCTACTAAATATGTATATATTACGAGAGTAAATAAGTCATTCTATAAATATATTAATATAGATAAGTAAATTATATATTCCTAACATATAAATTTCAAAAGTCTATTAAGAATTTCTATTAACAGCATAATTGAATCAATTAATTAGGTGGATCCAGATATTGTCAGCATAACAATCCAGGCATTCAAACCGTCATCTTTAGGGACTTGCTTTTAGAAACTATAAGAATGATGTAAAATATAAGCCTAATATAGTATATCATTAACCAAAAACCTATCATGTTGAAAACTAATGAATGTCCCGTCTAAAAAACAACAGCACGGAAACTCCCAAGTACATCAATGGTTACGGCCTAGGAAACAAGTCAAAAAGGAGAGGTAAGTAAATATTGCTTTACGAGGAAAAAAACCTAGGATTAATTCGTTCTAGGCTTCAAAACTATGTATAGATAATATACAGCTGAGATCACAAGGAACGTCATAAACCCGGCTGTAAGCATCGCCACTCCTCTCAGTGTTGCTAGCTGATTAACGTTCTCCAGCGATAATATCTGGGCTAATGCTGGAACCAGGTTCTTTGGAATGATAGCCAACACTTTAGGGTCATTCAGATTGGCAATGAAATACGGGTACTGGCTGAAGGCATTAAGATACTCGCCCACTAGGATAGTGAACAATGCTACTATTCCACCTGCAATCATCCATTTAGTGACCCCGCTTGTGAGATTGCCTCTCCTAATAGCATTATAGGCTACTATTATAGCAGCGAACTGTATTGCCACTAATATCATCTTGAACATGAACAGCCAGCTCATATCGTAGTGTACAACTCCATTGCCCACACTCCATCCTAGATTTGCGAAGATATTGTTGAATTTGTATTCAACGTTCTGGAGGGAAAACGCATACCATAATCCGAGGAATACCATGGTAACAAGTCCTAACAATACATATGGTACTGTTTTCTGTACAAATACCAGTGAAACCCTCTTCACCTCCTCGTCATTGGTCCTCGTATACCTATAAGCGTAACCTGCGGCAAGAGCAAAGGTACCAGCCGTTAAAGCTCCCACAATACTCTTCAGGTATAATGGTGGTAGTGTCGGATTCGCTAATGCCTTTATGAGATCAAGTCTAGGAACACCATCCTCAAAATAGAGTCCCTGTGGAGTGTTTAGGAAAGCGAATACAGCCCTGAACCCCAGTGGTATCAATAGGAATGTTAGCGCCATAAAGAATCCTATAGTTAAGTGAGCCCTCGGACTCCACTTATCCCAGCCATAATAGAAAGCCACTATAGTGAAGAAGTTCAATACAATAGACAGTATTGATATAGCGAATGGAGCTAGGGCAATATTGCCTGCCAAACCTATGAACTCTGGGTAAAAACTCAATAGGAAGACTGTGAAAGCCGTAGCAAACACGCCTCCTAGACCATATGTAGCGGCAAGTAGTCTAGTTACCTCTCTCGCAACTTTCTCTAGGGCTTTATCATTTTCTTTGAGTGATCGCCATCTCAGGTAGGGTGCTAGTATTCCAAGCGTGATCGCTACATTAACTAGTACAATATGGAAGCCGAATGCGAAAGCCAGCCAGAATACCGATTCCATCATTTGGCCATCATCTCCTTACTACCTGGTACCCACATTATTCTCCATACCGCATAAGCTAGTATTCCCAGCATGCCCAGGAAGTATAGGGCTACCAGTGCTACCTCCCATACCGGGGCAGGGTTAAATGTGTGCGCTACATCCGGTGTCATCACTCCATATATGGTCCACGGTTTCCTACCTATTTCCCTAACAGCCCATCCCAGGTATGACACTACCTGGACCACCACTATTCCTGCAATACCTAGCTTGAAGAGCCACTTAGATTTCTTGTCTCTCCATACATAGTACGATATTCCTAGCGCGTACACTCCTAGAAGTACGGCCAGGGTTATCTTGGTGTAGTATAGGTAGTGTATTAGTATCGGCGGTTTGCACGTCTTTATATCAGGGTTAGGCGCTGCCTTGCACTGGCAGTAGTTCGGGGTTATGGTGTCGTAGTTTGGCATGTGGGCTGATGTTGAACCGTAAGCTAGAAATTTCATGAGGCTGTCAAGATGGAATGTCCTGGTTATACTGAAGTGCTGTGTAGTAACTCCCTCCATGGCTGATAGCTTCTCAGGGTTATAGTATGCTACTGCTCTACCCATTTCGTGGCCAAACACAAATCCTTGTAAGGCTATTATTATCACTGCAAAATATGCTGAGTATTTTAGGAACTTCTTAGCATATTTCTTGTACTCCTCACTCTCAACCCCTCTTGCAAGCCTGAAAGCATATACACCCATAACTGTGAAGCTTGAAGTTGTTAAACCTGCTCCTATTGCGTGTATAATAGTTGCAGCGTAAACTGGTGATTTGAATGTAATAGTGTAAACTCCCTCGTGTTGTACTGTATTAACAAGTATCTTGTCCACAATGGCTTTGACTGGTGTGTTCAGAAGCTGGTTCAACTGCTCCTTACTCATGTGGGATACTGTAGTCTTGTTGACCACTAGCATTAGAATACTGTCCTTAACTTTTACGCCATGCCATGACTCCCAGGCAAGCCGTTGTATAATCCTAACAGGCATTTCTACCTTAACACTATCCGGCGTGACCCCTGAAACCGTCATGCCCAGCTTTGTTAATGTAGTAACGTTCAATAATGGAACAAGGCTCTTAGGTAGATATAGGTCTAGCTTGGGGTATCCCTGGCTGTATAGCCATTGGCCGGTGGAAGGATCGTAGGCTGGATGAATTCCTGTTGGGGCTACCATGTAACTGTTCACGCTAACAATCATTGCAGCTGAGAACCATGATCCGCTGAATGCTAGTAGGGCAATGATGACTAGTACCCAAGGTTTGAATCTGTTCCACCCGTAGTAGAGCATGTAGATGAATATGACTTCCATTAGAAACGCGAAGACCTCTGCATATAATGGGAAGTAGATATATCTTCCCGCTGCTTCTGTGAGGTTCGGCCACAATAACACTAGACCGAACTCGGCTCCTGTTCCAGTGGCTGCGCCTACTGCGAATACTAGTATAAATCCTTTCGTAAGTGTAAGAGCTATTTTCTTCCATGTTTCATCCTTTTTTACCGCGTATATTATTAGTGCTATGAACGCCATGAAGGGGAGGCCTAAAACGTATTGAAGTATAGCCCAGTGGACTTCGATTCCTATCATCGAGAGGACTCTATCAGATGCTACTGGATAGCTTAGCCATTGGCTTATAACGCTTGTAACCACGAGTTACACCTCTATGATGGCACTCTGGTATAGGGATTTCTATTTATAATGTCAATACTATGGTTATATAAAAAAATTATTGTGAGATGAAATTTTTCTATGTAGGTAGACATGGAAATACATTTATTAATTATTATAACCTAATTGTTAAAGATTTTTACAACGAATAACGGTCCCGTTGAATAACCAGCGGTCATCTGTATACTTGCACTCAGCGAGCTTGTATGCGATAGAAAGAATAATGCTTTCCAAATCATAGTTATCGCGGCAATACCTCTTAACAGTACCTATAATGTGTTTAACTGTTATCCTAGAGTCCACCCAGGACAAATTACCAGGATTATATTTCACAGGATCGATGCGTCCACCCATACTCGGGTCAGCAGGGAAAACTATGAGTTTCCTCATCAAATCTATATCAGAGGACACAAGTACTGTTCCATGGAAAAGCCAACCGTTCCTATCGGAGTAGGAGGCGGAGCCGGAGACCTTGTATCCGCCTACAACTATATCATTATCATTCTTCACGGTTGATGAGAAACCCAGTTCACTTATTAAACTGGATAAAAGCGATAAGCCTTCATTCATTATAGTTGACACACTAGTAAAACCATGAGACTTACGGTAGATGGAAACATTCAAGTTCCCCAGGTCATGGAAAACTGTCCCACCACCCGAGATCCTCCTAGTGATAGGTATCCCATACTCCCTGGCTCCTTGTAAATTCACATCTCTAGAAGCATTGGAAAACCTTCCCAGAACGACTACAGGAGGGTTAACCCATACTCTAAGTAGGGGAGAGGGTAAAATGCCTCTCTTCACTGATAGCAGTATAGCCTCCTCCAGTGATACATTAGTGTAGGGATCCCTATTAGGACTACTGGTATCAATTAAACAGGTATAACCCTCCATGTGCATCATGGCTTGAATAATCCTCTCTCCACTAATAATAGTGACTCCTCTATCTCCACGGGCTCGTAGGTAGAGGGTACTGCCGGTATTCCCATCAGATTGGAGAAGGAGGTTATAATCGATTCTAGGAGGTCATTTATACTAACACTATATCCTAAGTCACATATGCCTCCGACTAGGCTGCTGACCTCATCCACTGTAGCCTTACTCTTGATTAGCCTGGTCCAAGTGTTAGGGTTGAAGTGAAGCATTATCGACCCATGCTGGAGTAACCCATCTTTACTCCTATACTGGGCGCTTCCAGAAACTTTTTTACCATCCAAGACTATGTCTGCAAACCCTTTCCTGAGGAGACAGATGTTCTCTTCCCTGCTCACACCAGTGAACCCATGCGGGGAGGCGGGTATATTTAATGATAAGAGGGCCTCTATTACTGCACCGGATATCATGGATGAGGATTCCTCTACACTCGCCTGGTATAGGTTCGATGATGGTGGTACTATGAGAGAATAAGTTATCTCGTTGAAGGTCTCGTGGATGAGTGCTGCCCCCCCCGTGGGCCTCCTAACCACAATGTAGCCCAGCCCCTCCGCTTCGCCGAGATTCACGGTTTCTCCAGCCGCTTGCCTCCTCCCTATCGATATGCCGCTCGGTAGCCATTGGTAAATTCTTAATATTGCATCACCTTTCCTAGGCCTCGTCCTTAGGAGTGTATAGTCTAGTGCCATGTTTACATATGGATGCCTTGGACCGTCTATTATAACGGATAAACGCTTCAATTCCTGCTCCTCGCTTTAAAATACGCTTCCTTGGCTTTATACGAAGTCCTGGCCAGCGGGTGAGATATGACATATTTGAACCCTAGTTTATATCCTATTCTCTCTATCTTCTTGAACTCCTCCATTTTATACAGCTTCCTAACAGGGATCTGGGCTTCACTAGGCCTTAAATACTGTGACACGACGAGCACGTCGACACCTGCATTCCTCAGATCTTTCAACGCTTCTATTATCTCATCCCAACTCTCCCCGAATCCTAGGAGAATACTAGACTTCGTGATCACATCCCTCCTATACCTCTTAGAGTATCGTAGTATCATTAGACTCCGCTCGTATGATGCCCGCGGGTCCCTAACAACCCGGCCGAGCCTCTTCACCGTCTCTATATTATGCGCAAGCACGTCTGGCCCGGCATCCAGAACCTTCTCCAGTAATTTAAGGTCCCCGGCGAAGTCAGGTATCAAAACCTCTATCTTAGCCTCCGGCAAAAGCTTCCTAACCCACTTAATCGTTTCCACATACTGGGATGCACCGCTGTCTAGTAGATCGTCTCTCGTAACGCTGGTTATCACAACATAATCCAACCCCATATCCTTCGCAGCTTCCGCAACTCTCCTTGGTTCCCCTGGATCGGGAGGGCTAGGTTTCCCCTTCTTTACATAGCAGAACTTACAGGATCTAGTGCATATGTCTCCGAGTATAAGGAATGTCGCTGTACCCGATCCCCAGCACTGGGTAATGTTAGGGCAAAGGCTTTGCTCGCATACTGTTTGCACGTTGTGTTCCTCGAGGATCCGAGCGGTTCGAATGTACTCTGGCGTGATTGTCATATGGACCCTGTACTTCCCCGGGTGACCGGATTCTTCCACCAAGACTTATTCCTCTCTAATACTCAATAGGATTGTATTAGGGCCTATTTTATCCCCCTTCGAGACGTATACTTTATCCACGACTCCATTGATAGGGGAGTCTATAGCGATCACCGCTTTCTCTATTTCAACGTCAACGAGGGTTTCACCTAAGGCTACAGGGTCTCCTTCCTCCTTGTAGACCTCGATCACTATGCCTGTCCAGTCACTACGCCTAGGCCATAGTTCCCTGGGTACAATAATGTTTGTAGGCATTTCTCCTCCTCCAGGATAGACGTGTAGAATGTTAAGTGTATTATAATGTATTGCCCTAGATTCTCCTCCACGCTAGCATAGCTAGGATGAATCCTATGGCTGAGAAGTATACTAGGTAGTGTGGTGAGTAGTGTAGGATGACTAGTCCACCAATTATGTCTCCCATGATAGCTCCGAGGTTAACTGCTACTGGCTGGTAGCGTATCTTACTAGGATCGCTCCTCATTGATAGAGCCGCGGATTCAACGTCGAATAACCCCATAAGCATGTAAACAGTAGTGTATACGGCAATGAACATGAGGGGCGCGTAGAGGCTTTTCCCAAGCATCAACGCAACTCCTATTCCGGCAAGAGAAGCCAACGTCATAACTGTTTTCCCATTCCCCGCTTTATCCGCTATATATGCCATAATAGTGTATCCAGCTAGACCTAGCGCTACTGCAGTAAAGACCGCTTGGGACCCGACGGTTTTCGCTGCTATGGGAGGTATCTGAACCATCATACTATCTAGGCCCATCTTGAAGACTATTGATGATATTAGAATGCCTCCCAGGCTTACGCCGCCGTCTAAGGCGTAGCTTAAAACTCTACCATAATGCATGGGGGATGCTTTGACTGCTCCGGCGGCTATAACTACACCGTTAGCCATTCTGGTAAGCCTATCCATCATAGTGTCCAGCTTGAACAGTGTCCTCTGGGAGATTAGTGGGGCCCGGGGAATAACTATTACCCCAATCCCTCCTACCGTTAGTAGTAAGTAGAAGAGCATCCTAGTGAATATCGCGCCATCGCTGGCTAGTCTGGCACTAGCTACAACCATGATCACCATCACGAGACCCGAGATGGAGCGGAATTTGGATAAACCGTTGCTCCATTGTTCAGGGGGTATGATATCTGAGACCAGGTTATAGACTGAGACGAGGAAAATTGCGACATTGATATTGTAGAGCACATACATTCCCATGAGCAGAGTAACGCTGTTCACGGTGAATAGTCCTTTGAGTATAACTGCACTGATGATTGGAGTGGCGATTAACGCGGTTTTAAACAGTTTAACGGATTCAACTTTAGGCATTATCAGTAGCAGGCCCAGGATGAAGCCTACGCTTTGCATTGACCCGACTAACCCTATAATGAAAGGGTTATAGCCCATATGCTGTGATACGTAGACTAAGACGTAGGTTATCATGAACTGCCAGATAGCCAGGAAGACCCCGGCGAGCAGACCTATAGCTACTATCATCTTCCTAAATTCACCTTCCCCGGGCCTGTACCAACAAGGGGGTTCACACGCGACTTACTTATAAGGGGGCTTACTTGGTTTTACAAATAGGTTATAAGACCTGTCTTCAACATAAAGATATAGCTAGGGAGTAATTTTGGGAGGTAGAGGAAAATGCTCTACGGACTATTCTGGTTCATATACGACCCGGTAGGATTCCTCGTGACGATTCTAGCAACCACGCTGGCTTACGGAGCCTTCATCACAATCATAGGCCCGAAGATGGTTGCCGGGAGACCTCGGAGCATGGCTCAGTTATCGTTGCACATGACGCTTACTGCGCTCCTAGTAGTGCTCGGCGGGTTGAGCTTGATCTATATAACAGTATACGCCTTAGAGACGTGGGGCGGCATAGCTTGGACCATGAGCTTGCAGGGGCTTCTAATACTTTACTTCGGTGTAGTAGTGTTCTTCGGCCTTATACAATACGCGCTTAGCCCTGTTATTATACGAATGTACTACAAGCTAAGGAAGCCAGCTACACATAGGGAGCTACGTGTAGTAAGAATAGTCGAGGAGTTATCAAAGAGAGCTGGTATAGATACTCCGAAGGTTTGGATAGCGGACGTGAATGTGCCAAACGCGTTTGCATTCTCCTCGTTCACATCTCGTAACGTGGCTGTTACGGCTCCTTTACTGGATCTTTTAAGTGATGAGGAACTCAGCGGTGTACTAGGTCACGAGCTTGGTCACTTGAGGCATAAGGATGTGCAGGTTATACTGGTATTATCACTGATACCTGTGGCACTATACTACCTGGGGAGGGGGTTGATGTTCATGAGATCAAGTGATAGAGATGATAGTGGGGCCACACTAGCACTGGGAGCTGCTCTCGTGGCTTTCGGCGTCATATTCAGCTTCATAGTACGCCACTTCAACAGGCTAAGGGAGTATTATGCCGACGCTCACTCAGCAATACTGCATGTAAGCCCTGTTCCTCTCCAAAGGGCTCTAGCTAAGATACACGTTGCCTTCGAGAACATGAAAAACGGGATGGGAGCAGGAGCTGTTTACGCTGCAACCGAGACTCCCACTAAAATGCTGTTAATATACGCGCTTGTAGAGCCTTTCACTGACTGGTTCTATGATCCCTACAATGCTAGGAAGATAAGTGTTGCTGACATAGATGATGTTGTGGAGGAGTTGAAGAACGCTAAGGTATCTACTATGGAAGAGTTATTCGCTACACACCCGCCGATACCCAAGAGACTACAGTTCCTAGACGACTTAGCCATGCGTCACTTCTCCTAAAACAAGTTCCCCTATAATCTCCTTAAACCCCTCCCCGCTGGGCTTACTAGCAATGTATGATGCAACAGCCTTAGCTTCCTCATCGGCGTTCGATGGAACAGCGGAGCTTCCAGCAGCGACAAGCATTTCTATATCATTTTTAGAATCACCTATTGCGAGGACCTGGCTCCTCTTAAGCCCTAGCATCCTCGTAAGAGTGACCAGAGCCTTACCCTTCCCTCCTCCAGGTGGCTGAAGGTGGACGGCGAACCCGCTGTAAAGGACCCTTCCATCCCACCCCGACTCTTCTACAATCTTACGTGCCATCCTATAATACCTCTCCCCAGATTCGTCTAGTGGGACTGGGAAAGCTATATCATGGTCCCTATACCTATTCTGCCAGCTACCCTCTAACCCTAGCTCACGCATCTTCCCTAAAACCCAATCCGGCGGTCTTCCCTTGCAGAGCCTCACAATGTTACCCTTGTAGTATATTATACAGCCGTTCTCAGCGATAACGGGTCCCATTGCCCCCGTATACCTCGATAAACCCATTATAACCGGTAGGCTATTACCTGAGGAAAGAGCTATGATCACCCCTCTCCTGCCGGCCTCTCTTACGGCTTCCAGTGCCCCGCAGTCCAAGGGGAACTCTGTCCTACCAACAGTAATGGTTCCATCCACGTCCGATACAACCAGCTTAATCATCCCAGCCTCCTCTCGTAAACCGTTTCATATATAGGGCCTCTCCTAGTCAAAGTACTCTTCTTCAACCTCACGGAGGAAACAGTCATCTCCCCGAACTCTATATCCCTATATGATATCATAATTTTCACCAGCTTCTCCAGGTTCCTCGTACCCTTCACTCTAGCAATAGTCACGTGAGGATGGAATTCAGCTCTCTCAGGCTTAAAACCAGCCCGCCTAACACCCCTCTCAACAATCCTATTGATCTCCACGAGCTTATCCGCTCCCTCGGTAACGCCTATCCAAACAACTCTAGGCCTATAAGGATTAGGGAACCCGCCAAGCCCAACGAGCTTTATTCGGAATTCCTCCATTTCTATAGGCTCTAAGGCCTCCCTTATTATATCCTCGACACGGGACTCGGGTACTTCCCCGATGAACCTTATCGTAACATGCATATTCTCCGTTTCAACAGGCTTCATTGGCACACCCGTACTCGATACAGTGTCACGTATCCTCTCAAGCCTCCCAAGCACGGGTGGGTCATCTATATCTACTGCGATGAACACTCTAACCATTCCGGACACCAGGTTAACTCCGTTTTAACGAGATAATAAGGACTTAAGGGATTTAAGTGTGAAACGAAATTGTAGTTGAAACTATATATTCCCTTATACATTAATTCCAACGGATTCACGGGTGCCGGGTATGGAGACTAGTGAAGAAAGGAAGTATAACGCGTTAATAGTGCTTACAGGCCTATTCATAGCCAGCCTTACCTCCTCTAATTTCCTTGCATCAAAAATATTCTCGGTAAACATATTAGGCCTTACATTAGCGGCTCCAGCTGCAGTACTTGCATATGCATTGACGTTTACTTTCACAGACATAATAAGCGAAATCCATGGCAGGAAAGCGGCTAACATGGTTGTACGAATGGGATTCGCTAGCCAGCTATTAGTGCTTGCATACATATGGTTCGCGCTTAGACTGCCTATTGCACCGTTCTCCCCGGTGAATGAGGAGTCCTATAGTAGCGTAATCTTCAGCGGATACGAGGTCATAACGGCTAGCCTGATAGCTTACCTTATAAGCCAGCACCACGACGTGTGGGCTTTCCACATGTGGAAAATCAAGACCCAGGGGAGAATGCTCTGGCTCCGGAATAACGCTTCGACCATAGTAAGCCAACTCCTTGACACTGTGATATTCATATCACTAGCCTTCAACATCCTACCAGCACTACTGGGTGGCGTAAAGCTCCCATGGAATTTGATCGGCACGATAATCCTAGGTCAATACATAGTCAAGGTTATAATAGCATTACTCGATACACCACTGGTATACCTGGGCGTTGCAGTGACCAAGAACTACATTAACATACCCGCTGAATCCGTTACCCCGCGAACAGGTGGATTGTTAAAGGTGGAAGAATAACTATGATAGGAGTATTCAGGGAGCAAGACGAGCTGGGTAGGAGGCTTATTGTAATTCTACGCGGATTCCCATGCTCCTACGGTAAATGCACTTTCTGCCCCTTCGCAATAGAGCAGTCTCTCCACACCAGTAAGGTCATCTTTGATAATAGGGAAATCATAAACAACGCGGTCAGGGAGAAAGAAGAATATAGGCCGGATAGAATAGCAGTGTTCAACGGAGGAAGCTTCCACGAACTACCATATGACACTGTAGAGAGACTTAAACCCCTAGCTAAAAACACTGTCTTCGAAGTCGAGGAGAGAAGCGAGTTCATAACACTAGAATCCATAAGGAATCTACTGGATTACTATAAACCGGAACACCTCGTCATACGAGTAGGCTTCGAAACCTTCCGGGAGGATATACGGGAGAAAACCCTGAATAAGGGAATGCCTGACAGTGAGCTAAAACGGGTTATCCAAGTGAGGATAGAGGCTCAGAGCAGGGGATGGCCTGTAAGCATATGGAGCTACCTGTTATTCGGCATGAAAGGAATATCCGAGGAGAGCGTGGCGGAGAGCCTGAGAGCCTTCAAGAAGGTTTTCGACGGAGTAATAGCGGTGAGATACAAGAAATACTTGCCCAACCACCCTGAGCCGGTTCCAGTGTCAAAGGAACTCCGAGAACTATTAAACAGGGAGGCAGACCTTGTTGACTGGGGTGGGGAACAATGGATGATAGGGGAGAAGAAAGGATATGCCCCCGAGTAGTTTGGAGCGGCAACGAGTATGACTGGGTTAACCCTAGAGGTGAAAGGCTATACCTCAGGGGTGTCGGGTGGAAATACCTGGCAGAATGGCCCTTCACCGAAGCCCACAGGAAACTACTAGCCAGCTATAAACCCCGGAAGCACTATAAGATAGGCCTATTCATACCATGCTCCTATGGTAAACCCTACAGCCAAAGCTACATACATTATTTCCTGAGGAAAACCATAGCAGGCTACATAAGGCAAGGCATTCTACACGAGATAATACTCACTAACGCGGGGGTAGTCCCGCGAGAGCTGGACGAGTATTGGCCATACACATCCTATGACTGGAACCCCCTGAAGGAAACACCTGAGATAAGGAAGTGTTATAGAAACATTCTTAAACAGAGAATAAGGGACTACATCGAGAAATTCAGTGGGTACTATGATAAATACGCTGCATACCTAAGGTGGAATAGCGATAGCTGGAATGCCCTCAGAGAAGTATCAGAGGAACAGGGACGCTCTATTCCCAACCTAGCAGCAAGAGAGACTTCACCCGAGGAACTAGATGAATTAGATTTAGGGCTTGGATACAAGCTGGACCCCGACCTCATACTGATTACACCTACAAGCCTCAAAAACCTTGTAAAAGGACTCAAAACAGTATTGGGAGAGGGGGGAAATGAGTAGAACACTGATACTCGTAACAGGACTACCGGGAAGTGGTAAAAGCATTATTAGTGAAGTAGTGCGTGGAAAAGAGATACCAGTAGTAGTAATGGGTGACGTTGTAAGAGAGGAAGCGGTGAGAAGAGGGGTAGAACTCCTCCCGGAAAACCTGTCAATAGTAGCAAACGATCTCAGGAAAAAGTATGGAAAAGCAGCCATAGCCATATTCACTTCCGAGAAAATTAGGGAAAACCACGAGTCGTCCCCCGTGATCGTAGTAGACGGAGTTAGAAGCTTGGATGAAATCGCTGTCTTCGAAGAACTAGGTAACGTATGCATTATAGCGGTACACGCCAGTCCGTATAAGAGATTCGAGAGAATAAGGCAGAGAGGCCGGCCTGGAGATCCTTCAGACTGGGACCAGTTTCTAGGCAGAGACCTCGTCGAGCTTTCCTGGGGGATAGGAAACGTTATTGCCCTCGCGGACTACATAGTCGTAAACGAGTCAACCATAGAGGAAGCTAAAATCCAGTCAGAGAAAGTGGTAGAGGAGGTTCTAAAAAGTGGAGGTAGAGGTTGTAGTAGAGGCAGAGGTAAGGCCTACGGAAGACGCTGAGAAAGTTAGGAGAGCCATTAACAATATCTTTGAGGGTGAAGTCCGGGTAGAGGGGAACATGGCCAGGCTAGAATGCAGGAACCTCACTTGCCTCACAAGATTCCATCTAAAACTAAGGCAGCAACGGATACTTGATACAGCGAGAAGCGTTTTAAAGAAAAGCACCTACGGAGGCTACATCGAGTTTATGTTGAACAAGCAAGCGGCTTACACTGGGAAAGTCAGCTTTGTAACGGATCCCAGTGAGAGCCCGATGGGTCCTATACAAGTCCTAATAAGACACCCTTACCCGGGAGAGGTAATAGACTGGCTAGCACCCAGGACGAGTCACGGTAAACCCGTATGGGAGAGGGAAATGCCCTCCTCCTAACATAACAAGGGTAATTTAAGCTTATTATTCTCCTATAGATATAATCAACACTTGATTACACATCCTAATAGGAGGTAGTAAGACATGGTTTCTCGCAAGAAAATTATCAGAGAAATTATACGGGAATACAGGACGATCTGGTCGCTCGGTGTATCTGGCAGCCTTATGGGTTGGGATCAAGAGACATATATGCCCCCCAAAGCTGTGAAGGAGCGTAGTATAGCCGGTAGCAGTATAGCTGTGCTTAGCCACCAGCTCTTATTGAAACCCGACTTCGTCCAACTAGTCGAGAGGGCATCCAGGAAGCGTAACCTAAACGATGTAGAGAAAGGCATAGTGAGAGTCCTCAAGAGAAGCATAGATCAAGCTAAGAAAATCCCACCCGAACACATAGCTGAGGTATCCAAGACGACAACGCTTGCTCTAGAATTCTGGAAGAAAGCAAAAGCCCAGGACAACTATGACATATTCAAACCATATCTAGGCAAGATAGTTGAGTTAATGAGGAAAACCTCCGAATATCTAGGATACGAGATACACCCACTAGACGCTCTACTAGACCTATACGAGGAAGGCCTAACAACCAAAGATGTCGATGGCATGTTCGCCAAACTAGAGCCCGGTCTCAAGAAGGTTTATGATAAGATCATGTCAGAGCACCCGGTGCCTGATAAACACCCATTGGAAGATGTGCATTATAAAGCCGAGTCAATGAAGAGGCTGAACGAGAAAGCACTAACAATCCTAGGATACCCATGGGACAGAGCGCGCCTCGACATATCCGCTCACCCGTTCACGATAGGTATAGGTATAAACGATGTCAGAATCACAACAAGGTATGAGGGATTCGACTTCAAGAGGAGCCTACTAAGCACCATTCACGAGTTCGGGCACGCGCTATACGAGCTTGGGGTTGACCAGAAATTCATGGCAACTCCCGTTGCAGGAGGAGTCAGCCTGGGAGTACATGAGAGCCAGTCTAGGTTCTGGGAGAACCAGATAGGCCGGAGCAAGGAATTCGTTGAATCATTCTACCCGTATATGAAGAGATACCTAGTATTCCTCAGGGATCACTCGCCCGAGGATGTTTACCTCTACTTTAACACTGTTAGACCCAGTCTAATAAGGACGGAAGCCGACGAGGTTACCTATAACTTCCACATAATGCTGAGATACAAGCTGGAGAAAATGATGATAGAAGGGTCACTAAGCGTAGACGAGCTCCCCCACGTGTGGAACGAGGAAATCGAAAGGCTCCTCGGTGTGGCTCCGAAGAACTATAGTGAAGGGGTCCTACAGGATATACACTGGAGCATGGGAAGCATAGGTTACTTCCCAACATATAGCATAGGAACACTGTTGTCAGCCCAGATAATGAGGAAGATAAGGGAGGAAATACCTGATGTTGACGAGGATATTAGGAAGCTAAAATTCAGGAGAATAAGGAAATGGCTGCGCGAGAAGATACATAGGCATGGCAGCGTCTACCCGCCTAAGGAGCTTGTAAGGAGAGCCCTTGGCATGGATCTAGAGCCTGAGATATATGTATCATACCTCGAACAAAAATATCTATCAAGATAAGCGAACAATAGTTGGGGGCATTTTAGTGGACCAACCCTCCAAAACTAGGTCCACTATACTTTTTCTCCTACGAAAAACACTATGCGGTATACCATTCTTCCTAGTATACATTTACTACGAGTACTCGAGAGCTGTAATAGAAAGCTATGACAAAACAGTCACTTACCAATTCCTCATATCATTCGAGGAAAAAATATTCCACAAACCACTCACAATAATATTCCTCTCACACCGAAACATCATAGCCGACTACACCTCCATTGTAATGTACTCTCTACACCCGGCATACCTAGTACTATACGCCCTGGTTCTACTCCTTCTCTCAAGCGACGGGAGAGAATACGCGAGATTCACCCTGGAATTCACTCTCGCAAGTGCAATAGGGGTCACAGTATTTTATCTCATACCAGTCGCCCCTCCATGGATAGCTATACCAGGAGTCACCCGACTACCCAACCCGCTAGTCATGGCAGTATCAGCAATATTACACAGACAATACTATGACCCAAACCCCTACGCTGCACTGCCAAGTCTACACGTCGGGCTAACGGTGGTATTCGTAGCAAGCATTTACAGGCTCACTGAGTCGAGGAGGGCTCTGTACCTAGGAGCCATATTCTCAGGCCTAATGGCCTTCTCAGTACTCTACACGGGAAACCATTACCTTATCGATGTAATATCAGGCTACTTGGTAGGATTATTCAGTGTATGGAGCATTGGGCGGTTGTACGAGAAGTATGGCGATAGATTGAACAAGGTGTCCGATAAATGCAGTGGAAGTACAGGTAGGGTATCAGTCAAAGTCGATAAGCCAGTGTTGAAAGTGACAACCATGCTCTGAGTCTCATATACTTCTAGTCTCACAGTAACATTTACCTCATCTGGCGATTCATATGAGACTGTTATACGGCTAGGGTAACCTATTAGACTTGACTCACCTGCAGGGTAGAGAGCTGTCTGGAAGGGTATAACGAAAAAACCTTCGCTCGTGTTTGTCACGACATCCTCCCATGCAAGCCTGTCGTGGAGTATCATTAGTTTGACATCCACGTACGATACGTTGCTGTTGCTCTCGAAATATAGGAGACCAAAGTAGCTCATGGATTCGTTCGAGACATACTGATAATCGTTGAGTTCGAAAGGAATAAGACCGCTACTCCTATACGCTATATGCGTTTCATTCAATACTAACAACGGGTTTAATTGAATACGTGGGGGCTGGGGCATTCTACCCTCCCATATTAACCTTGATATACCATCACTACTGACCAACAAGTACCTACCGTCGGCATCCAGTGTAAACACGAATTTAACACTGGAGTACTCCTTCAAAACCATACTTGGATTAAGTGTTAATTCACTGGAATACGAACCTATTCCCAGTGTAATATTATTTACTGGTATAATAGACGGTCCGCGGTTAACCATGCTCCCCGTGCATTCGAATGAAGTGTTTCCAAAGGGAGAGCAGAACCCGTAGACCTCGAATATAGGGTTCTCATGGTCATCATTCTCTTGTATGTCAGTTATGTAAATGGCAGAGGCAATGATCACAAGTATAGCCATCAACAGTAAAGTTGTATACAAAATCCTTCTTCTCGAGACCACGTCGCTTACTCCCCCCAGCAGCTGGTGAAAACCGTGTACCCCTGTTTTATTCTAGATAAGGAAACTAGATAGATAACTTTTATTATATTCCATATAGGAGAACTGTTCTACTCCCGGGTAAAACTGTGGGGGATCATAGAGTAAGCGTGGTCAACGAGGTCTACCCGAGCTATCTCCTGTCAATCCTACGTGACAAGAATACTCCGCTCAACGTGTTCAGGGAAACAATGAGAGAAGCAGGGAGGGTTCTAGCAGTCAGGATAATGAACGACCAGGACTATACTATAGAGCACGTCGAAACACCGCTGGGTACAGCAAGTTACAAGCGGCCAAAACACTATGATGATATTGTAATAGTCGGTATCCTCAGAGCTGCACTACCACTAGTGGAGGGAATGCTGGAGGTTTATAGAAAAGCAAGAGTAGGCTTTGTTGGGGCAAAAAGGGTGGAAGACTCAAGCAGAGAAGGAAAAGAATTCGACGTGGTGATGAACTACTATAATATACCTCCAATAAGCAGGGAATCACTGGTAATCATAGCAGACCCTATGCTTGCAACTGCTTCAACAATGATAAGAGTATTAAACCTGTTGAAACCGAAACTAGACAGCGACGTGGAAGTTGTTGTAGCGAGCGTGATTGCAGCACAATTCGGGATTGAAAAACTCTTAACGATACATCCCTACATAAGGCTGTACACTATTGCAGTTGACCCGATCCTCAACGATAAAGGGTATATTGTGCCAGGACTGGGAGATGCGGGGGACAGAAGTTTCGGCTGACCTTTCTTTTCTATCCTAAAGATACTTTCTCCAAACAAATATGCGGGCAACAGTATTAATAATTGTGCGAACCAGCCGGTCACTTCACTTGTATCTAACGAGTTTATAGGGTAATTGGTTGAGTGAAGAAGACAGTTACCTTATAATAATCGCTCAATGTAAATGACATTCCAGAAAAGTCTGTAGCTCGCATAGTGGAGAGTGGTGTAAACCATGATTCTGAGCGATGCAACCATAAGAGAACTAGTCTCTGATGGTAGGCTAATAATAGACCCGATAAAAGAGGACACTGTAAGGGAGAACGGTGTGGATCTAAGGCTAGGATCTATGTTCTGCCGTATGAAGAGAGTGTGGAAGATACTTGACGTTAGGGAAGGGGGGATTCCCGGGGACTACTATGAATGCGGTAACTATGACTCCTTCGTGGTATATCCTCACGAACACATACTGTTGCACACGGAAGAATACGTTGGACTCCCGAGTGATGTAGCGGGATTAGTCAACCTACGATCAACGTTCGCGAGGCTAGGATTGTTTATACCTGCCACAGTGGTGGACGCTGGATTCCGGGGAGAGTTGACAATAGAAGTGGTTGGAGGGGAATACCCAGTACGGCTTTACCCGGATGAGAGGTTTATACATCTCGTCCTGGTTAGACTAGATAGGCCGGCTGAGAAGCCCTATAAAGGCAAATACCAGGGCCAGAGAGGAGTTAGGCTCCCCCAAATATTCAAGGAAAAAAGCTAAGAACGGAACCATGCTCTTTAATATTTTATTCCCGGATTGATCATTTTAATATATCATGGTGGTACAAAATGATATTCACACGCCCACCAGTCCTCGGAGTAGTACCCGAACTCAAGGAACCCAGCACTCTAGGTGTAGTGATCTACAAGAAAGGGGACAATTTCACAGTCCCGGAAGAAGCTAAAGAATACATTGCATCCCTCCTAGGAGAAGATTATCTAACAGTGATCGAGAAATCGGGTTATAAGGGAGAAACGGGTGAGACATTCACCTTCCATAGAAGCGGGAAACCCTATAGAGTAATATTCGCTAGTATCGGAAGCGTCGAGAAAATGGACAAGCCGCTGGCAATGTACGATTCACTACGATCAGCTATAGGAGCCATAGTCTCACAGGTAGTTGAGAAAGACGAGGAACTCCAATTTATATACACAAACCCCTTCAATATAGACGAATGCACAGCTCTAAGGGAAGCGTTATTCGCTGCTGGCTCAGCATCCTATAGACTCGAGGCGTTCAAAACAGAGCCCAAGAGGAAGCTCACAGCGATAAAACTAGTATACCCTACTGGGAAATGCGGCAATATACCCGGTGTCCTGGAGGAAGCAAAGACGCTAGTTGAAGCGGTATACCTTGCCAGGGACTTTGCAAGCGCTCCGAGTAACAAGATGACCCCGGAGCACGTGGAAAAGTACGCTAAAGAGCTAGAGGAGACGCTGGAGAACGTGCATGTTAGGGTAATAGGTTTCGAGGAAGCCAAGAAGCTGGGAATGGGAGGACTAGTAAGCGTTGGGCAAGGAGCCGAGGTCAAGCCAAGGCTGGTTATACTCGAATATAAGGGAGGAGAGGAAGGCCCCTACGCTGTTGTGGGAAAAACACTATGCTTCGACAGCGGTGGAATAAGCATAAAACCAAGCCATGGAATGGAGTCCATGCGGCACGACAAAGCAGGCGGGGCAGCCGCCCTAGGAGCATTCTATGCTGCAGCGAAGACGAAGCTCCCAGTACACCTATACGCGTTGCTCCCAGCGGCAATGAACATGCCTGACGGGGGAGCATACAAGCCGGGAGACATCGTAGAGATGTATGACGGCACCAAAGTGGAAGTAATAAACACTGACGCTGAAGGGAGAATGGTGCTCGCGGACGCTATAGCCTACGCGAGGAAAGACCTGAAAGCCAAGGAAATACTGGAGTACTCCACACTAACAGGGTCAATCGTGGTAGCATTATCACACGTATACGCTGGACTATTCAACTGGAACAAGGAAGGCGAGGAACACCTCCTAAAAGCAATGGAAGTCACAGGGGAGAAAGTATGGAAAATGCCGACAGACGATATCTACAAGAAAGCGTTGAAGAGCGATTACGCTGATATAAAACACGTTGGAGACCGGTGGGGAGGATCAATAACGGCAGCAGTATACCTAAAGCACTTCGCGAAGGACACCCCCTACACGCACATAGACATAGCGGGAACAGCAATACCCATGGGAGGGGGAGAGAAGTATCTCCCGCCATACATACCCCAGGCGATATCACCCGGATACGGAGTAAGGCTATACTATGAATACCTCAAGAACAGGATAAGCAAACACTAACAATGGATGGCGTTTTGCCTTCAACCAAATCATTTTTCCTATCTACAATGCAAGCATTCCTTCTACCGGTTAAAGTTCTAACAAACCCTCGGGAAACATATAGTAAGCTGAGGCACACGGTGAAACAGGCGCCACCAGGAGTCAGGGCGGTAGCAAACATCTATGCATACATGGGGTTCTCTATGATAAGTGCAATGCTCAGACTAATAGTCGGATTCCTGTACTCCATGTATAATATGGCAACCCTAAATATAACCCAAGCCTTCTGAGGATTCATACACTCTATAATATCAGCACTCCTATATCCATTGCTAGTAGCAATAACCCTATGATTCCTAGATGCGATTCTCATAATTATACCTGCGAAAATCCTCGATAGAAACACACCAGACTATCTCGGTATACTCTTAATAAGAACGAGCAGCCTCATAGGGTACGCTGTAAAACCTGCAATAATAGCCTTCCTACACGGATCAACAATGCTGACAATCACAGGAATATACGAGTTAAGCATAGTAGGGTACACGGCCTGGATCTCTATAACTATAACGATAACAACATATGTTCTAACGGTGATTGGATTAGTGAAAAAGTGGTGGATTTCGTAAATCAACAACACTAATCTCTGCAGGGGTACCGGTAATAGCTCATTTATTGGTTTGACACTAATGTATTAGCGGGTTGTTCGCCAAAAATTATTTAGGTTCTGGGTGTGAACCATAGTTCTGGGTGTGAACCATTTTATTCGATCCAAGGCCGAAGTGTGATAGAAACGACTTATATGATAGAATACCAGAGCTCGAACAGCTCCATAGCATCATTGACATTAATACACCACTAACCCTACTAACC
>WALV01000053.1 GCA_015522645.1 Candidatus Tiamatella sp.
CAATCCAAATAACCAAAATGGAAGGGCCCGTAGCTCAGCCAGGATAGAGCGCCGGCCTCCTAAAGGGAGTAGAAGGCCGGATAGCGAGGCTCTTCCCCGGCCAGCCCGGGGAAGCCGGTGGCCAGGGGTTCAAATCCCCTCGGGCCCGCTACACCTGGAAATAATAAGGGCTCCCAAACAGTCACCACACAAATGAAAATGGATGCGGGGGTGCCCGAGCCCGGCCAAAGGGGGCGGGCTTAAGACCCGTTGGCGTAGGCCTGCGTGGGTTCGAAGCCCACCCCCCGCACCACAACAAGTTAACTGCAAGCTCGACTATTCTTTTCTCCAGGATTGCAAGTCTACGAGGGGTGTTTTTGTAGTTAACTTGAGTTAGATTGTTAACTACATGGTAGGCTCCGACCAATGCGTCAAGAGGACCTATATATTTAGTGTATACTTTACCGTCCCTCCTATACTGCTCATAAACATATATTTTACCCTTCACTTTCTTAACAACCAAATTCACAAGAGAACACCGGATAACAAATATTATCACGGATAATATTTAGCCGGTTCAACATCATACTCAATATTACCACCAATTGCTTGGAGGCAGATTACCGGGGGCTACAAGCATTAACCCCATAGCATCATATAAGCCAAGCTGTTCAATGATAATTAATGGAGACTGCCTCCTAGTAATCACCAAGAAATTTTCAGATCTAGCCAACACATGATTACCCATAGCCGACTCAACTTGTATGCCATCTTGTAGGATTTGAATAAATCCGACTAAGGGAGCAGGAGCTCTCCTTGTAACTGATTTGGCTAGTTAGTCTGGTTAGAGTGGTGGATTCCTTGTAAACCTCTAAACCCACTATAACATGCCTAGAGAATGCCGATCGGTTTCAGCGTAACTAGTCTAGCTAGACACAAGTGTTTACAGCGAAGCGTGTTTATCCAGTATCGATGTGCTTCCTTGATAGCTGTATGCTCATTCACCCGTGATATCGTGGTGAACTCTTCTGTTCAGTAACTATTTATATTGCCACGTGATACTCGTGTTGTAAGTCAAGTTTATTTAAAAAGGGAGTGTAGTTTACGGGGAGCACGGTACTTTCTCCAATGTGTTTGACTTGATGTATGTTACATTGATCAATGAGTTGTCCTGTGTTGTTATGTGTGCTACTCCTTCTATTGTCCCAGTCACATGTATACAGTCTCCAGGTACTATGCTGCCACTCGTTTCCCCCGGGTTATATGATAGGTATACTCTTCTACTAGCATCCATAGGGTTTGCCTGTAACTGCTGTACTGTCCCCAGATAGGCTTCCATGCCTTTGAGCCCTGAGATGTCTAGGTTGTTGAACATTAGTAGTGTAAGGTTAACTTTTTCCCCTTTATGACTCATGGGGTCGGTTGCGGCTTGTGTGAAGTTATCATTCGTCCAATGATTACTTGATCCCTTTTGAGTTGTGAAGTTTATGTTTATCTCTCCATTGTTTAGTGCTAGATAACCTATTCCCAATAGGATAATGACTATTATGAATACTGTTTTCATTCCCATATCTTTATCTCCGAACATGCTTGTGTAATAGTTCAATAGTTCATTGTTACCTGGTTTATTTAAGTCTTTGCATATCAATACTCTTTCCAGGTACAACTTAATAATCCGCATTTAACTATAGTAAAGCTATGAGAACAACACACATGGTGTTAAACTTTGAATGCAGCTGAATTCGCGGCTCTCATACTAGTCCTAGCGTTAGTGGCGATACCTATATACGAGTTATACCAGAACACCCGGCAAATACAGATATCTACTACACCGGCTAACACGACAATGTTCGCCCCATCAAAGTTGGCGAATTTTGATTTAAGCGCTAACCCGACGCCGGAGCCTATAGCAATATGGTTGAGTAACGGCACTCATCTAGTTATAGAGGATAGAAATCCTTTCAAATTCGAAATAATCTATCCAAACACTGTTTCAATGCCTTTAACCAAGATACCGGAGGAGCTGCCTGTCTATAAGGCTGTCACATTCAATGACACCAGGGAACTCTCATTGGAATTGAAGCCACTAGGGCTTAAGGCAATCGAGTTCAAGTTCAACAATAAAACTAGTGAGTATATCCTGAATAACTCTGAAGTGTTCTTCTCATACAACAAGTTAAACGGGAAATTCTCTCTAATACTAAGGAGGCCGTTGAGAACTAATCCAATCCTATTCGTCCAGCAGTCTGGTCTTCTCACATGGGATTTCATCATACTTAACACGACAAGCCGATTGTCACTGGTGAGACTGTTCCACGGGTTCCCCTCTACTGTCGGGATAGAGGTGGAACTCGTGAATGGATCCATAACCGAGGTAACCGGCTGGATCTTCAAGCGTATATACCTTGTCTCAGAGTACCCTGTTCTCCAGCCCCAAGACATCAGCTGGTTCCTCGAGAAAAGGATATCAGGGGAGACCGTGGCTAGAGACTGGTATATAAACACGCTGGCCTTCACTAGGGCTTACATCCAGAGCATATCCCTCGAGTACACCGAGACTGTTGACAACTACATAGTCCCTACCTACATGTTTTCGGGGAGATACACCCTCGATGTGGACGGGGTGCATAGGAGCGGCCAGCTGAGCGGTGCTATACTAGGTATACTGGAGAAAGGAGGTTAAATATTTCCGCGGCAACTCTCCATTTGTATGCGGAGCCATTCACCGTCAACTCTAGCCTCTTCAATATCCTCCTTCAACTCGGCATCACTCCTCCCACAAGGATCACCGTACCCCCCGCCTCCAGGGGTCTTAATTATTACAGTATCACCCTCATCCAGTATAATCGAATCCTTACTATCGAGCCTTAGGATTCTACCGTTCTCCTTGGCAACCAAGTATTCCGCGGGCATGCCTTCTAAGCCGCCCTCCAACCCCCAAGGCCTTGTTTTCACCCTTTCCCCCGTAACGGTTAGCCTAGTGCCTCCTTGAAGGACTTTAAACGCCCTGATGACACCGTTCCCCCCTCTATACCTCCCATGACCCCCGCTACCACTTCTAACCGCATACTCGGTGAACAGTAATGGGTACTCTTTCTCCAAGAGCTCTATGGGAGTATTGAGAGTGTTAGTCATATTAGTCTGTACAGCGTCAACACCGTCGCAACACGGTCTCCCACCGCTTCCACACGCTACAGTCTCGTAGAAAGCCCACTGCGTACCGTCAGGGTTCACACCGCCTACCGTAATGTTACTCATTGTACCACAGCTGGCTGCAGGCACTTTACCCGGTAAAGCCTCGGCTAGAGCCCTGTATACAACGTCAGCTATCCTCTGACTCGTCTCTACATTGCCACCGCTCACAGGGGCAGGTTTCACGGGGTTAACAAGTGAGCCCTCCGGTGCATGTATCTCCACCGCCCTGAGGAAGCCTTGGTTCATAGGCATAACCGGGTCTAGTATTGTTTTCAGCGCGAAGCTCGTTGCCGATACAGTAACCCCGTAGACCGCGTTTAACGGGTACCGTATTTGGCTATGAGTGCCTGTAAAGTCCACTCTGAGTCCGTCGCCGGAGAAGGTTAGTTTAACCCTGATACCTAGGATCCCGTCCGGAGTCTCCATATAATCTTCCGCCTCGAAGCTCCCTCGCACCCCTAGACTCCTAAGTATATTCCTCGTATAATTCTCCGTATACCCGAGTATTTCATCCCATGCCTCCATAACCTGTCTACCACTATACTTTGAGGCCAACTCTAGAACCCTTCTTTCCCCAATGTTTAACGCAGCTAATTGGGCCTTCAGATCCCCGTGGAAGTATCCGGGGGTTCTAACATTAGCCTCTAAAAGTCTCAGCAGGCTCCAGTTAAACCTGCCTTTCTCAACGATCTTCACTGGAGGAATAATGGTTCCCTCCTGGATTAATTCCTCTACTCTGCCTCCAATACTGCCCGGAGTCGACCCGCCCACGTCTACATGGTGGGCTTTGTTGGAGACTATGCTGATCATCCTCCCGTCATGGTACACGGGTTTCATTAGGAGCAGGTCGTTCAGATGCGTCCCCGCGATATACGGGTCGTTCACGAGAACCACGTCGCCCGGGTTGAGCTCCTCCCCTACTCCCTCTAGGAAGCTGACAGTGTTCTTTACGCCTACACTCATGCTGCCGAGGTGTACTGGGATATGCTCGGCCTGAGCCACTAGGTCACCGTCAGGGGCGAGGATAGCGCAGCTATGATCCAGGCGGTCCTTTATGTTTGGACTATAAGCTGTGTTGCGGAGTACTACTCCCATTTCCTCGCTCGCATATATAGCCGCGTTCCGAATGACTTCGACTGTGACTTTATCCACCATCCTGCCTCACCCTAAGTCAACGATTAACGCGCCTGTGCTATGGTATAATGCTCCAGTGCCTGGTGGAAGGAGGATAGTTGAGTCAGGTGCCTCGATAACCGCCGGGCCATCGATACTGTCCCCTGGAGTCAGCTTGCCTATACTGTATACCGGGGTCCTAACCCATTCCTCCCCGTAGAAGACTTCCCTATCACCTACAGGCTCTAACCCTTCTTTCCTACTGTTTCCATCGACCCTGAATTCCGGCTTACTCGTGTATCCCACAGCGTCAAGCCTTGCAACCACGAGTTCCACTGGCTCCTCCCTGCTGGAGAAACCGTATCGCTTCTCATGTAAATCGTGGAATGCCTCTACAGTAGCATCCACTGTACCCTTAAACGGTACGAGCAGCGTGTAGCCTTCCCCCCAGTATTTGGCCTCCACGAACCTCATCATAACCCTGTGCTCCACGGGCACGTTCTCAGAGTCTAGGATCCTATTAGCTTCACTGGCCATCTCCCCGTATAGGGCGTTCAGCTGTGAGCACGTGACCTCCCCCGACATCCTGACTACTGGCCTAGTGAAACTGTGCTTGTAATCCGTTACAAGGAGGCCTAGAGCGCTGAAGACGCCTGGTAGGGGTGGTATTATGACCCGGGGGACGCCTAGGTCTCTAGCTATCTCCACAGCGTTAATCGGGCCTGCACCCCCGAAAGCATACATCGCGAACTCCCTGGGATCATGCCCTTTCTCCACACTGACTAGTCGGAGGGCTTTACTCATGATAGTGTTAGATACTCTTATGATGCTCCAAGCAGCTTCGACAGTATCCATCCCCAGCTCCCTGGCGAGACCTTCCACCGCCTTAACAGCCAGATCCTTATACACCTTCAACCCCCCTTCCGCGAGAACCTGCGGGAGCCTCCCGAGGACCAGGTTCGCATCAGTTATCGTCGGCTCCACGCCTCCCCGGCCGTAGCACGCGGGCCCGGGGTCCGCCCCGGCGCTAATAGGTCCTACTCTAAGGCCTCCTCCAGGATCCACCCACGCGATCGTTCCTCCACCGGCACTGACCTCAGCTAGGTCTATATATGGGAACCTCACCGGGTAACCGCTGCCCCTTACCTGCCTCCCCATATGTACCTCTCCGCCTACCTCGTACATTGAAGTTACCTCGGGTTCATAGTTGATTATGGAGGACGCTTTGGCTGTAGTTCCACCCATATCGAATCCCAGTGATTTACTTGTAGCGAGCAACTTGCTGAAGTACGCTACTGCTATAGCCCCTGCACTAGGCCCGCTTTCTATGAAAGCAGCCGGCATCCTCGCCCCAGCCTCTACCCCGCTTACTCCCCCATTGCTCTGCATTAGCAGAAGGCTTCCCTTGAACCCTTTCTCCCTGAGCGAGCTTTCCAGCAGGGAAACGTATTCCCCGAGCAGCGGCTTGAGCAGGGCGTTTACCACCGTCGTACTAGTCCTCTCATACTCCATGGGCTGCGGGTCTACTTCATGGC
>WALV01000054.1 GCA_015522645.1 Candidatus Tiamatella sp.
AAGGTGTCTACTTCCATTGACCCTGGAACGTGTTTATATGCATCTATCCTAGCTTCCCTCCTCCAAATCAATCCTCTCCACCTCCTATAGGCTCGAAGCATTCTATATCCAAGATGCTCCCCGCCCGCTCTTCCGGCGGCCTCCATCTCGCTTTGACCTTCATGCCTATCGCCTTGCCTGTCTTAACATCCTCCTCTGTTATACCGCATATCTTATGGAATAATCCCGCGAACTCATAGCTTCCTTCACGGTAGCCTGGTGTTTCTAGCCTTATCACCCCCACGAACTCGGGTTTCTCTAGTCTCCCTCTTTTTGCTGAGATATAGCTTATTACTGCTGTTGAAATCTCCCCTCTATCAGGTAGTTCTATGAATTCGTCAGTAGGCTTGAGGCAGTACTCGCAGTAGCTTCTGGGTGGAACGTAGACTCTCCCGCATCTCCTGCATATACTCCCAACGATTTTCCCCCGCTTTAGACCTTCGAGGAATACTGATACAGCGTAGCCTGCTGTGAACTTGTACCTTGTGAAGGGCTTATAGTATATTACGCCTGGGAGTGTTTCAATCTCTTTCTCTGATAATTTCGTCCCTTCTAACTCGACCATCGCAACTCACCTCCCGAGAACAATTACGGTTCCGACTTGCATAAGGTCACCCCATGCTTGAGCTACTCCACGATACACTTCCTTCTTAACCTGCCTTGCACCAGCTTTACCGGCTAGTTGCCAGTATATCTCTATAGTCTTCATAACACCTGCAGCAGCTATGGGGTTGCCCACGCCGAGTAATCCCCCGCTTGGACTTGACGGTAGCTCACCGTCCCTATCATAGAAGCCGTCCTTCAACAGCTTCCAAGCACCACATCTCGGCGCTAACTGTAGTCCCTCAAGGTGGTGTAGCTCCTTGTAGTCGAATGGGTCGTATGGTTCGGCCACATCTATTTCTTTGATGGGTTTTTCTATTCCAGCCATTTTGTAAGCCATTCTCGCTGCGTACTCGACGTACCTAGGATAGTAGAGGTCTCTATTGTACCAATGCGTGTTATCGAGAGTCCACCCTATACCCTCCACGTAGACTGGGTTATCAGTTATCCTCCTAGCCTCGCGCTCCGAGGCTAATACCATGGCAGCCGCACCATCGCTTACAGGGCTAATGTCAAGCCTATTAACAGGCCAGACGAGTGTTTCACTATTTAAGACATCCTCCACTGTAATATTACCAGCAACCTGCGCGGCAGGGTGATCAAGCGCGTTCCTCTTATTCTTGACTGACACGAGTGCTATATCCTCTTTCTTTCCACCGCATTTAGCCATGTATCTCCTCATTTCCATCGCGAATATCCATATCAGGTTAGGCTCTAAGGGTCTCTCAAGGATGGGATCCCATATGTATGCGAATACATACTGCGGGTGTGGTAAGGCTGGGCTCATCTTCTCCTCCCCTACGGCTAGCACGGTCCTGCATTTCCCGCTTGCCACATGCCACCAGGCTGCTACCGGTATCATTACACCGGTTCCACCGCCAACATATACGCGTACCATAGACTTGCCTACGGCTCCACTACCATCTCCCAAGTATTCACCGTTGAAATGGACTCCATCGAAAGCGTCCGGCGCGGTCCCAGTCACTACACAGTCAATATCCTCAAGAGTTAACCCGGCCTCGTCGAGCGCCATTCTAGCGGCTGCCGCTGCTAGTTCCTGGGGTGTTTCAAGCATCCTCCTCCGGAATAATGTTAGCCCTGCACCGACTACAGCTACCCTGTCTTTGACATGTATATTCGTCCTCACTCTTCACCACCTCCATAGTAGGATAGAACGGCTGCAGCCGAAGTATAGGTCGGGGGGCCCCTCCAGGACACGACTAAACCTCTACCTTCCTGCATTGAAAGCAGCTTCATATATGCATAGTAAAGCCTCATAAGTCCCGTAGCCTCGAACGGTGCTCCCGTGGCGAGGCTTCCTCCACTAGCGTTAACAGGGAACTTTCCCTCAGGGTATGTATCTCCCCTCCTCAGGAGTTCAATGGAGTCCTCTCCCAGTAATGCCTCCTCCAGTGAAAGTAGCTCCATAAAACTATACCTGTCATCTACCTCAGCGAAGTCAAGCTGTGATAACGGGTTCGTTATACCCGCTTCACCATATGCTGTGAGAGCTGATCTCCTTATACTCGGCATCGTCCCGTAGACATGCCTCTCAGGTATATATGTTTCCGTGTTATATCCAATGCCGTCTATCCATACAGCTCTATCCCATGCCCCCAAACGGTCAACAGCAGTATCAGACGCCAATACTGCTACAAGCGCAGCGTCGACCGGCTGGGAGATGTCATACATTGTCAATGGGTATGCTACATGTTCGGACTCCAATATTTCATCGATCGATACATTGGCAGCGTATGATGCCAGGGGATTAGTAAGGCCGTTATTCCTATTTTTAGCAGCTACCTCGGCGAAGTCCTCCTCACCCGACTCCCTGGAATCCATGTATGCTACAGCGTCCAGCGCCGCTATATAGTGGGGTACAGCTGTTTTAGGAGCTGTTGGGCGTACATATATAGGGTCCAGCGCCATCTCGTAGATTTTACCTAGATCAACTATGTCGCTAGGCTTGGCATGGGACTCTACTGTAATAACGTCGAAGTACCCTGTTTTCAACAGCATTACTCCTTGGGCTACACCCTGTAAACCGTCTCCTGAAACTGTGAAAGTTGGGCGTAGGACTCCTCCAATGGGCTCGGGGGCGAACTCGTCTGCTATGGCAATGCCGTCCCAGTAATCTTCCTGGCAGGAGATGAATGCGTCAACCTGGCTTCGGGGATCATCTATTCCCGCTATGCTGTATGCTTTAAGAGCTGCTTCGAACATCATCTCCCTGAAGCTTGCATGGGGAGTCGTCGGCTGGAACCCAGAGTAACCCATCCCTATTACTGCCACTCTAGGTTTGGTTGTCAAACCTTTACACACCTCTTGACTGTTTAAGGAGGACCCGTTGTTCTACTCTGGTAGTCTAGGATGGATTTTTGCGGGTCCTCAACTAGTTATGATTTAATGTATAGTAGAATGATAAAAACATTAGTGCCACTAAACATTTCCCGGTTAAAAGAATAGACTATATAAAACTGGTTAGATAGTGTTTTTAATAGATTACCATGACCGGAAGAGTCCAGGAGTGGTTTGAATGGGAGAAAAGGTAGCATTGGCAATAGCGGTACTGCTATTGCTGAGCATACAGTTCTACGCGGTAACATTCTCGAATACCCAGACAAGCACTGAGTCATTACTAAATGAAACAAGCAGAAACGTTCCGCAAGAACTACCATGGTATCCTATTGTTGTTTTCGGTGATAACAGACCGGAAGTAGAGGTCTCCAACAACTTTACACTTGTTTTCCTTAAAATAATCAGCGAGACCGAGGTAATTGATCCGTTTGCAATGATAGGCACAGGAGACCAAGTGGGTAGAGGAACTCCATGGCAAATCAGGGGGTTATACAGTTTACTTTCAAATACAAGCATATGGAACATATGGCTGTGTATAGGTAACCACGACATTCAATACGGGGGATCGGTCAGCTACTGGACCAGCCTAATAGCACCAAGACACTATATAAGAGATACATTCCCAGGGTGGAGGATTACTGTGCTAGACGATGAAACAGGAGGCACTCTTTACTGGAGGAGCCAACTGGAAAACACTACAAAAGGATTAGACGGTAGAAGCCTAATACTCGTCTATCATAAACCCGTGATACCGAATGTTGGTCACAACATGGACGCCGCAAGAGCGAGCATTCTCTTGGACTTCGTGCAAAATCATCCAGGCATAGTTAAACTAGCATTACAAGGGCACTGGCATGGATATGCTGTAACTAAAAGATACAATGTGACGTGGATAATTACAGGGGGAGCAGGAGCACCCTTATACGAGAATAGGGGCCCGCAGCCTGGAAATGATACGTTAATTATAACGGGGAAAAACCACTATCTCATCCTAATCCTTTATCCACATGGAACATTCAAATACACAACCATACTCGTAGACAAGCAGGGGAACACTACTATAGAGAAGTACAGTGAGGTAGAAAAGACACCAGACATATGCATTGTTAATGGGACAGTGAGGAACACACTTGAAAACATAAAAGGGAAACCAGTCAATGTTCCAGTGAGATTTAACTTATCTAATGACTATAACAGCTTCATAGTATTGATGGCGGAACCCAACGCAACCACGTCATTTACATATAAGCGGAGCTCAATCTCTGTAAGTGTGAAGACAGACTCGGCCGAATGGTATGCATATATAACTCTTCCCGGGAATAGGACAATACTACTCGACCAGAACCACCCTATCCAAACCTTCGAGGAGCAGCCGACTACCACGACTCTCAATGCTACGCAGAAGAACACTGTAAAAGCTCAAACCCGAGCCACTACCGACGTGTCCTTAGCGTCTAACGTTACAAGTGTACCCATCCACTGGAATAAGGATGGGATGATAATAGGAAGCGTTGCGGTAGCTCTTCTCCTACTTATAGCAATATACCTCATAGCCAGACTCCACAGGTAGTATGTTTGGCTAATTTATTTTACTTAAACACCCCTCTAACACCGAAGTAGACCCCTAGTATTTCACCGAAGAAGTAGGCTGCAAACGCCGTCCCAAGCATCAACCCTGTAGACTCCAAGAACTCTCTGAGGAACCTCTTGTCAAACACTACGCTTCCATAGAATGTGAACGTAGCTATCAATGTTACTGCGAAGGAGACGCTAACGGTAAATGCCAATACCATGTTGTAGGTTGCAAAATACGGCGATGCAAGTATGATAACAGCTCCAATATAAGATAGACCTGTTACTAGTGCTGATGAAACAGGGTTCCTCTCGAAGTCATGTTTCGCCTGTAGATAGGCTGCACTCGCCATACTTATTGCAGCGGAGAATCCTACGACAAGCCCGGCTATCCCTGCTACTATAGTGCTACTCGTAACTCCTAGGAATCCAGCGTGTACACCAGTTATTTCTACTATCGCATCTGCTAATCCGAGCACGATGAAGCTCATATACTTCACGACAGTTTCATCTATCTGGCTCATAAGGCTTGACTCATGCATTACCTCATCCTCTATTATCGACTCTAACTCCTGTTTTTCCTCCCCCTCAAGGCTACCAATGTAATTCTTATACTCTTCAATAGTCTCCTCCTCCCCTCTCTCGAGCATTTTAAGAGTGAAGGTAAGTCCTAGAATTATTCTGCTAACTATAACTACCCATAGGAAGAGCCTACTCACTTTTGCATCGCATTCAACGCCGAGGATCTTTTTCCAGTATAGATAGTGCTTGTATTCTTCATTTGCAAGTTTTTCGAGAATCATCCTTCTCTCAACGTTCTTCTCGCGGCTGGCGAGGGTTCTATAGATTACATGGTCCTTGTATTCATCGGTACAGAACTCCCTTACCTTCATCCCGGCTTCCATGGTTGGCATAGCCAATGCTTGTTCACCTTTTAGTCCTTTAGGAAACTTCTTACTGGAAAAACAGTTTGATTCTTTTTAGCCTATAAAAATTATAATAGGCTACACTCCCATATCCATCTTCCTCACACTATAGTACATGCTGAAAGCCAGTAATACTGTCGAGCTTGCAGCCAAGTAAATAATGCTTTCCCAGTAATTCGGTATAGGGCTGCCAATAAGATGGTATCTTACTATATATGCAGCATGCGTAACAGGGTTATACTCAGCTATTGTCTGCAACCAGCCGGGCATTTGCTTTAACGGGAATATAGCGTTTGAGGCAAACATTAATGGTAGATTGATGAGGTTGGACGCAGCAAACAACACTTCCTGGTTATCAGTATAGAAGGCCATAACCATGTATATTGAGAGAATGAATACAGACAGGAGCATTACAGCTACCCATGGCATTATAATATCACCTATGCTGAGGTTCGGTTTGAATTTGAAGCCGAGGGGGATGCTCGTGCCTAAAAGTAGTAGGCTAAGTATGCTTATTCTTGCCAGTGTTCCAAATAGTTTTGCAAGGAATATGTATGATCTCCTTACAGGGGTTACAAGAATCCTCCTCATATACCCTAGTCTCTTATCGAATACTACTCCGACACCTCCAAAGGCTCCCTGGAATATGCAGAATGCCACAAGCATTCCGCTAGCGAAGAATGTGAAATAGTCTGTTGTTCCGAACATACTTTTCAACTGCTTATTCAAAGCTTTCTTAACCATTCCCTCTATAACTTTAGGATCAATGAACCCCTGTAGCTGCGGAGGTATTAACGATTGAGCACTAATATTCACTAGTGCATTTAGGTTAAAGCTCTTGCCGAATAAAGCTATCCATATTAGCGGGGTAACTAGGCTCATGAACAGGACTGGCCGCCGGCCAAACCATTTCTTTAACTCGCGTTCAAATAGTACGATTAAACCACTCACTACCTCATCCTCCTCCTCATAACTCTATACTTGAAAGAGTCAAACGATTCCTCTCCCCTCAAACCTCTACCTGTTAGCTCTATGAACACTTCCTCGAGGTTAGGTTTAACCACACGGATTTCGAGAAGTTTCCTGCCTTGTAGAATACTTATTAGCTCCGGGAGAATCTCCTCGCTTCTCTCAACCTTAACAATAATAGAGTCACTATTGCGGAGGGAGGCATTAAAGCCCTTCTCAGTTAAAGCCTTCACGACGGAAACTGCCTCCTCTTCTCCTAGTCTGAGGTATATTCTATCACCCTTAATCCTAGCCTTTAAACCGTCAGGAGTATCTTCTACAACAATCTTCCCATGGTCTATTATTGCAATCCTATCTGCTAGATACTCAGCTTCCTCCATATAATGTGTAGTTAGAAGAATAGTAGTCCCTTGCTCCTTTAACCTTTCAATCAAACCCCATAGATGCCTCCTAGAGTGTACATCTAAACCAAGCGTTGGCTCGTCTAGGAACATTACTCTAGGTTCATTTACAAGGCTCATGGCTATCTCCAATCTCCTCCTCATCCCTCCACTATACGTAGATACTCTCCTTTTCCTATGATCCCATAGCTCCATGAAGCGGAGGGCCTCCTCTGTTTTCTCTTCCGCCTTACCACTCGGGAGTCCGTATAGTTTAGCTTGTATGTAAACGTTTTCCCACCCGGTTAACTCGTCATCCGCGGTCAAATCCTGGGGAACAAGACCAATTATCTGCCTAACCTCTCCTCTGTCACGTATAATGCTGTACCCATGGATATACGCGTCTCCCCCAGTCGGCTTGAGGAGTGTGGACAACATGTTTATGGTAGTGGTTTTACCGGCACCATTCGGGCCTAAGAGACTGAATACTATTCCTTTAGGTATGCAGAAGCTCACCTTGTCCACGGCGACAAGATCCCCGAACCTCTTGGTTAAACCCATAACCTCAACGGCACAATTATCCGGCAATACCGTATCCACCCACCACAACTAGTTTCGTGTATCTCAAGGCATATATTATATATGATACATACATAAAGCTAGGGCCTCTCCACGGCAATAATTTATATTACCGGTATAGTCGAATTCAATATAGCTAGAGGTGTAGTTCATGGCGAAGAATAAGAAGCAGACAAGTCAACCGCAGAAAGCGAGAAGTATAACCGAACAAGCAATGTATAACGTAGCGGTCCCCGCTGAGTTGGTAAAGAGAGCTGAGAAGGAGTTCCCTAAAGAGAGCTATTGGACGCCCTTCAAGGTGGCTCACAAGTATAATCTAACGCTTTCGAGTGCTAGGAAACTCCTGAAAATAATGGAGGAAAACGGTGTAGTAGCGTTATATACGCCTAATAGGAGGAGCCCCGTCTACGTCCCCAAGAAATAATCGTAGCCGAAGCACTCGATATTCTACTCGGCAGTTTTTCCCTATCCGAGCGTTATAGAAGAAACAGGAGCAGGTTATATGCTGGAACCGAAAAAGGAAGTTAAAATTTACTCGCCGCTTAGCATGACAACAACGTCTTCAGCTGGAGTATTAGGAGCCGCCGTCATTTCCGCTCCTTCCTTTGACTCTTGTTTGGATGTATCAGCGAGTAAAACAGGGCTTGACTCCAGTTTCTCTATTTTCTCAATCGTGGATCTGGCATCACCCATTTCCTCCAGTAACCATCCCTTTATCCTCTTAAGCTGCTCGCTACTCTTCCTGTAAGCAGTATCACTTATTTCACCGCTCAGATACGTAATCTGGAGATTCACAAGCGCCTTATCCACATGGAGAACCTCGTCTTCTATCCTGTTTATTCTAACCTTTATTTCAGTCTTCGCTTTAACGGCTTCATTCTTAAGTTTCTTAATGTCATCATTCAGTTTCTTAAGATAGGTCTCTATTACACTTCCAGGTAGATCACTCTGGCTAAGAGTTTTCTCTATAGCTTTTTTCCTCTTCAGAGCTCTATCAAGGGCTTCTATAACAGTTATAGCACGGAACTTCCATTCAGGGAAAACGACTAGTTTACCCTCATCTACACGTATCTTCTCGGGCTCTATATAGACTATCTTGTCATCCGCGACCTTAACCTCGAAACCCTCTACTTCACCGTGCACATTGCTGTAGAAAGTTACTAGCGTCCCGAAAATCCTCCCGTAGGGGTCGTGTATTTCAAGTCCTAAGAAGCCTGAGACTTCTTCAACTTTTATACTCATACATAATGCACCTCTTATTCTACGAGGCATCGTCTCAGTGTTATCCTTAGTATTACCACTGTATAAAAGGGGTCAGATGGTAAGACCAGGAGTCCCTTTAAATAAATAACTGATTCAATAGTTCAACGGTGAAAAATCAAATGTCCAGCCTAGGTGACTTCGGTAAAAACTGGTCAGGGTCAAAGAAGACTGTCAGGAACGCTATCAAGGACACTTTCAAGGAGATCATAAACCCGAGTCCCGGCCTCAGATACCAGATAAGCAATGCCATCTACAAGCTAGGGACACATATCTCAAGGATGGATTACATAATAAATAAACTAAAGTCAAGGGACCAGCAGTTATTTGAAAAAGTAGTCGACTCCTACAAGCACGGCGATATGGCTAAAGCAAAGATGTATGCTAGTGAGGTTGCCGAGATAAGGAAAGTAGCTAAGGGCGTAATAACTATAAGATTCGCTTTGGAGAGAGCGAAGACTAGGCTAGAAACAGTCCTATTTATAGGTGAAGCCTACAAAGACCTGGGGCCAGCCCTAGGTGCTATAAAAATGATAGCCTCTCAGATGGCGAATGTAATGCCTGACTCATATATCGATATAATGCAAACAGTGGAGGAGCTGCATAATGCTCTCGCAATGAGTTCAGCAGGCTTCATGGAGATGCCTATGGATGAGGCTGTGAACGAGGAGGCGAGGAAGATACTCGAGGAAGCGCAGTTAGTAGCGCAGCAGCAGATGAAGGACCAGTTCCCAGCTCTGCCGACTGGAGGGCTGCCAGGGACGCATGCCAACACTGGAGAAGTAGGGGCCCCGTAACCCTTACTCTTTTCTATAATTCAACACTATAGTTTTTAATGGAAACCGCCTAGTCATCTATAGCTTTTCCCTATTCTATATGGTTTAGGAAGTAACCGGTAGAGGAAATGTTAGGAATAAAAGGATAAAGAACGTTATAACAGCTAGTTGCCCCTTAACACCGAGCCTCTCAACAGGCATAGCTGGACCAGGATGCCTCCCTCTAGATAACATGTGTATAACAAATGCTATTAGAGCGAATAACAAGAGGAAAGTCTCTACAAAACTGAAGGCTAGTAGTAGTATGAGGAAAGCGTTACTCACTATTCTATGGCCCTTCTCGCCTAGTGAAGCCCTAATAATATGGCCTCCATCAAGCTGTGCTATAGGTATTAAATTTAGGAATGTAACAAGGAACACTATGTACCCAGCGAAAGCTAGAGGGTGGAGCAATACAACTTCCCCTCTAGTGGGGTTAGGTAGGAATTCCTGGCCTAGGAGGAGGAAGATTATAGGATAAGCCGTAAGATAGCCGCCTGAGGGGGCTAGTGATGCTGGAACAACTAAGCTTAGCTTTAGACCGTATATAGTTACAGGTATTGCTGCTATGAACCCTGCTAAAGGACCCATAACGCCCACTATAGCTAATGCATCAACAGTTGGCGGAAGCCAACGCATGTTTATAACAGCACCAAATGTTCCAAGGAACCCCCATTGCAGTGGGGGGGCTGGGATTAAATACGGCATACTACTAGGTGTCTTATAAGCCCTCATCATGCTCCAGTGGCCTGCCTCATGTATCAGTAAAGGCCCTAGTAAACCTATAACGTAGAGGGACGGTATTAGGGATGGTGATACGCTTCCCGTATAACCGTATGCAAGCATGCTCTGCTTCAAATAGTCACCGCTCATATAGAGCGTTAGAATAGTTGTTAATGCTAATAGGATTCCTGCAATAGTGTTAATCTTCTTCTTTTCCTCTTCCTCCTTAACTATTATGAGAAGCGTGTATCCCTTCCATTTTCTCACAAGCGGTTTGCATCCCGATCTAATCATTTGCTCGTAGAAATCCCGCCAGCCAGACTCTCCTAGCTCAACAGTGTATGGGAACTTTAGGTTATACTGGAGCTGGCCCTGCATCTCAACCTGGTAATCTAGGCCCAGTCTGCTCTCAATGATTTCCCTGCATGGTATGTTATCCTTCCCTTCCTGGGGAAGGATGGTTTCATTATAGGGTTCTTTTTCCAATTAATTTTTCCCCGTTTTCCAATAAGAGTTTCAATGATATGGACTGGGCTTTCTCCGGGGCTCTCCTATAGATAGCTACTGGAAGTATCCCCTTCTCTACCTCCACTCTAGCTATATCATACATGTTGCGTGCCCCTATCTTCTCCGGGTTAACTAACGGTGGAGCATTAAGGAATAACTGGAATAATCTAGCCGAGACGACCCTAGCTTTCTCATACTTGGTAAGGTAAGGTGGGCCGATTTTTATCTCATCTATTACTTTTGGATAAGTAATTCTCTCCTCCTTCTTTATCAATACCTGTACACCCGTTCACTCACTCTTAGTGTAGGAGTATTTACAGGGATTTAAATTCTAATCTCCTATTCCAATCACATTGCTAGTCTCAGTATAGCCGCATTGCACTGACCCTGGGAAACCGAGTAAACTAGGTTCAATTGAGAATCTAATACACACGTTGGACCCTGCTTTAACCAGGATATATCCCTCCTCACGTATCCCACCTATCGGTTCACCTACAACTGTGAGGTGTATTATGGTTTTATTCCTGCCTGGTATAACGGTTTTAGATAAAGTAATCCCGGTAATCTTTATTGATGCGTTATTTACTGTCAGGCTCTTAAGTTCAACTTGTAGCTTCAGTGGTATGAGGGATGGGTTATCTATTTTTACGGTGAAATTGAAATAGTATTCACCACCTCTATAATATATACTGTTCAGTGACACGGAGTCAAGTGTTGCAGTTTTAGCCGAGACAATGCCATATCCTATGGGAGGTATGAGGAGGAAGAAAATGAACAAGCCTGCTAGCCTAAGCCTGTGACGCAAACGTCCTCCTCTCTTATCTAGTCGAAATAATGCTCCGGTCCTGGGAATTTTGATTCCCTAACATCTCTCGCATACTGGGATATTGCGTCCCTCACTATTCCATATATGTTGGCATATTTCTTAGCGAATGGAGGCGGGTCCCTCGGAGAGAATCCTAATAAATCGTGGAATACTAGGACCTGCCCATCACAATATGGCCCAGATCCTATGCATATCGTTGGAACCGGGATCCTCTCAGTGATTTTCCTAGCTACCTCTGCACTAGTGTATTCTATAACTATACTATATGCTCCGGCCT
Organism: Candidatus Tiamatella sp.; assembly: GCA_015522645.1. GTDB lineage: Archaea > Thermoproteota > Thermoprotei_A > Sulfolobales > Acidilobaceae > Tiamatella. Next base: position 11,835 of record WALV01000054.1, read on the forward strand.
CAGCTAGTGCCTCGGCATCCTTCAATATATCGTCTGCCTCACTAGGCTTCCTACCCATCTTCCTGTATCCTCCTAGAGCCAAGTATTTCTGCGGTGTAAGGCCTATGTGACCCATTACAGGTATACCAGCCCTGACTATCGCTTTAACTACATCAGTATACTCGGAGCCACCCTCGAGCTTCACACTATCTGCTCCGGCAGAGACTAGTCTTCCAGCATTTAAAACCGCATCACGGATACTCGTTTCATAGCTCATAAAAGGCATGTCCCCTACAACATGGGCTACGGGATCCGCTCTCGCCACCGCCCTCACATGGTACTCCATAAGCTCTACTGGAACATTATGCGTATTCTCCATGCCGTAAACAACCATTGCCAAGCTATCACCTACAAGGATGCTGTCAACACCAGCCTCGTCAGCAGCCCTAGCGCTAGGATAGTCATATGCGGTAACCATGACTATCTTATCCTTACCTTTCATCTTAACGAGCTTTCTTGCAGATATTTTCTTACGCTCGCTCAAAACTGTCCTACACCCGGGTAACATGTTAGGTTCAGGGTGCTTTTATTTCTATAGAAGAATTTTAATGTAATTCGGGTGAAAATCGCGTAGAGCACTCTCAAGCTTTCCCAGGCTCTCTCTTAAAAAGAGCAGGTGACACTTAGCCCTAGGGTCATCGCTGCTCCCGAAGCCAGGTATAATGCATTCACTAATCCCGGCCAGTAGGTTATACAAACTCGATTCACCCTTAGCTGAGGGGAATAGATAAACACCGATCAATTCGCACCTGGGGTCACTCGTGAGCCAGTCGATATGCCAGTGAATCCTCTTATCCACGGATAGATGCCGGGAAACACGTGCTCCTAAACCCCCTGGCCCCCAGGCGCTTCCAATATAAACATAGATACCCCCGGGGAGAATTCCAGTGTAAAGATTTCCAATAGTATAATCTCCCTTCTCTAGGCGGAGGAGTAATAAGTATAATCCCTTTATCCCACGATACCTCTCTAGAACGGCTTTAGCCTCCAGCACCGTATCCCCTGGGAGCATTATTTGAGTCGGAACCCTTAATTTATAATGTAGGCTCTCCCGTGTAAATGAATTGGGGCAAGAGTATTGAATATCATAACAGCACTTACAGCAATCACAGCTGTCTGGACAGCGATCGGAGCAATCTACTGGTATCTAAATAGGGACAAGCCTGACGAGGAAAAGAAACTAATAATCTACCCGTTATTCTTCATGCTTAGAATACCCTATGGTTTCAAATCATGGGAAAAGTATCGTGGAACAATCATTAGTAAGGCCTACATGGTGTTTACACATGTTAGTGCCGCAGTAAGCATAGCCGGAATATACTACCTCTTCGGCCAGGGCATCTATACCAAGTACATACACCCTCCAAAAGCAGGAAGCGCAATAGCTGGATTCGTCCCCGTTATCCCGGGCGTAACAATCAAGGGGCCGTTACTATACTATATAGCCCTGGCAATCGGTGTAGGCGCGCTCTTCCACGAGCTCAGCCATGCCTTTGCAGCGAGAGTAAGTGGAATAAAAGTGAAGAATGCTGGAATACTCCTATTAACATTTATCCCAGCAGCATTTGTAGAGCCGGATGAAGAACAGCTCAGGAAGGCATCCTTAAAGGCAAGGGCTTTCGTATACAATGCTGGTACAGCTGCGAACATGGCTATCGCACTAATAGCATTGCTAGCATTGTACACTGTTGCTATGCCGCCTACGGGGATATGTATTATGGGGGTAGAGAATGGTATGCCTGCCATGAAAGCGGGCTTGAAGCCTGGGGATATGATAGTAGCTGTAAACGGAACCCCTGTTGAGAAAGGAGGATTCACAAAAGTGTTCCCAGGAATTCCCCCAAATGTTAACTTTACATTAACGGTAAAACGGGGAAGCCAACTCATAAACGTAACCGTATGGAAAACCGTCAAGGATAACAGGTCTCTTATAGGTATAAGCATTATGAGCGGAGTATTCTGCAGTAGCGTTAGTCTGCTAGCCTATTCCATGGCTTGGATAAACCTTAGCTTAGCATTCATAAATATGGCTCCACTATACATTACTGACGGTGGGAGACTGGTATCCGACTTCCTAGAACGCTACAAGTGGGGTAAAGCTGTTAACCACACCATACAATTGGGTACACTAATAATCTTTCTATCTCTACTAACAATTCCCCACTAACAAAGATAACAAGGGGAGGCCTGTACTATTGAAGAGAATCGCCATAATAGGCGGCGGAATTCTAGGTGCGACACTAGCACACCTATTATCATTGAGTGATGTAGAGGTAACACTGTACGAGAAAACACAGTTATTCCATGAAGCATCAAGTAAGGCTGCCGGAATAATCACATTCCAACTATACTTGGATCACGATTACAAGCTTACGAGCGCAAGCCTATCATATTATAGGAGACTCAGAGAAAAAGGCTATGAGTTATATAGAAAGGTTAACGGCGTAAGCCTATTCGACAAGGCCAAAGACGGTGAACACTGTATACGAGTGATGACTAGCAGACTAGAGAATTGGGGTATACCATACAAGCGATACGAAGGAAGGAGTCTGGAAGAAAGGCTGCCTGGGATATATGATCCTGGGACACTGGTAGGTCTTGAAACATGGAGGGACTATGTTCTTGACACTGGTACTCTAGCACAAGCACTTAGAGAACAATTCCAAGAGAGAGGCGTAAGCCTATTAGAATATGAGCCTGTTCTAAGCATTAAGGAACACAATGGCATTGTCGAGGTTGAGTCAGAAAATAATGGCGTAGAGAAATACGACTATACGATTATAACTTCCGGGCCGTGGGGGGTCCGGGTTGCCGGACTACAAGGCAAAGTCTTCATATACAGCTGCCAAGCCCAAACGATCAAGACAAACCCTCCAGATCCCGATGCATCTATTTATGATTACACCGATGAAATATACATTGTTCCTGAATCCAGAAACAGTATAATAATTGGTGATGGATGTAGACCCCTCAACCAACCAGAGGAGGGATTGAATCCCGACCAGAATATAACATTGGGAGTAATAGAAGCGTTGACTACAAGGTTTCCAAACATGGAACACGGGGAACTAGCCTCGGTATGGAGCAGTCCCTGTGAGGTAGCTATGGACGGAATACCATATACAGGACCAGTAATCGGACAAAAAATAATTTTCATTGCAGGCGGACTGGATGGTTATGGCATTATGAGAGCACCCGGTGTTGCAAATATTCTAGTAGACCACTTGATACACGGTGAGCCAATACCCTGGATATATAGTACTGAGAAGCTATACCAGTATCCCAAGCCGACTAGGATAGTTATAAACGAGTTATACAACCCAGGCTGCGGCCACATAAATACATGTGTATTCTAAGCTATGCAATAGTTATTTGTTACTCTTGTCCTTGTAGACAAGAATATTGATCAGTACGAAGTCACTATAGTCTAATCCTGTCTCTTCAACTATTTTCTTCACCAAGGAATCGTCATTGTAGTCGTGTATTTCTCCATTACTAAGGTCTATTATGTTAATATGAGGTTTATTGTTTACCTCTATTCTCGTTTCTCCTAGGAGATCAAATAGTTTTATAACACCTAGTTCTTCAAGTTTCTTAACGGTAGTGTATAGTGTAGAAAAGCTAAGTGTGGGAACTCTCTTTCTAGCTTCATTATATACTTGATTGAGTGTAGGATGCTTCTCTTTTAGCTTTAAAAGAGTCCTGACTACCTCTATGCGTTGTGGTGTCTGTTTCATACCGGTTTCCTTCAGCTCCTTCATTATCTTATCCAGGTTTTCCATTTCCATCGCTCCTGCATTTTCTGTTGGATTACGAGGCATATATTTATATAGCTTAATAAGAAATAATTTCTAATTAGAAATTATTTTAAGGTGAAACAATTGCCCAGAAAAAACATTGAACTAATCGAGAAAGCAGGAATTGACGTCGATAAACTCCTAGACATGCTGGTAAGGGCTGCGGCAGCCGAATTTACAACATACTATTACTACACAATCCTACGAAACCATGCAGCTGGACTTGAAGGAGAGGCTATCAAAGAAATAGTAGAGGACGCTAGGATCGAGGATAGAAACCACTTTGAGGCACTAGTACCTAGGATATATGAACTCGGAGGACAGCTAACAAACGACATAAAAGAATTCGCGTCAATAGCAGGGTGCATGGACGCCAAGCTACCAGATAACCCTACAATAGAAAACATCCTCAAAGTACTCCTAGACGCAGAGAGGTGTGCTGTACAGGTATACACCGAAATAACAAATTACACACGTGGAAAAGACCCTAGAACATATGATCTAGCACTAGCAATACTCCACGAAGAAATAGAACACGAAGCATGGTTCGAAGAACTACTAACAGGAAAACCATCAGGACACTTCAGAAGGAGGACACCAGGAGAAAGTCCCTATGTTAGCAAATTCCTCAAAACATAATCTTTTTCCTACATGAAAACCGAGATAATGTACAGCTGTACGGATTGAATTAAAAGACTAGTCGTGTTCATCTATTCGGAGAACAGTTAGAGGTTTTATTAGTTTATTATAAAGTTGTATCCATTTCAATCTAGTCTGGTCAATAATGAAACACACTATAACTCCTAGATCAAGTGATGTGATAACATCACCGAACCAGTGGGCGTTTACAATAAGCCTGCTAGCAGCTATTCCTATAGCCCAAACACCCAACAATATTTTTATAGCAATGCTTCTCCCCTTACCCAAATACCACGCTATCACAGTTGCCCTTGCAGTATGTCCAGATGGGAACGAGAAATAATCAAGATTCCATATAACTGCACTAATAGAGTAATGTAAAGCCTGTTCCCCCGGCCTCGGTTCTCCAACAAGGATTTTTAGGAGTGCAACAAGAATCATTGCTATAATGATAGAGATTATAGCTAACACGTAGTCTCCTGGAAGCCTCCGCGTTTTATAGAGGAAGTATATGGGAACGAGGATAATATACAGAATGACAACAATGTCTACGCTGTTTGTAAATAATTGTGCGGCAAAAGAATTAGAATGTGGGATCCAAGTATTTACTTCGTGATTGATGCTCCAGAAATAACCGCCTACCTCGAAACCTAATAGTAGTACTAGAACTACAAGGAGGAAAGCAAATAAAGATAGTTCTTGCTTGTTAATAGCTTTTCTTTCCATTCCCATTCACTCCATCAAAACATAAAATGCTTAAATCCCTATCATTTAAGTCTTTTCTAATATTAGTGAAAGCCAGTTGGCCCTATGGCAACTAGCAAAGCAGGATAACCTTTTACTATATCACGGTAACGATTATACAACACCATTCTTCTAGGCCATCTAAGCTTTCCTTTGGCAAACTCGTTGCTCCTAACTTCCCTGTCCCTCTCTTCGATTACCCATGAGAGCAGTTCTTTAATAGAACTGGCTGTGGCATAACAAATGGGATCGGATAACACTATAGATGCCAATGAATCCTGAATCACTATATTACTGGTAGATTTCCGAGACAATACTATTATGTACATAGCGATTAGAGCGGAGGCTATGAGAACACCCAGATATAATAAAGTGTAATATAAACCGGTTACTGACTTAGAGAAACCTCCGATCAAAGCTAAAGACAGTATCGATACAGCCTCTGCTAGTCCGCGGATAAGCCTCCTCTTTCTGTATCTGAGTATTATACCGAGAACGAGATGGTCATTGACGTCCTGCTTGGTTAGAACAGGGTCAATGTACAAACTAATAGTCCTCCAAGTAGGAGATACATCTATCTTACCCCCTGGTGGACGAGTGTTTATAACAGTTATTTTCTTTGCTCTGTATAATTTTTTCACTATTCCAACGGCATTCTTCCTGCATCCAAGTGTCTCCTGGATTGACGAAGGCAAACCCTGACTCCCCTACCTTACAGGTTGATTTATAGGCCCTCGATTATTAAACTCTGAATACAAGGTGTGCGGGGATGTTCAGCGAGGAGCGATACAAGCTACTTCGGCAGAGAATGGAGAAGCAGAAATATCATTTCGTTGGCCGCCATAGCGTAGTTAAGAAATGCTACTGGAACCACGCGGCTATAGTGGAGGGTAGGTTTTGTTATAAATGCAAGTTCTATGGCATAGAAAGCCACCGCTGCATACAGATGAGTCCTACAGCATTCTGGTGCTGGAATGCCTGCCTACACTGCTGGAGGCTACGTCCCCAGGACATGGGGTTTGACTGGGACGAGACTAAAATGCCGTACGCCGATACTCCCGAGGAAATAGTTGAGGGGATGATTAGAGAGTATAGGAGGCTGGTAAGCGGGTATAAAGGCCATCCAAGAGCGGATCCGGAGAGAATAAAAGAAGCAATGGAGCCTAAGCATGTTGCTATAAGCCTCACAGGGGAACCCACTTTATACCCCTACTTCAATGACTTTCTCAAAGAAATACATAAACGCGGGATGACGAGCTTCCTGGTAACTAGGGGCGTACGACCTGACGTCTTGTCTAAGCTTGAAGAGGAACCGAGTCAAACCTATCTAAGCCTGGAATCATGGGACAAGGAAAGCTACCAATACTTCAATAAGCCACTAGTCCCGAGGGCTTGGGAGCTAACACTAGAAACTATGGATCTATTCAGGACAATGAAGAACCCTACGGTCTATAGGATAACACTGGTGAAAGGATGGAACACTGGTGAAAAACAACTACAGGCACTCGCGAAACTTGTTGAACGCGGGGAACCAACATATGTGGAACTCAAATCATACATGTACGTCGGAGCCAGCAGGTACAGGCTGGGGAGGCAGAACATGTTGAGCCACGAGGAAGTGAGGAGTATAGCTGAAGTATTCTCTGAGCTTACAGGGTACCCAGTGAGGAGCGAGTCTAAACCGAGTAGAGTTGTTCTACTGTCCAAACTGGATAAACCGTTCAGGCACGGCAAGGGATGCCCTCAAGGATGGGGCACACCCGACTATCCAGGGGAAAGTGAGTACAATCCTAGTGACCCGGAGGCAAAACTCTAGGATTTTCTATATGTATAAAATAAGAAATGGAAATAGGTTGAATGCGTTATTTCTTTAAAAGTACCACTATTAATAAGACTATAATGGTTACAATTTAGTAAAAGTATAAGCATCTTCGGGTCATGCCAGTTTATAGATTTAGCCAGCTTAGAGATGTCTTGAATACCCGTTTTCGCTGCATCACTATTTGATGTTGTGGTTGCAGCGCTAGACGTAATGGTAGTTTCATGCGTCCCGTAGATCGATGTTTCTGTAACTGCGTTCTTATTCGCTGGCTGATCCCCACCTAGCTTTACACCACATCATGCAAACAGTAAATCGTGGCGATGAAGCTTAACTGCAATATAATCATCATAACCATACCCTTTCTTCTCCATAATCTCTATAAGATCCTCAAATGACCCGGCGAAGGCGACAGTTCTCCCGTCAACCAGAGCAACCCAATTACCACGGGGAACTTTATCTAGCTCCCCAGACCTAAGAGGCTTCAAAACTTTACCAGCCAAAACGCCATCATCAATATTAAAGTATATGGATGAAAACTATAATAACTATATAATAATCCATCCTTTCAGTACTAGGCCAAATCATCTGAAAGTAATTAAACATTTGTATTCACACTCACTTCATGCTGATGTGTCATAGTGTAGTGTCATCGGCGTGGTTGTTACCCCTGTGATGAAGCCGTTTGGTATGTAATAGCTCTTTACCGCGTAATACCGTGGGGGTGCCAGTGCTAGGTGTCTCCTCGTGTCTGCGGGTATATCTAGTCTTTCCAAGCGTCCTGGATCCATTCTCAGTATAATCTTAGTGTTTGTTAGCTGTATGATAATGTCATTCAAATCACTAGGTGTGTGGGTTGCAAACACCAGCCCTATCCCTCTTGCTCTTCCGAGTCTAGCTATTCTGCTGAGTACGCCTGACAGTTGCCTAGTGTTCTCATCCTTGGTTTCATTAGGGAAGAATTGGTGTGCTTCATCTATGTATACATGTATGTCTGGGGTTGGCTTCCTTTCTTTCCACATTTTATGCTTCCAGGTGAGGAGTGTCGACAGTAGCCTTATTGCCGTCACACGGTGTGTATTCTCTCCTAGGCTGCTTGCCCTGTAGCTCCATGCCAAGTCTACTATAATCGGAGCGTTTAGTTCTATTGCCATGTCTAGTAGTTGCATCCAGTCTGGCTCCGCTTGGAATTCTAGTTTCCCCTTGTGGACGCCGGTGATTACGTCCACTATGCCAGTATCTAGCAATGTGCCTAGCTCTCTCAGTAGGTTTTCTAGGGAGCTGCGGTGCGGTGTTATTTCTTGTAGCGCATGGCAGATTATTATTGGTATATGATAATAGTTACTTAGCAGTAAGTCCATGTCATCCTCTAAGGCTATGTAGTCACCTGATAGTTTCGCAGCTATGTTTTCTAGGACTCTTTTCGTGAACCATGTTTCCTGGCTTCTTGACGCGCATGGATCATCTTTCTTGCGCGTATCTTCTAGGTATACTCTTATGGATTCGACGTAGAGGTCTAGGAACGGTAAAGGTGATCCTATTGGCAGTTCTGATTCCACTTTCCTCTTTAGTCTTCTGAGTATGTTTCTCGCTTGACCTGTTAGGCCCGGCATTAGGTTTACCAGGGTATCCCCAGGGATTCTGGTGGTGTATAGGCTGTATGGTATGAATACTATTCTTTTAGTTCTTTCATTAAGTTTGAACACGTAATTTATGGTGTGGTTCCTTTCCTCTATTTTACCTTGAACAATTTCATGTCCTAAGAGTGTTAGTAGTGGCTTATAGCTGTCCTCAAAGTATTCCTCAAATATTCCTCCATGTAGATCATTATATACGGAATCAAGGTTTCTGCCTACTATCTCCCTCGAGATAGGTGCTATGATTAGTATGTTATCTGGTTCCCTTGTATCCTTATAGACTCCATGGTATACCTGGCTCTCCATTCCCTGTCCAGGGTGTTTCAGGGGTGGGAGTAACAGCTGTATATAATCCTGGTTCAAGTCGAAGACGACTACTATTCTACCGGTCTGGTTGCTTATTGTGTTCGCGATCATGTTTTTCACTAGTGTGGTTTTACCGCTTCCAGTAGTTCCTAGAATTAAGGTGTGCTGGAGCATTACCTTGTATGGTAGGACCACTGGTATGCCTCCGTTTTTGACTAGTATGGAGTTGAAGGATAGTGATCCTAGTACAACCCCCTCACCGTAGCCTGGCAGTCCTAGGAGTTTCACCAGAACATTCGGTCGTGGGTCTATTACTGGGCTCTGCGGCTCTATGCTTAGGTTGGACGGGTATGTCTTATCCTTCACAGGATCATATTCAAGGAGTATTTCCCCTATTATTTTAGTTCTTGTCATGAGTGTAGAGGTATCAGGGTTTAAGGGCGTAGATAAGGGCTCCTCTACCCCTAGGCTTGCAAGCTCGTCGAGTCTATGTATTTCCTTTATTCTGACCGATACCAGATGCTGTGTTTTGGGGTCTATTACTGCTAGTACGCTACCCATTCTGTAGAGGGGGTTTGAGGGGTCGTTTAATCTGGAGAAGTATATTGAGGGGTCTATGTCGAATGTTATTACAGCATTACTCATATCTACTTCTACCGGACTATAGCGAGAGACGTAGCCTACTATTGACCCGTATTTTAATGCCTCTTCTACGGCCCTCCTTGTTCTCTCTTCCAGGACTCTTTGCAGGTCTATTATCCCTTGCCTCTGACTAGTGTTTACATACTGTTCATTCTCAACCATTACAAATTCACCTCTGATAGGTTAGTTCATCGTAGGTGAAGGGTACATTCATACCTGAGAGCATTCGCCTTAGCTTATTCCTGAGTACCTGGGCTAGCATTCCCGCTCTTTTGTCGCTGAGTTTTATTGAGAATGGTATTGGTAATCCGTGTTTGACAGTTTCGAGATATACTACCTGTTGGGGTGTTAGCATACTCTCACTTAATATGCTTCTTGTTCTGTGTGTGAACTCTATTCTATACAAGCGGTAACTGCTCACCCTATTGCTCCATATCGAGGGCGGGATCACTATGTAGGTGAAGAGTTTGGGTAGAACGTATCCACCTGGCTGGTATTCCATTAGTGGTGTACGCATCATTTCGCTTTGCCTGTATCTGCATTTGACTAGGGTTAGGAGCAGATGTATTAGTGCTTGGTCTCCCGGGGGACTGTAATATGAGAGGTCTACTCCACAGTGAGCTTTGACTAGTTTGTAGTAGTTCTGGGATTGTGATAGTATAGTGCTTTGCTCTACTCTCTTCACGATGCCTATGACAGGTATGCCTTGGTCTTCATATGTTTTAATTAGATTTATCCTGTCTTCCACGATTCTCTTCCATATGCTCGATGCCTCTCTCGTCACGTGCATTTTTGCTATTAATTGAGGTGTCTGGTACAGGGGTCCATCCAGGAGTATTATTGGCTTGTAACCCGTTTCTTCCAGTTTCCTTGCTGCTTGGTGTATTGGATCTGACAGCATCCAGTTCTCTATCCATGCTCTGTATTCGTCTGCTATTCTATCCGGACTATACTTGAACCCGTAGGACGTTCCCAGGGGGTTGCATGTCGTTACTCCTTCTCCTTCTTCTGGTAGCTCGGTGTCTGTCCCCATTATGATATATGGCTGCTTGAACCTTGGGCTTATTTGGTAGGTGTATATCTCTGGGTGATCATAGATTTCGGGTACTAGCGTGCTACTGGCTGATGCCGTTACTGTTACAAGGTTAAAGAATGGTGTGCGTATGACTGTGCTGCTACTGTCTAGTCCTACGATAACGTGTTTATCAGTATTTCCTTCTGGGGGGCTTACGGGCTGTATTGGGTGGCTATGTTCGACTAGTCTGGTTGGACCTTGTGGTTGCTCGTCGATTATGTAATAGTCTATTCTTGCTTGTTTGATTAGCTTGATTCTTGGGGTTCCGTTGGTTATTCTTGTTATTGTTGCCCCTATTTTCTTTAGATCCAAGTGCAGCCCCCCGGTTGTCGGAAGTATTACCGGTATTACCCTGTGTTTAGTATGGCGCTCAACAGTTAAAAATATAACTGTCCATTTAACATTTTGGATAAATGACTAACTGATGGCTTCTATGATTGAAAGATCAAATTTATATGGAATAAAACTATCTTACACACCTCATCGAAACTATTCAAGCGACGATAGACACTAAAACCTCAAGAGATAAAGACAAACTCGTGACCCAAATTGACGCAACACAAACTCTACCTATCACCAATCGAAGCACTAACAAACCAACTCGAAAAACAACCAAAATTCAATGGCGCCGCAGGAGGCCCAGACATAATCCCAACAGAACTACTCCTAAAAGCATACAAGGAAACCCACTTCAAGCCAGGATGCCATGACTACCCCGGGGCAGGAGGGTCCCTAGAGGCAAGGCAGGCTATCTCGGAATACACTATGAAAATACTGGGTTTCCCCAAAACCAGCCCGGACAAAATAATAGTAACAGCAGGAGCTCAACACGCGATTAAACTCTTAAGCCAACTCCTCCTAGACAAGGATGAAAAAGCAGTTGTAGAGAATCCAGGCTTCATTGAGGGAAGAATGCCAATAGAATACCAAACCAGTCGTATAGAAACCATAGACATAAGCCTAAAAGGAGAGGTAGAAATACCGGGCCTAGCGGAGAAACCCAAGCTAGCATACACTGTTCCAACAGCCCATAACCCGCTTGGAATAGACTATCCTGAATCAGCCAGATATAAACTTAGGAAGCTAGCCGGAGAAGGAATTATTGTATTAGAGGACGATCCATACAGGGCGCTCCACTCGAATCCACCTGATCCTATTTGGACACCAGGATCCAATATAGCTTACATAGGGTCACTAAGCAAGACAGTTGCACCGGGAGTTAGAATAGGCTTCATCATCCCTCCAGAAGGGTTAGTTGAACCCTTGAAACTGTTAAGCCAACACGACTTTGCTACAAACACACCAATAGGATGTATGATGCAATACCTCCTAGATACGGGTGACTTGCAAGGGCATATAGCGTTGAAAAGGACGATATATGTTGAGAGACTCGACTACATGAAGCGGAAGCTGGAGGAAGAGATGCCTGACCATGAGATGAGTCTAGCTAAAGGAGGGTTCTTTGTTACAATAAGACTAGGATGCGACTCGTTTAAACTCCTACTGAAAGCCCTGGACCTAGGTATTAGTTTCGTACCTATACGGGACTTCTACTTGCATGACCCAGTGGTTGATGCTATTAGGATTAGTATCGCTAAACTCCGGATTCACTATATAGATGAGTATGTGAAAACACTAGCGAAAATAGTGGGAGAATGCCGTGGAACGCTTTAGGCGTTCCAGTTAACAAAGTATCCCTTCTCGTAGACTAGTTCACCGTCAGCATATACTTTACCTTGCCACATGCTCTTAATCATATCCCAGTGTATAGCACTCTTATTAGTGGATCCTGTTTCGGGGTAACCGTTTCCTAGTGCCATGTG
>WALV01000055.1 GCA_015522645.1 Candidatus Tiamatella sp.
GGATGTTCTTGTTTTGCTTTATTATGCTGGCTTATGATTAACTGAAGTTAAAAATTCGAGATGGCAGGCTGCTAAGGATCTTATGATGCTTGATAGGAGTTGTAGTCAAGCGGTTCTATAATTGCTTGAGAAGTCTGCTGGTGAGATTTTTCTAAGTACACGAGATCAATAATAATGCTTGAAGGATGCATCCAATACTATCAACGCTCTTCCCTCGACTCGCTAGTAAGCTCCGCCGAGTCTATTTTTGTCCTCCTCTTCCCTGCTTTTCTTCTCGATATTATCCAGAGTCTCCAGGAACTCAAGAACCCTGACACGATCCTGTTTTATGTGTTACTTTCAAAAGTTATTAACGGTTTAACCAATTATTGGTTGATAAACTTTTAGGATTTGTTTTGAAGGTAAGAGAAAAGGGCGTGATGATTCTTCTCAAGAAGTTGAGAAAGGGGTCATGTGCTGGGGGGTGAGGTCATTATGGAGTTAAAGGCTGTTGAGTTAGTCTTGAGGGCTTTAAAACCTCTAGTTGTTGATGTGGACGCAAAGAATTGTTGAGGAGTTGCCGAGGGAGGAATATGTGGTTAAAGAAGGAAGGTACGGGAAGGATCACTCATGAATTCTTGGAAGGCAATAGAATAATTCTACATAAAGTAAATGAAGAGAACACGGTTTTACGCATCATGTTTAAGCTGAAGGCAGTCTTGTAAGTGGTAGACTCCTTATTGTTGGTCTTAGTCTACCTTTATGGTAATACTTAAATTGTATACTGCATTAATGGTTGGGGTGCGGAAGTGTCTAGTTTTGTTAGTTTTAAGGTTCCTAGAGATGTTAAGGAGAGGATGAAGAGACTTTGGAAGTACGTTAATCGGGCTGAGGAGCTCCGATCCTACTTGATTACGAGGGTCAAGGAGTTGGAGGGGAAAGTTAATGTTATAGGAAATAGCCCATGTCTATTGAGAAAAAGAGGGAGGATGTTACGAAAATCTAAAACCCTGAATGATACTCTAATGCATAACAGGGACGGAGCTGAGAAGCTCCCTCTCTGTAAAGGAAGAAATAGTTTATTAAGTAATGAGAATGTTGATGAGGAGGTTGCGGTCTAATGTACTTCGATATTGATGAATTGTCCAGGCTACTCGCATCACTTTTCGCATTGCTTCTTTTCGTTATATCCCTAATAGCTTACTATAGGGAGAGGAGGAGGAGGTTGCTGATAATTTCTATTGCATTCCTAACGTACTCGGTGAAAGTCTTCCTTAAGGTATCCGATATTTTCTTCGCTCAGAAGCCTGATTGGGTAGATCATACAGTTAACTTCCTTGACTTCATAATTCTATTTCTATTCTTCACAGCATTATGGGTGAGGGATCGTGGGTAGCATTGAATGAGGAACCTCTTATCAGGAGAAGAATATATGAGTTAATATGTAAGTCACCAGGGATTCATTTCAGGGAGCTGCAGAGGAAGTTAGGTATTGCTGTAGGTAATCTCCAATACCACCTTGACAGATTAGAGGAATTAAGGCTTGTAAAAAGTGTTAAGGAGGAGGGATATAAGCGATACTACGTGACTTCCTTAAGGTTTTCTAACGAGGAAAAGAAAATAATGTCGGCCTTAAGGACTCGAACAGAAAAACTCATCCTCATCTACCTCTTAACTAATCCGTTCGCAAGCGGGAAGGAATTAAGTAAGGCATTAAACCTTTCCCCTTCAACGATCTCATGGCATATCTCGAAACTAGTTAAGCTAGGCATTATAGAAAAGGTGAGAAACAAGGATCAAATCACACTACGTATTAAGGATTCTGAGAAGGTGGAGAAGATGCTGATAACGTATAGGGAAACATTGATCGATAAGCTTGTGGAGAAATTTGTTGAGGTATGGGGCCCTGACTGGCTTAAAAAGGAGCCTTCTGCTAAGGATATGAAGTAATTTAGAAGCACATGAATTAACGCTGTAAGTAATTAAGGAAATTGATTGCTTAGAAAAGCATGTTTCGGATTAAAGTGAGTGGTTGAATCCATGAAAAAGTCTTTATTGATCGAATACGTATGAAGCGGGGAGCAAGCCTAGTTATTTCTCCAGCAATGAAGATAGAACTTCATCATCCTCTCATGGGCTAACAGCGAGTATTGATTCCGCTAACCCTTGGAAGGCTGAAGTAAATAACTGAATATTTAGAGAATACCTTCCCTCTCAGATAACTGTCCGCAAATATCGTAAGGGATTATTGATGGGTCAGGACTAATGTTATATTTATAGAAGTTATTATCCATGAATCCATCAAGCATCTTTTGGTTATTTCGTCGTCAACACAGTGCTTGCCCAAAATATGTTGGTATGAAAGTAATTATGTTCGATAATAGTCCCCCAATAAATAATGAAATAATTGTTTCTTTTTTCTTCATCCCAAATAAGTAGGCAGCTAAGCTTCCTGTCCATACACCTGTTCCAGGCAGCGGCACAGCTACAAAGAGTATTAGTCCCAGATAACCGTACTTATGTATGTGCTTCCCGCTTTTCCCACGTATTCGGTTAACATACCTTACGTAAAGATTTGCAGTACTTCTCAAGATTTTGAATTTACTATTCATTAGTTTTAGAGCTATATTATCTATTAATGGAAGGGAGTAAGGGAGTATTATGGAGAGAGTGACTATTCCAAGGGTTGCAGTGATTAAGCTGAGGAATGGATTAAGCTTTATCACACTTCCAACAATTATAGCGTATCTACCTTCAAAGGAAGGAATTAGCGATAGCATGTAGATATATAGAAGCGCGTTAATCGGATAACTCAATCCTAAACCCTCGGTTCAGATTAGTTAGATATTGGGGAAATAACCATATTCGCGTAACTTAATTAACCCTAATACTCCAAGGCTATTGAAACATTCAGGAAGATAGTTAAAGAGAGCAATCCACTTTCGTCCATGATACGTTCCCGACCGCACCTCAACGCTCCCTCGTAACCTACTCTAGTTAATAGAAAATCTGGAGAGAGTTAATAAAAAAAGGAAAACAAACTTATTACCCTTACTTTTCGACTTCTACTGCTGATTCTCCCTCAATGGCGGATTCGGTTTCATGCGTCACTCCTCCAACCTCTTGAACGTTCTCCGGACCTCCCTGGCTGATGTAAAGCACGTTACCATTACCTGCATCTACTTTAACATCAAATATTGTGCCATTGTGAGCCTTAATAATTACCGAGTACACTAAATACCCGTTTTCGTCTTCCAGTGAAACCTTTATCACAGTACCATTAACTTTGGCTAATGCCGCTTTTGAAGCACTGGCTGGCGTTATTTTAGCAAGATTCTTCAACATGGCCTGCTCCTGAGCCTCGCTAAAGTTCCCGTTCTGTATTGTTTGGGGAACAGCAATACTTCCCTTATATGAGGGCTCCTGAACCTCAACATTTGGTCCATCATTATTATTCACAGCTTTGGGCGTAGACATTGATTGGGGAGTTTTAGAAGCCGCTAGTGCAGGATACACCATTACTCCGGCGGTTACTACGGCTATTAGTCCGATCGCTATTATCACGGCGTATATGGATTTTCCTATACCGATTATTTTTATCACCTCCTGAAATTTTGTTGCGATTATATGTTTAGTATATTAAATTAATAATGCTCTGGGTACGTTCATCGAATTCGAATATTGTACCATAAATAATAGCTTATTATAAATAAGTAACACTAGACGTGAATTCCTCAGGTCTTTAGGATACCTCTATAAATAATAAGCGGTGGATTAAACTTATTGACGATTTAATTTGTTTTCCGATTCTTCTATCTTTTTATAGCTCTAGTTAGATCTCAATATTATCGCCCTGGTTTTCTGATCTTTCATTGTTTTGGTTTAAGAGAGCTAACCTTTACTCTCTGGTATTCTTCAGCATAAGACCTATATCTAATCCGAGAAATAGTAAGAAAGCATGGGTTAGAGTTTATTAAAGATGAGCTAGCTATACTTCGTAGCTCATTATCCGGTTACAATATAGTTGTCTTATAGGATAAAGAAACTATAACTAGCTAAGTGATGCCTCTTTATAGTATATTATGAATACATTTTCGAATAGCTTATTTAATATGCCATTTATTGCATCTATATGTCTAATCATATCATTTGCCCCATTATATTTCACCCCTAAGGAAACTTTGAGTTAGATCGTGGTCTGGGTTAGATGCTACTACCTGTGTAGGCCCGTATTCTATTGTTTTTCCATTGAATAGAAATAGTACTTTATCGCTAATTCTCATGGCTTGTGCTGGTGTGTGTGTTACTATAACTACAGCCACACTCTCTTCTCTCGACATCTTTTTTACAATGTTTTCTATTTTCTTGGCGTTCACTGGATCAATGTTTGCTGTTGGCTCATCTAGGAGGAGCAGTTTCGGCCTCATTGCTAGAGCCCTTGCTAGGCAGAGTCTCTGTTGCTGTCCTCCACTAAGCTCTGCTGGATAACTATTGAGTTTTTCTTTGACGTCGTCCCACAACATAGCGGATTTCAACGCCCATCTTACCAGATTATCTAGCTCCGTCTTGCTTCTGACTAGTTTGTGTAGTTTGGGTCCAACTGCTATGTTATCATATATCGTCATGTGGGGGAACGGGTTAGGGTTTTGAAACACTATTCCAATATATTTTCTAGCCTTGTAAGGATTAGTTGTATATACATTTATACCATTGATTAACACCTCTCCTCTAACCCTAGCATCAGTCCTGTGATCGAGTAGTCTGGAAATGGCTCGTAATAATGTGCTCTTGCCGGAGCCGCTTGGCCCCATTATCGCAAGTATCTCTCCACGATTTACCTTGAAAGTTATGTTATGCAGTATCTGTTTTTCTCCAAGCCAGACATTTAACCCTTTCACTTCGAGAGCCCTCTCCAGTTCAAGCGAGGTTGATGTCATATTCTCACTCTCTTAACAAATAATCTAATTGAAGAATACAAAATTGCAAATAACACAAATAATACTAAAGCCGATCCCCATGCAATATCTTTCATATTATCGTAGGGGGATTGAATATAGTCGAAAATGAGTAATGGGATGGCATCGCCAGGCTCCAATGGGTTCCAATTTATTGTATTCCTAGCAGCTCCGATAGTGAAAAGGAGGGGAGCTGTTTCTCCTAGTGCTTTGGTAATCCCAATCAATATTCCTACTACTACACCTCTCTTGGCTATTGGCACCATTACCTTGAAAGCTACTTGCTTTTTATTCATTCCAAGACCATAGCCAGCCTCGATATACTTGTATTGCACCTGATTAAGTGACTCTTCAATGTAGGTTAATGTATAAGGCATCATGACTAGGGCAAGTGCGATCCCACCAGAGATTATGGAAAAGGTTTTGGTAGGAACGACTAACAGTATGTATACTAGCATTCCAATGAGTACTGTTGGTATCTCCATAAGACTCTTTGCAATAATATTGACTATCTGCGAGATTCTGGACTCCCTAAAAGTCTCGATAAGCACGCCGGTAAAGAAAGCTATTGGAATCCCGATAGCTGTAGAGATAAGTGCCAGCTCGACGGTTCCAACCAAGGCGGGTCCTATACCGTAGAGTCTATCGCCGGGTGCTGGAGCAGTCTTCGTAAAGAATTTGAGGCCAGCACCCGTAATCACTGGGAGACCTCGAATTACTAGTTCATAGACTATACTAAATACAGGAATTAACGCTACGATACTGAGTACTGCAACTATTATTTTAAGGAATAAGTCTTTATGATCTAAACTGCTTGACAAAGCTTCCTCGACCTCCTGATTAGCTTAACACCAGCATAGTTAAGGGCTAGGCCTGTGGAGAGCAAGAATAATCCGCCGGCGAATAATACGCTGGACATTAATGGATAATACATGCTATTGGCGAATTGATTCGCTATTAGGGAGGATATTGTATATCCAGGGGCAAAGATGCAGGATGAAAGATGGAAGCTGTTTCCTATGACTAGAGCGACTGCTACAGTCTCGCCGGCTGCACGTCCAAACCCTAATAGTAAACCTCCGAGTAATGCAGGCTTAATTAGTCCAATCTTAAACTTGACATAGTGCCTCCACCCGGAACTGTAGGCAATTGCTGCCTCAACAAGGCTTTGAGGTATCGTGCTATAGGACTCTCGAATTATTACATATATGAATGGTATAATCATAATTGAAAGCAACATTCCCGCAGCCAATATACTGCTTCCACTTAGAGGTTGACATGATAATAGGGGAATGAATCCTATTTTTTCGTGAAGGAAGCTCATAAAGTGATCTCGTAGAAAAGGAATGAGTACTTCTATACCCCATAGCCCGTAAAGTATAGTTGGTAGTCCTGCCATCACGTCTATAAGGGTTGATACTAGGTCTCTCCATTTATTCGGCATCATCTCTTCAGTTAAAATCAACAGAGATAGACTCATTGGCAGAGCAATAATCACTGCTATTATCGCTGTTTCAAGAGTTCCAATTATTGGAGCTAGTAGTCCGTATTCACC
Source organism: Candidatus Tiamatella sp. (assembly GCA_015522645.1). Taxonomy (GTDB): domain Archaea; phylum Thermoproteota; class Thermoprotei_A; order Sulfolobales; family Acidilobaceae; genus Tiamatella. Next base: position 6,490 of record WALV01000055.1, read on the forward strand.
GGGCCCGTCCTCCCTGGGCTTCCACACATTACGCATAAACAGACCTATACCGTATTCTTTCAAAGCTGGTAGAGATGTATCTAATAATATTATGCCTAAAAGTATAAGGGCAGCGATAATTACAGACGCGAATGGTAGCAGGGAGTATAAGAAAATTTTATCCTCCCTAGGAGGAGGGACACTATTGTCCACTTTTTCTATGCCCCCCTCGCGTCCCCCCTATTCATTTCACCTGATTTCACTAGGAACTCTTGATTAAATCTAGTGCTTTCAAGTTCAGTTGGACGATTTCATCTGGGATTCTTACATATCCTTTAATTATGTGTTGCTGACCTTCAGTATTGATGAATTTTATGAATGCTTCTACCGCATCAGCCTTACTAGCTGGGTACTTTGTCCAGAATACTAGGAAACTAAAGCTGGTGATTGGATATGCATTTGGATTATCCGAATAAATGATGGCGTTCAATGCATTGCTGAAGTCTCCTGCTGGAGAATCTGGTAGCGCTGATAATGCTCCTTTAGCAGCCGCTTGAATCGCTTCACTTGTTGGTGAAACGAATTTTCCGGCTTTGTTCTGTATCTTGGCGTAAGGTAGGTTTTGTGTTAATGCATAGGAAAGTTCAATGTATCCTATACTATATGGAGTACTCTTGAGTATACTTGTCACACCTTCGTTTCCTTTTCCTCCAACCCCGTTTCCTTTAGCGTCCACTGGCCATTCGATTGTTTTTCCAACAAGTTCTACTGGCCATATGGTTGGTGCACTTTTGTGTAAGAAGAGTGTGAATACATTAGTGGTTCCGCTACTATCGCTTCTGTGTATGGCTATGATAGGCTTATGTGGAAGACTTACCGCTGGATTTATCTCAGCTATTTTCTGATCATCCCAATAAGTTATTTCTCCCTTATATATTTGGGCAATTATTTCACCAGTCAAGTTAAGTGGTTTATTCAAGTTAGGAATGTTATACGATATAACCACTGCTCCAAGAATGACAGGCATTTGAACGACTTTACCCTGATTCGCCTCCCACTTGTCTTTAGGAAGAGGCGGATCCGTACCTGCGAAACTCGTAACCCCTTCTAGGAATTGAGCGACGCCAGCACCACTACCAACACTATCATACTCTACATGAATATTGGGGTTTTGATCCGTGAATAGCGTAATCCACTGTTGCATTTGAGGCGCTATAAAACTGCTTCCCGAGCCTATTATAAAGGCACTATTTGAGCTAGACTTTGTTGATGCTTCAGCACCTGCTCCCTTATATGTATTATAGTAAAGTGCAAAACTTGCAATTATTGCTATTACTATGGCTATAGAGACTACGGCCATAGTAGAAGTTGCTCCATTTCTCGTTCTCTTCACAGGGTACACCTCTGTTTATTATCGTGTTGACTCGTAACTAGTTTGATATCTTTAAGTAGAATGCAAGTAATCTACTTAGTGCTACATAAAATACGTAGTTATCAAGCCTGACCCACCGTTATTTTCTTAATCATCTGCGATTGTATCATAGCCTCAGATAGATCTATGGAATATCGAATTATCCTTCTGATGGAGTCAAGTATTCGAGCTTCAGAGACGTTTTCAACAATGATGTCAAAAGAATCATCTAGCAAATAATCTATAGATTTATTGTGAGATTTCGAAATTAAGTTTGCTACCACTTTATTATAGAATTTAATAGCTTCCTCGAGCCTTCCAAGTATATCATTGCTTATTTCTTTATTATTATCAATTAGATCTATCGAGTTAGAGGCGATGATCACTGAGTGATCAGCAATACGCTCTATACTCTTTGCTGAAAGGTAGAGAATGGGTAGTAATGCTGGAGAAGATATTTCTAGATCGGATAATGGTGTATTGCCTGTAAGCGTACTAGTGATCATTCTCGATATGTATAAATATAACTTATCGACTACCGTATCCATGTCTATGACCGTAGTAAGTATATCTCTATTACGTGTGCGCATCCCGTATAGAGTTAATCGGAGCATTTTGCTGGCAACCTTATGTTCTTGACTGAAAGCGTTCCAGAATCCTATACTCGACAAATCCACAACACTATAGAATATTATATTATCTTCTCCCTCATCAAGAACATTTAATCCAAGAACAAGTGACTCCATAACACGCTTAACATCGTTTAATAGTTTTTTATTCTTGTTTTTCACTAAAATCTTATTGAAACCAGCTATATACGCGGAAATTACACTCCTGAGAACAAGGGGAAAAGAATCCCCACCATCTATCATAACCTCATAATATTTATCTCCAGCGGTCTTATGTGTGGTCCTAACAACTAGATTCCCATCGGGAGTAACAATAACTTCGAGCTTATCACCAGGCCTAATTCCCCTTACCTTTACCCAATTGGCTGGCAAAGTTATGGCCAGTGCCTTTTTCCCATAAACTAATACACTCCTCATGGATGAAAAAGCTTTATCTCGTGTAGTCTCTGTATCCAAACCATTACACCCGCAACTCCGGTGATAAGTGATGTTACTCAGTATCATATACATATGCTTTCCTTGATTCAAATTTTATAATATAATTGCCTTTACATGCTATTGCTGGAAAGAAATTATCTGCTATTCCATGCATATATATTTGTAATATATAATTGCTACATAATTATCTTAGCATGAACATCCCTAGCATTATCCCAATCACCTATGGTATACTCAAATACTCTAGCAATAGGTTGCTCGTATTTTTCTTATCATGTTATGATGCCCACGCATAGTTAGAAGGGAGAATCCTTTGATCATCTTCCCAGGAGTTAGTTACGATTTAAAGCTTCACGAGTAGAAAGGTAAGGTATAGATGGTTCCCTAAGTGCCTTGAGATAGTTTATGATGCATTAAATGGTTTGATTCAAGCTTTCATTAAGCTGCTTAAGCCCCTTTCGTTACGTTACTCTAGATATTAATGTGCTGGTTATTCAGATTATGTTCGGAATGCTTACTTAAAGCTTAATGCTGCGGGTTTTCGTGCTGAGGTTGATGAGAAGTACACGGCTACAGTAACTAAGGGAGACATTATTACTGTCCTCTACAAGCTCCGGGTCTACGCGGCCTAGAATACCTCGGTACTTCTCAAGTATTCTTTTACTCTCTTTCACGTCAATTATTTTATTAAGAAGTTCTTTGTCCTCCTTCAGGTCTAACGGCTTCTCAGGCACCAGCACACCGCCCCTATACTTCATTTTAATAACTATACCTTGCATGCTTTGGAGGGGAAGAGGTAGTGAGGCATTGGGAGGGATCATTTATGGGTGCTTCCATGAAATATTATTGTGTTCCCGATCCAGTAATCATGGAGCTACTCTTTCAGGTATGGTAAATTGGATATTTCGTTCTCAGATGTATATTTGGTTGCTCCGCGTGCCTATTACTTATTTCTTTATGGGTGAAATTCTCCCGGCCAATGCTTTTGCTATAACTAGTTTTTGTATTTCATTGGTTCCGTCACCTATTTCTATGCCTTTTATATCTCTGTAGTATCTTTCAATGTTGCTCTCTTTGCTGTAGCCAAATGCTCCTTCAACCTGCATGGCTAGCCTGACTAGATCGACACCCCACTTGGCCGTTGAGTACTTGGCTATCGACGACCACATAGGGTAGTCTATTTCATTGTTATCTATTTTCCGTGCAGCATTATAGATCAACAATCGGGATGCCTCTAATTTGACTTTCATATCTGCAATCATGCTCTGCACCATTTCATGTTCTATTATTGGTTTACCCATACTCTCCCTCATCTTTGCATAGTTCAGGGATTCATCGAATGCAGCTTGCATTATACCCAGGCCTATAGCAGCGGTCATAATTCTACCTTCATTAACTCCGTCTATCACTATTTTAAAACCATCATTTAACCTACCCACCATCTTCTCCCTAGGCACTCTACACTCATTGAAAAGAAGTTCACTAGACCCGCTCCCACGGATCCCCATCAAATCTATCTTACTTAACTCAATGCAATCGTCTTTGTCTACAACAAATATCGATATACCTTTATGCCTATCCTCCCGTCTACCTGTCCTCGCGGCAACTAAGAAGAAATCCGCGTACACCGAATTCGTAACCCACGTCTTCCTACCATTTATAATATAATCTCCACCATCCTCCTCCGCCCTGGTTGTTATGCTCGCAGCATCAGACCCACAGCAGGGCTCGCTGAGTGCAAACGCCCCTATTTTACCCTTAGAAAGCCTAGTCAAGTACTCCTCTCTAAGATCATCACTCGAGTAATGGACTAATGAGTATGGAACCATAGTACCAGAAATAGCTGAAATAGCTGCAACGGCCCCAGAAGCCCGGGCAAGCTCTTCAACCACTACAACAGACTCTAGGGTCGACAGATCAGGCCCACCGTACTCCTCGGGCACTCTTAGAGCAAAATACCCCATATCAGCGACTTGGCTCAAAATATCCTCACTAATATAGTTCTCAGCATCAATTTTCCTAGCAACCGGTAACAATACCTCCTCAGAGAATTTCCTGGCAGAACGCCTTAACAATTCGATATCTGGCTTTCCGCTCAAGTTAATACACCGGTCACTAATTGGAAAAGGATGCATAAATTTAACAATTGATTGGAGTAAGATTGATAAAAGAGATAGTATTAATATACATTAATTGAAAAAAGAATTAACTTTCGATTAATACATAACTATCTATGTATCTGTTTATCCTTTTGTAACCATTCTTTATATTCTGTTTTACAATTCCTGCCCAAGAAATCAAGAAAGCTGTGGAGCATCATATACTTGTAGAGATGATAGAAAGTAAAACAATTACTGTAGAATCCTTGATCGGAGATTTGATAATGTTTCTACTGCAAGGGTTATTTGTTCTCTCACTTTGTCGTCTAAATAACTAACTACCGACGCCTCTATCCTAGCTTGAGTAGGAAACTGATGTTCTATTGTAACTTTCAGCTCGAGTTTTGTTTCATCCTGCACGCTTTTTATCCATTCCTCTTCTTTATAGGGGTGTTTTCGCATTTCCTCGATATAGATTTCAAGCGAGTGTGGGTGTATCTCAATAATTGCTCCCGGTGGTACGGCTACGCCATACTCGCCGTTATCCATGTAGACCCGAATTCTATGTTTCTTAAGCAATTCGAGGAGATTATCTTCCTGTTTACTTTCATGCTCATTTACATCTAAGAGGCTACTTAACTTGATTTTCTTTAACTTTAGGCTAGCTACCTGTTCTAGAGGAATTACTGCGAAATGCTTCCTTGTTTTTCTATAACTGTATCTTTCCACGGTCTTTTCTAGCTGGAATCCGTTATCGATGAGAAGCTTAGCAAGATCCTCATAGCAGCTGAAATATAATATTGTTGAGGCAGTGGCCTGGATCTTCTCTGGTATACCAATCTCTTCTAATTTGAGCCTCCTCATGAATGGCTCATCGTAAATAAACCCGGCTCGCGGTTTAACTAGCAGGTCTATGTCGAGGCTTATTGGGCAGCAGATCCTTTTTACCGGTATCATAAAATTATATAATCTAATATAACCCTCCTCTGTTTTCCAGTATTTTGTTTGGAAGACCCCATCTCCAGCATATTCTCTAAGTAAGCTCTTAGTTCGCTTATCGAGAATTACTTCATCAAATAACCCCATAGAGAACACCATATACACTAATCCTCTACATATAACTAGGAGCTATAAACATAAACTTAGATGTGAGTGAAAAAGCTTAACTGGAAAGCCTTAGAGTATTGACCTATAAACGAGTAAATGAAATGGTAACCTCATAACGACATATGCAACTGCATAGATAAGCGGTATCTCTCTTAGTATTACTGTACACTGAATCGTTTACTGTTTTATCGGCTGAAAACTAAAATGATAATGATTGGTAGAATTTTTGGTTTTTAAATAGACTTGTCATGTTTGCTGGGAATGGTTAACTATAATTTCCAGGATCTCTTTCTGCATATTGTACCAGGTTAGGTTTTCTATGTTGAAGAACCTGGTGTCGGCGTTTATGTCGTATGGTATATGTGCCCTGGATAGTCGTGATACCATGGTTTTAGAGAAGTTCTCTTCTAGCTCTAGTGAGCAGATGGACTCGGGGTTCTTCCCGCTTGTCTCAGGGTATACATTCGGTCTCCAAGCACCCATCCAAGTTGGGATACCTGTTTGAAGAGACCAGTTGAGTGCTGTTGTGATACAGTTTTCTATAAAGGTTACATTGTAGGTGCAACCTTTGGGTCCACCTGCATAGATGTGCCATTCCGCAATGATGTATCCGTCATCTGTTATATTTAGCTTGTCTAGGTAGAATGGGCTTGATAGAGTCTAGTGGACGGATAAAAAGCTACCCTGGAATCCTATATGAGATCTATGGTCAGGCAATAAGAGAGATAAGATCCATAGACCCATACAGGGTAATTATAGTAACTCCTGCAGGAATACCATGAGGTCGTACGAAAGGGTGTATGGATAGCCTTTGAAGTATCGTGCTAACGTGAGCCACCACTGTAGGAAGTGTTGTTGTGTTTGCTGGCTCGTCGGGTTATCCCTAAGCTCTGGGGCTGTATATGTGATTACCGGGATTAAACCAGCTTTTAATGTGTCGTTGACTATTGATGCGAGCTGTACTAGTGCTGTGTAATTAGTTGTGATGTCTCTGTTTACCCTTATTCTGACGTTTGAGAAACCTGCATTCTTAAAGTATTCGGGTATACATACTTCCCTGGAGTGCCAATAGAAATAGTAGTAGTTGACCCAAGAATAAGTCATCCAGTCAACATTTACTCCTACACCTAGCATTCTTTGATACTCCATTGCACTTATAGGCTGCATGAACCTAGTGACTGGTGACACGTTATTTTTACCATGGTATATTTGGGTGAGGCTCCACACTAACATGATTACAAGGATTAATACCAGTGTTGCCATTACTGTTCTTTTCAAGATCGCCACCTAGCCAATATTTATGATGACTGAGACTAAATCAACATTAAACCTCGCCGATTATTGGAAGTGAATTAAAATGTTGGGCATTTTTCTAGTAAAAGAATATCCAGCTAATTGATTAGTCTTCTTTCTTTATAATCCTCTGTCATCAGAGTCGAAATACTCGGAGAATTATTATGGATAGTAATGTAGAAGGAAAGAGGATAGTAATTAAAAAGGCTGATAAAGAAGATTTGGAGGGATTCTTGGATCTCTATGCCGGGTTTTACAGAGATCTACGCCTCAGACAGGGATTAAGGCAACATGGCAGGGAGAAATACCGTGGTGATGTGGAAAGATATCTTTCTATGGATAAGGTGTTCCTAGCAGAGACTGATAAAGGCGAGGCTATAGGCTTCATAAGAGTCTCCGAGCGTGAGGATTGCTACTGGATAGAGGAACTCTACGTAAAACCCATGCACCGCGGAAAAGGTGTCGGTAGAAGGCTTGTAGAGAAAGCAGAGAACTACATCAAAGAACATGATCCCGATGTCTACATAATGGTTCTCCCCCAAGACAGGAGAGCTATGGGCTTCTGGCTCCACCAAGGCTACTCGCTTCTGAACACTGTTGAGTTGGCGAAGAACCTTGATGGAAACAAAGCGGGGACGAGGCCAATACCGCTACTAGGCAGTATACTAGAAATGTACCGGTGGGCAAAGGAAGACTATACACCTCTAGAGAAGAAGTACTTGGAGTTAGTGGAGGAGTTCCAGAAGAGAGGCGGAGGAGGAAAGGAATTACTTGAAATCTTTGTCAATGCACTAGAGCAGCATTTCTCAAAGGTATAGGCGGAACAACAGAGTCAAGACGGTATCACCATATAAAACTGGTTGACTAGCACTGGTACGCATTGTGTGGTTCTAAGGGTACGTTACTATGCCGCGTTTCACAGATATTCCAGAAAGCTTATAAATATCCTATGATAACTGCGGACTCTGTGAAGAGTGATGCCAAAATCAGTGCCTCTTCTAACTGCACTAATCCTGACCGTGCTTCTGATTTCTGTTATCTCCAATGCTTTTGTGAATGTATATGCACAGCAGAACGGGAATAGGATAGAGCATGTGGTTATCATAGTTAAGGAAAATCATTCTTTCGATAATTACTTCGGTGCTTTCGGCCATGGAGCGGAAGGGGATCCATCCTTAGCAGTATACAACGGGATCTATGTGAATGAGACCGTAATCCCTAACCTCTGGCACCTTGCGGAACAGTATGTGTTATGCGACCACATGTATACCTCTAGCCCGGACATGTCATTCCCGAATCACTTCTACCTCATAGCAGCATGGACGCCCTACCCACATGCTCCAGAGGGTGTGCATAACTGGAGTACTGCTGGTTACTGGCCGAGCAGGTTGACCCTACCCGATCTTCTCAACGCTAGAGGACTGAGCTGGAGAGTATATTCCTGGGGTAAATACGGGCCTTACTTCCCTCTGGTAATGACGCATGCTAGGGGGATAATTAAGGGCCACTGGTTCCCTGCCTCACAATTCATTAGTGACGTAGAAAAAGGGATACTGGCTAATGTGACTTGGGTCACGGACACGGACAGCATAACGGATCACCCGCCTCATAATATTACGGTAGCAGATGAATTGACGGGAGAGGAAGTCAGGGCGGTCATGAACTCGCCTTACTGGAAATCAACTGTCATATTCATCGTAGAGGATGATTGGGGGCGCTTCAAGGATCACTTGAACATAGATGTACCCGAATACCATGACGGTATAATCCAGGAATGGCATAGGGTGCCGTGCATAATAGTCTCACCTTTCGTAAAGAAGGGCTACATAGACCATGAATTCCATGAATTCACAAGTATTGTTAAGTTTGTTGAGACTGTCTTCGGGTTACCATCAATAAACCAAAGGGATTTCCTATCAGACTATTTCCTGGAGGCATTTAATGAGTCCTCACTCATGTTGCCTAGTCCCCCAAGGTTCTTCCTCCAAGACTTCTGGACAGGTAAGAACGTTACCGGGCTGTTAGATGGTTGGTTAAGCATTAACGTAACACAGACTGTTACACAGCCTACTACGGAGACTAAGACTCAAACATCAACAACTACAGTCACAATCTCCGAGACCTCGACTACCACACTAACACAGACCTCACCCACTGTGGCAACAGAGACGGAAACGATCACGCATATTGTAGAAGGGATATCTACAGATGTTTTCGTAGTCACAGTTGGAGTGCTATCAGCAATAATCATTATATTCTCAGCATTAGCAAGGAAAAAGGGAGCAAGTTAAAACAGGATTTTAAGGCTTATCTTGGTTTTCTCACTTTAATATGTACACTAAAACAATCAAGTAGGAGGATAGAAATTCAAAACGAGATAGTTTTACCCTCAGATACTTGTTTTCAGCGAAAATCTTTTGGTTTAGATTGATAATAGATATATTATGGTGGTATTTTTGCCCCATGGTAAAATATTGTTAATGACACCCGGTCCTACATTGGTCGACTCTGAAGTCCTTTTAGAGCTTGCTAGGGCAACAATAAACCATGTATCCGACGAGTTCGATTCCATTCATTTAGGTGTTGTCAATAATTTAAAGAAGATATTCGGGACATCCGGTGATCTAATAGTTTTACCTGGAAGCGGTACCTCAGCTATGGAGTTAGCTTTAAGAAGTGTTGTAAAGAGAGGGAGCAAGGTACTGGTGTTGAAGACAGGGTATTTCGCGGGCTACCTGGCAGATGGTGTCAGGTACCTAGAGGGATCTCCTGAGATTGTGGAATCCGAGTTGGGAAAAGGGTTTGACGGGAACTTGCTGGATAGAATTATTGAGAAACACAGAGACGTGGATGTCATTGCGTTCCAGCACGTCGATACCTCGACTAGTGTAGCTAACCCCGTTAGCGAGCTGGCGAAAGTAGAGGGAGACTGGGGGCTCAGGGCTGTTGTGGATGGAGTAGCATCGATAGGAGGAATGGAAATGGAGATGGATAAATGGGGGGTAGACGTATGCTTCACTGGTTCCCAGAAGGCTCTAGGTGTTCCTCCGGGGTTGGGAATAGTTGCTTTCGGCTCCCGTTTCTCCCAAGAGCTAGACGAAAGTTCAAGTCTCTCCCTCTACTTTAACATTCCTAAGTTAAGGAGGGAAATGCAGTCAACGAAGAACTACTACATAACCCCAGCAGTCAACCTAGTATACGGCCTTGCTAAATCCATCAACAATATACTAGAAGAGGGATTAGAAAACAGGTACAAGAGACACAGGATCATGGCGGAAGCAGTGAGGGGGGCTGCAGAGAAGACTGGATTGAAGCTTGTTGCAAAAGAAGGATTCCAAGCTGACACAGTAACCGCAATTTACCTCCCTGAAGGAGTTATATGGCCAGACCTCTACCGCTCCATGAAAGCCAAGGGGGTAGAGATAGCTGGAGGCTTGGGAGAACTAAAAGGTAAAATCTTTAGAATAGGCCATATGGGACAAGTAGGCTACAATGAGATAATAGCAACGATAGCAGCCCTCGAGAGATCCCTAAGGGAACTCGGATACCCAACAGAACTAGGCACCGCAATTTCACATGTACAACAAATACTCGCAGGCTACGGAAACTGAGACTGGTATAAAAATCTCAATATTTTTCTTAGTACCTAGCCCAGCCGTAGACAGGATGTAATAGTCCATGAAATATTCACGTAAATTCGCTCACACCGCATATTACAAGATAGGAATTCCGATAAAACATCACTGCTAAGTAATATATGTCCTGGATGAAAACGAGGGAATACCATTAATTTGAATCAATCGATAATGAAAAGTAGCCAAGAACTACACTAGGGTTATAGGATTTTACTAGAGGAGGTATTTTTGCTTCAAAAGATGAAAACAAGTGTGAAGTTAGAGTTCAAGTATCTCGGTAGAGTAAAGAAGCCGTTAACTTATTTTATATTGCTTACAATACTCGTTGTCTTACTGCAGAGATACCTAATTCTCCCAATACTCCCCGGTACAATATACGGGGGCGTTTACTGGAAAATTGCTCTCCTAATCTTCACTAATAATACTCTCGCATATCTACTCATCGCTTATGGAACCTACATTATATTCTATGAGGCCCCCCTCATATCTAGGGAGAGGTGCCGCAGGATAAGGCTACCTGACTGTAGGATATGGATGAGCATAATAGATTCCTGGAAGACTAGACTGATCCTCACAATAATCTTGATACCAATATTCCTCGTATTGATGCTGTATACATCGCTTAGAATAGAGTCCTCACTCTTCCATGTAAACGTCGAACTAAGGAATGTCTTATTATGGGGGATCTACAAAATATACGGTATCTTCGAGTTATCCGGGGAAACAATGGCACTATTATCCCAAGTACCGGGTAAGCGGAATCACAGGACGGTCCTCTTCACACTAGGATTAGTGTTATTACTTATAGGAGCACTCATGGAGTCAAGACTGATAATAGGAGGATAAATAAACATCATATGCTTGCAAGCTTAATAGAAAAAATAGCTGCTATTTCAACATTATTATTACACTAGTGTGATATGACTTGGAGAAATAAGCTGTTATAGCTCTAGCCATACTATTTATCCTGTGTTTTACTCTGGCCGCTCAAGCTTACACCTCGCCTCAAAACAGGACGGTTACTATGGTTCATGCTACAGTAATCCTGGTTTACTGCAGATTGAAAAGATCCTAAAAGGATCTATCGCTCCAGTCCATGATTATTAAACCGGCAACCAGAAAAACTATTCTAGACTAGTCTGTAGGTGTTGCGGTTTGGATAAGCGTTATAAGCATATAGGCATAGTGGCTGTCAGCACTCCCGGGGCAGCGTTATGCTATCAAACCATTTGCACGGAATTCGAGAAGATCACTGGGAATAGGTATGAGCACCCAGAGGTCAGTATGCACTCGTTGTCATTCAAAGATTATATGGATAGGATAGAATCGGGTGATTGGAGCGGAGTCGCAGACCTCTTAGTCGCGTCCTCGGAGAAACTAGCCACTATCGGAGCCGACTTCGCGATATGCCCGGATAACACTGTGCACGTAGCGTACGACGAGGTTGTAAGAAGATCACCGATACCTTGGATGCATATAGCCGAAGAAGTAGCAAAAGAAGCCAGGGAAAGAGGGATCAATAAACTAGTTATACTAGGCACAAAGTTCCTCACGGAATCAGATGTTTACCCCTCTAGACTGAAGAAGCATGGTATAGACTGGATTATACCGGACAGTCGGCAGAGACGAGTGATTAATGACATAATATTCAAAGAACTAATATACGGGGTAGTTAGATCAGAATCCAGGATGAAGCTTGTAGGTATAATAAGAAGTTTAGCTGGAAAAGAGGGAGGAGACGCTGTGGTATTGGGATGCACTAGGCTACCCTTAATTCTAGATGATACGGTATCACCTATACCTGTACTGGACTCTACGAGAATACTTGCTAGGAGAGCAATCGGGGAAGCAGTTAAACGGTGATTCTAACGGGTCGTAGAAATAATATATAATAGGTATACATATGAATTCTCCAAAATCCCTCTTCAATAAATAATATGATTGTAAGTATGATTTTTTATTTTATGATTTTTCTCAATCAATGACTATCGTGCTCAAAACTTCTTATAAACCGAAACGTAAACCCTATCCAAGAGGAGAGTCCTTGATATCGAGTGAATTTTCTTGAACCCTGAGAGGAAGGCAATCCTCTCCACCTCTTTCACCCCAGTCAAACTAGAATATGCTATTATGAGCAACCCCCCACGTTCCAGTAATCTCTTAGCCGTTAGAAACAGGCCACGGATAACCTCTAGGGATGAACTACTACACCAGTTCCTCTCCAAAGGATCCTTCGGATCCAAAGGAAGGTATGGAGGATTAGATACAACCGCATCAAACAACCCTCTAATTCTCCGAGAAACCTTTACTTTATTATTTAATCTATTTGCAACCGCGTTCATTAACGCCGTTCTAAGACTCTTACCTGATATATCGTAGCATATAACTTCTCTAACACCAGGAATAGAAGCCATGGCGAGTGATATAGCACCGGAGCCGCAACCGTAATCAAGTACTCTACCCTTGACACCGATCATCCTCACCGTATCCACTAGCAAGCCGGGGGATACAGTGAATTTAGGTATGAAAACAGGAGGAGATAGATATAGGTATACACCCTTGAAAACCACTGATCTCCTAGTGAAATAAAATACCCGGTGATATAACCGTAACGTTTTTGATACCAGTATTGACCCTAAGATCCTCCTCATCACTATCCCTTCTTGTATCCTAGGTCTAAGTATACTAGTGATGTTGAAGGTGTAAACTATATTTGTTACAAGTAGAATCATTAAATGTAGCAATGATTGGAGAAAGAATATGTTTAGGTGTATCGGTTAATGTCTGTAAAAGATTTCTATCAAAGTTAGAAAGGAACTGGTAGGGCTGGCTGATAAGATGGTTAAATATGGTATAGCTAGAAGCAGATCCCATGCCTTTAATATAATGATAGAAAAAGGAGTTGAGCAAGTCAGAGCAGAAGTTGAGTTATGGGATTCCGTATATGAGAAAGTAGGCGAATTAGAGAGGAAGCACTACAGGATAAAGCATGGCGAACTATCAAAGCTTTTAGAAGCAGGGAGATCCCGTTGATCTCGCTGGATACGAGTGTTATAGTCTCCTATAAGGATGAACCCTGTTTTAATTATGCCAAAAGAATGATTTTAATTCCAGTGTTCTCCGCTGCGTTTTGCAGTATTTTATCCCCTGTATAGAATTTATCTGCATTCAAGTATTTTGCTGTGGCTATCTGAAGTGCATCGGCTACATACACATGTTGCTCCTCAAGTATTCGCCAAGCTTCTTTCAGTAAATAGATGTTGACAGGCACTACTATAGTGATTCCCAGCCTTATCATTCGCCTTGTCTCACCTATGAATCGTCTCCGAACCAGTTTATAC
>WALV01000056.1 GCA_015522645.1 Candidatus Tiamatella sp.
AGGGGGTAACCGCTGAAAGCATCTAAGCGGGAACCCCTCCCCGAAAAGAGGCGGCCATCTGCTACTGGGGTTTCCCGGTAGCGGCGAGGGCTCCCGTAGAAGACGGGTTTGATGGGGTGGGGGTGTAAGCCCCGAGGGTTCGCCCGAGGGGTTGAGCCTACCACTCCCAATCGCCCGAGGCTGTTGGGCGCACCTGGGGGCGGGTTGCACGCTATTATGGCACGCGTGGCCCGCTGTGGGACTCTAGCCAGGGCTGGGAGGCTGGGATTCAACCTCTCACCGCGTTGGAGCCGGTTTTTGGGTGCCCGGGCTTCAAAACCCTAAAACGGTGTTTCTGTATTACCTTGTTGTAACGATTAATCATTGCCACTGCTGAAACTATTCTCAGGGTTGGATTTTGCCGAGCAGGCTTGACCCTGGAGAGCCTCCTGTTGGAGTAGAGGATCTGGGGGTTAGAGAGGCTGTTGATGAGTACCTACTAGCTTTAGAGCTAGCTGGAGCTAGCAAGAGGACGCTGAGGGTTTATAGGGCAGCATTAATTGATTTCGCCGGTTTTGTAGGTGGAGATGTTAAATGCGTTGATGCTGTTAAGAGGCTTCGTGACTGGCTTGTTGCTAGGAGAAGAAACGGGTTCTCTAGGAGTAAGACTGGAGGCAGGGGGGTTCTTGTTACTCTTCACTATTATTACATGTTTATCAGGAGATTCCTCTCGTGGTGTGGAGTCGAGCCTCGTGCTCCTAGAATCCCTAGGCCTAGGAGTGGTGTGAGTGATGCTTTGAAGTGGGATGATGTTATCAGGCTACTTAGAGCTTCTAGGGATTTGCTTGACAGGGTTATTGTTTTGCTTTTAGCTGAGACCGGTCTACGTAGCAGTGAGCTTTTGGGGTTAAAGGTCAAGGATATCGATTTTGATTCGGGGGAAATTATTGTTCGTAACGCTAAGTATGGTAAAGAGCGTATAGTATTTCTAGGGGAGGAGAGTGGGAGGATTCTTAGGGAATTCATTAGCCTGAAGGGACTGGGGCCCGATGATAGGGTTATCAAGTTTTCGTATCAAGCATTGTATAAAAGGCTGAAGAGGCTTGCCAGGGATGCCGGGTTGCCTGTTGAGAAGGTTAGACCCCACGTATTAAGACATACTTTTGCCACAGAAGCCCTTAGGAGAGGTATGAGTTTACCTGCACTACAGAGAATTCTAGGGCATAGTGATATCAAGATTACGCAGGTTTACCTGCACTTGGTCAAAGAGGATGTGAAAAGAGAGTATCTCAGTGTTTTCAGTAATTTACCTCGTGATAATGCTGGGGTTCCTGGCAACGCTTGAAGCTATGTAAGACTTCAATACTTCCCTAGCTCCCTCACCTATATCTAGTGCACGTGAGTCCCTGTAAAGTCTTTCTGGCTTAGAGTGTAACTCTAGTCCTTTTCCACCGTGGATTTCTACATCTATCCATGCGGCTTTTTGTGCTATGTAAGCGGCCTCATTCTTTAAGACTGCTGCTTCTATGGGATCGATGTTTGGCAGCTTTTCCAGCGCCTGCCTATACAACGCCTTCACAGTCTCCAGCCTTGAGTATGCATCTGATATCATCCACTGGATGCCTTGGAATTCTATGAGGCTCTTGCCGAACGCATTTCTGTTTTCAGCGTAGTTTAAAGCATCCGTGAGAGCTCCTTCAGCTATCCCTATACCGATGGCGGTATAGCCTAGTCTGCCAAGGTTTATTGCTTGAAGAACAGTTCTCAACGCTTTTATTTCCCCTAACCTAACTGCCTTCGCACACTTATATAACACCCTAGAGATCCCTGCGCCCCTGAATGATGACAAATCAAGCGGATCCACTCTTATAGAGCTCCTATCACCGGTCAAAAACAATGATGGCTCGCCACCGTGTAGAGCAAGAACCAGGAAGTAATCAGCATACAATCCGTTACTTGTGAAAATCTTCTCGCCATTCAAACAGTAACCGTCACCTGTTTCTTCGGCTCTAACCGTTATATTTCTAGCAAGATCGCTTCCTCCACCCCTCTCAGTCAGTGAAACCGCCGATACCCCCCTGTTTAACACTAACTTAACCAAATCATTTTCGGTAGAATCAATAACATGGTACAATAGGAACTGAACGCTTAAATTTATGAGAACAACACTCGCTACCCCAACGGAATCCCTAGCTAGCATCCTCACAGACTCCAAGCCCTCTCTAGCAGACTCCACGCCTGTATAAGGACCCAGCAAACCAGACGACCCTAACCTAAACAATATATCCTGCGAGATACGGTTCTCCTCGTCTATCAGTGATGCCTCCTCCTCACTAAGGCCTGGAAAAGCATGCATAGCCAATGCAAACACCCTTAAACAGCTCTGCTGTTGAATGGTGCGGGGGGTGGGATTCGAACCCACGCTGGCCTACGCCAACGGGTCTTGAGCCCGCCCCCTTGGGCCGCTCGGGCACCCCCGCAATCCACTGCTCTAAAATGAATACAGCTATCGGAGGGCTATAAAACCTAATACACCGGGCCATAGAAACACTTACAATGAACCCTCTAACCAGGATAAGATACTAACGTACATAACAATCTATAACTAGGAGACACTGAGCACTGCGGGATAATTCATTGGCCATTGAAAAATGCCCTTACTGCGGGTCGAAAAACCTGGTTATAGACTACTGGACAGGTACAATAGTATGCGCGGACTGCGGATCCGTTATAGAAGAAAACGTATCCGAGTACGAGATAAACGAGGCGAGGAACCCTAGAGTAGTGAAAGCCTATTTCACGTCAAAGAAGAAGCATAGCACCAAGCTAAGATTCAGTAGAATGATATGGAGGGAGGGGAAAACAATGCATGTTGCCTCCTATGCAGCCCTTAACACTTGGAAACTTCTAAGAAAAGAGCAACCTCTAATAGAAGAATACCTCCGGAAAATAGAAGATCACCCGCTACTTTCAGCTAGAAGTATTAGAGTGAGACTAGGCTTAGCATATGCTCTATACCTGCATGAAACTAACAGTAAAACCGTCTCAAAAGCAGTAAAGGAATCAGCATCAAGGTTCTATTTAAGCGAGAAAAATCTTAGAAAACTGTTTAACCACTATATGAGCGATACACACCTGGGAGCCACGGATGAATAAAAAGGCTGAAACAATTACACCGCCAGAGAAAGCGAAGCACATACAGGTACCAGAGTATAAGGAATTACTGACACGCATGAAGAGAAGATACGAAAAAGTGGGGAGAAACCTCCCTATACTAGAAATGGAGTTAGCTCGCCTGCAAATGATATCTGACACCATTGAATCGAAAACCAGTTTCGTAAAGGAATTATACCGCCTCCTAAAAAACCTACATCCCTTCTATAGAAGCCTAGTATTCCTAGAATTCGATGAAACCAAAGTCCAAAAATACATCGAATGCATTTTCAAAGCACGCAAACTGGCACAGTACTTCGAGAAGAAATACCGGTACATCCTCATGGCACAGGAAGAGAGAAAAGCTATTAAGAAGAAAGCCAGCGAAGCTAGGGGGAGAATGCTGTCTCCCATAAAGAGGTGCAGTAGAGGACTCCTCTACCTGAAAAACCTCGTCGTATATCTATCCCATCTACCTGGAATAAACCCCTCGTTACCGACGATTATAGTTGCCGGACCGCCTAGTGTAGGTAAATCCAGTTTCGTGGCTTCAGCGTCAAGAGCTAGAATCGAAATTGCAGAATATCCGTTCACAACAAAAGATATACATGTAGGCCACACTACTATAAACGGAGAAGAGATACAGTTAATAGACACTCCAGGACTACTCGATAGAAGACTCGAAGAAAGGAACGAGATCGAGTTGAAAGCCATTACAGCGTTAAAACATTTGAAAGGCATAATAGTATTCCTCCTAGATCCCACTGAAACATCATCATACCCTATACCCGTACAGCTGGAAATAGCTGAAGACGCAAAGAGTGTAACAGGGAACAAACCGTTCATCTACACGGTATCGAAAATAGATCTAGTACCGTCTAAGACACTATCTAATACTATAGAGCTAATTAAAGCAAAAACAGGACGCACCCCCTACACTGTGAAAGCCAATGACCCAAAATCAGTACATGATTTGATCCGAGGAATAATAGGCAGCCACGTGGAAAAACAGGGTTCATCCATGTAGAGAAGCGGGATCAATGCCCTTTAACTTCAAGGTAAAAGGTTTTCCTACCTCTCCATCCAACTCATATTCAAGTCCACTGTCCCCAAAAAAGATTTCCAGCAACCTGAGAACCGTGCTAGCATGCATCGTCAATTTAGAACCTCCTATCTCTGAGACTCCCCCCGTGAAGGCCAGGAAAGATGGTAGCATATCCGACATATACCTGTCAAACGCCATTCCCGTTGACAAATCCTCAACTAATATTGAAGACGCCTCCTCTCCTACTCTTTCCGCAGGCTTTCCCTTAGCCCCCAAACTATCTGCCCCCAAGAGAGTTTTCCCACAGCTAGCCCATAATACAATTCCACTACCAGGCCCTAAATGGGGATCCCACTCCTTCTTGTAATGCTCAATCTCTATTGAAACGTGAATGTCCCCTAGTTTCTCCTGAATGTACCTCCTCGCAGCCAGGGCTTGCCTGCTTGCAACGTGAAATGGAAGCCTTACTGCATGTGATACCCCCTTAACTTCCAGAATATTCCCTCTTTTGACAGCTTTTAGAACCCTCAATCTTGAAATCGTTTTTTCAATAACTAACTCAGCCACTCCCCCACCTTTAGGGTAGTGACCTCTCCGATGCAAGACTATGTCAAAACTTGCACCAAGCAACCTGAGGTTATGCCTGAACACATATCGCATATAATCTATAGGCGGAGCCATTGGAACGTCTGTTCCACCTGTTAATCTGACAACACTGGGTTCGCTGGCGAACAATAAAGGCAGAATTATGGCTTGTATAACAAGAGATACGCTCCCAGCCGTGCCTATATCGAATCTATACGAGCCTCCCTTCAGTTCCTTGGGAATAAAGATTACTTCCGTAGAACCTATATTCGCTCCTGACACTTCGGCGTGTGATATCTCTGAAAGCGCTTTAACAGCAATAAGATGCTGAGGCCGTAACCCCGGTTTAGACCTTTTGGCTCTAATATTATACACTCTAACCGGTTTACTGGAAACCGCAGATAAAGCTAAAGCCAACCTTAGTATTTGACCACCGCCTTCGCCCATGCTACCATCTATATTAACCACTTCCTCCGCCAACTACTCATCGCCTCTAGAAAGCCTCTTAAGCCTCTCAGCGAAACCCATCTTGTTTAGATCTTCGACAATAGTTTCGGGGACACAATCCTCCCATTGAGATCCCTCTATAATGGCTTTCCTGATATACGTCCCGCTACACTTACTCCTACTAAACATCGGCGGTGTATAAACCTCATAACCGCTATCCTCAAACAATAACTGGACTAAAGGATTCCCAGATATTACAGTGTTGAAAGGGGGCAGAAGCATTTCCAGATACCTAACCCATTGCTTATTGCTATTTATATCCATGACCGGGACAATGCTTATTCTATGCAAGTAGCTCCCGGCTTCATTGACGAGAAGCTTTCTTAGCAAGGTAAACCGTTCACCAGCTGTCAAAGGGTTCTTTAAGGAGAAACTATCCTGCGCGGATCCGATAATAACAATAAGCTCATCAGCAACCTTGTCTAAAGCCCATTTAATCGCTTTAACATGGCCATAATGGGGAGGCTGGAATCTACCTGGGAACACTCCTCTTTTCAACTTCATGCACCCAAACAATTTAGAGTGAACCCTAACTACTATAAAAGATAAAAAGAGGGAAGATTGTGAAGTGCGGAACAGTCAAACCGATAAGTTAGACAAGGTTTTCTCCGTGAAACCCAGCAATATAGCGGAGAAATTAGCGGAGAAATACGGGTATAGACCATGGATTGTGGAGAGATACCTTGAAATGCTCTCCTATGAAGATGTAATTAAACTCCTAGAGACGAATGAGAAACCTCTACCCAAGGCCATACGATGTAACAGCTTCCTAATAGATTGCAACATGCTAAAAGAGCGACTATACCGTAAGGGTGTGGAGCTAGAGGAGATACCCTTCACAAAATACGGCTACCTAGTTAAGAGGGGGGGAGAGAAAATAGGGTACCTGCATGAATATCTTCTCGGTTACTATTACATACAAGGGCCCGCTTCAATGATACCTGTAGACGTACTAGCCCCCAGGGAAGGGGAGGACATACTTGATGCAGCAGCGGCACCTGGTGGAAAGGCAACGCAAATACTCCAATACACGAGCGACAAGGCTTATTTGACAGCGGTAGATAAAAACAGGGATAGAGTAAAAGCACTAAGAAGTCATCTCTCCCGAATGGGTTTTACCAGTTATATAATTATACGAATAAATGCGCTCGACATGCCCCGCATTCTCCTATATGATAAAATACTCTTAGACGCGCCTTGCAGCGGAGAGGGAATAATTAGAAAAGACCCAAGGAGGAAAAAATCCAGGGAAATCCTTGACTTGATCTACCTGTCTAAACTCCAAGTAAGCCTTCTAAACCATTTAACGATGAACCTTAAGGAGGACGGCGAAATCGTCTACTCGACCTGCACTATAGGCGTAGAGGAAAACGAGTATGTTATAACTAAGGCTCTGGCAAGTAATCCATGTCTAGAACCCGTTGAAACCGATGCACCTGGAGAAAACGGGATAGCAGAATACTCTAACGTAAAATTCGATGAACGCGTTAAAAAGTGTAAACGAATATACCCACACACTCTTGATACGGAGGGGTTCTTCATATGCAAAATAAGAAAAAAATGCTAGAACTAGCGGAACTAGCAAATGTTCATTCCAAACTAGTACTAAACCTGCTAAACACCATTACAGCGTGCAGTCACATGAAAATCCTTCCTGGAAGACTTTACGGTCAATACGGTGGGCCTTATGTAGAGGTATACAGTATAACACCGTGCTTGGAGGAACGTGTGAGAAAGATACTTACCGCGAAAATTAATCCATACTCTGTCGGATTACATGTTGCAACAATCAAAAAGAGAGGAGTCACGCCAAGCCTAGATCTAGCCAAATACGTTACTAGGAAATGCAAGTCAAGTGATTATAGACACGCTATGGTCTCACCAAAAGGAGAGCAAGCCTTCTTATATGGGAGGGATGTATTCAAGAATAATATAATTGAAACACCCGAGGATGAAGGTTTGCTTATTGTTCTTAACACTAGAAAAGAGCCTTTAGGATGGGGTTACCTGAAACGGGAAGATGGAAAAGAACTTTTAATAGAAAACATTAAGGATGTTGGGTGGTACGTTAGATCAGGAGGGTAGAAAACGATGCCTATACAGGACGGAGATATAGTGTTAGTATCATACACTATAAAAGACAAGGAAGGCAATTTAATTGAAACAACTAACGCAGAACTAGCTAGAAAGGAAAACAAGTACAGTGAGGACGAGTACTATGGGCCAAAACCTATAGTCGTAGAGGAAAACATACTGGTTAAAGGGTTCTACAAAGCACTTAAAGAAATGGATGTTGGGGAGAAGAAAACCGTTGAGATACCACCGGAGGAGGCCTACGGACCTAAAGATCCTTCCAGGATAAGAAAATATCCTGTTAGGCGATTCGTAAAAGCGGGAGTAAGACCAGAGGTTGGCAAGATTGTGGAAATAAACAATGAGTTAGGCATTATCACTAGAGTCACTGACAGGATAGTAGAAGTAGACTTCAACCACCCATTAGCAGGTAAAAGACTAGTATATGAAATCGAGGTACTTGACAAAGCTGATACGCTAGAAAAGAAAGCTAAATTCCTTGTGGCTAGGAGACTTAAGATAAACCCTGATGAAGTTAATGTAGCAATTGAAAACAATGAAATAACTATAGAATTGAAACCCGCTATTCTAAACATTAAGGACGTCCCATTATACATCAAAGTTCTGGGGGCGGAGATTAAGAAGCATATACCTGATACCGTGAAACTAACCTTCAAAGTCTCAATAGCTTACGAGCAAGAGAAAAAAGAAGAGTCAAGTCGAGAGAAGCAAGAAGAAAAGGTGGAAGCCAAGGCTGAAGAAGCTAGTCAATAACTCCCGTTTTCCTAGCTAACGCCTCTGCCGCCTCCCAAGTCAAACCTTTCTCTCCTAGTATAGTATATCGTTCAGGTCTTATCTTATGAGCCATAGTTAACGCCCTTACCACCTCAACATCCTCTATTCCTAAATCCTTAGCCTTCACTGGTAAACCCACACGTGTCATTACTCTCTTAGCTTTTATCCAGTTCCTACCATGCAAGTAAAGCATCATAATAGTGCCCAATGCTACTTGCTCTCCATGAAGAGCAGGGTGCTTCGCTACAATATCAAGGGCGTGGCTGAATAAATGCTCTGAACCACTCGCAGGCCTAGAGGATCCTGCGATACACATAGCCACTCCGCTGCTTACCAGAGCTTCTAATATAATTCTAGTACCTTCAGGCGTTATCGAAGCGATTTCGTCTGAATTATTTATAACATGCTTAGCGGTCATTAAAGCTAGAGAAGCAGCGTATGCCCCATAATACTCTCCTTTGAGTTTATGAGCTAATTTCCAATCCAGTACAGCGGTCCATTTTCCGAGTATGTCACCAATACCTGACCTTATTAGCCGTTTAGGAGAGTTGGCTATTAGGCCTGCATCCAATAAAATTAATTGAGGGACACTAGCCTTAACAGAAATTGGTTTCTCGAATCCCTTAAGGCTAGCGAAGGGGGAGGTTATACCATCGTGGGAGGCTGCAGTTGGTATACTAACAAAATCCTTAGATGTTTTGAATGAAGCAAATTTAGCTATATCTATAGACTTTCCCCCTCCTAGTCCTGCTATAACATTATACTTCGACTTCGATATCTCCTCAACAGCTTGCTCAGCCACATCAACTGTGGGTTTTTCAACTATCAAATAGTTTACATCAAACCCTGATTCCTCAAGGCTCTCTTTTACTCTGGGATAAATAAGTGAATACACGTGAGGACCCGTCACAATGAGCACATAAGTACCTTTAGGCCATAGTTTAGCGAAATACGGTCCTATCTTATCAATGATCCCATTGCCTACTACGAGGTTTCTAGGGAGAGAAAAATAATGCTCCTCCATGGCCTTCACCTATATTCTACCCTTGGAATAATCCCTGTCGTTTATTTGTAATGGCTAACTTTTATTATAACTGGTCATTCAAAACCATCTACCATGGGGAGATCTTTTGTTCGAGACGTGGAAAGGCGGGTTGAACTACACCAGAGAACCTGGTATTGAACCGTTCCATGGAACTACAACTGTAGGTATCAAAATAGCTGATGCCGTTGTTTTAGCAGCCGATAAAAGAGCAACAGCAGGGCATTTAATAGCCAGTAGAACTGTTAAGAAGATAGTCAAAATCACGGATAACGTGGCAATGACTATAGCAGGAGTAGTAGCAGACGCCCAGGCTTTAGCAGATACTGTGAGGGCTGAAATGGAATACTATAGTATAACTGCCAAAACAAAACCAAAAGTTAAGAATTATGCGAACCTGCTAGCTAGGATACTATTCTCTTCCAAATGGTTCCCATATATAGTACAGTTGATTGTAGGGGGATATGATGACTCCCCCCGGATATATAGTCTTGATTGGTACGGGAGCGTCTTAGAGGAAGAGTCGTTTACCTCGACAGGCTCAGGGTCCCCTATAGCTCTAGGGGTTCTAGAAGAGGGATACCGGAGTGGTATGAGTGTGAATGAAGCCATAGAATTGGCAAAGAAGGCGGTAAAGGCAGCTACCATGAGAGACTCCGCATCTGGAGACGGAGTTGACATTGTGATTATAGAAAAAAGCGGGTCAAGAGAACTTACAGTAAAGTTCACCTAGAATTCAACCAAAAAACCGATAAACAATATTAATTACTTATAAACCCTGATTTACACACTTTAAGATAGCATCAGCTCCTAAGAGTAGAAACGTGATGCGCTTCAATTGAATTATAAGTATTAATCCCGCGGGAGAGGTGCCTGGCAATTTGGCTTCAACGGACTTACGTGGAAACGAGAGATTAACAGGCAAAAATCTCAGACTATTTCTTATGAGAAACATTTACACGTATCTAGGTAATGCCGATATTAGCACTGTAGAATTTGAAGGCCCCGAAATAGCTATCTATGTTAAGAACCCGAAATTCATAGTTAAAAACAGTGATATAATAAAAGAACTAGCAAAAAAACTAAAGAAGAGAGTTGTAATAAGGACAGACCCTAGTGTAAGGAAACCCCCAGAAGAAACTAAAGCCTTCATCATAAACAATGTAAACCCGGAAGCAGGAATAGATCCTAACTTAATTGAGTTTGACGACGTTCTAGGGGAAGTCGTAATTAGAGCAGAGAAGCCGGGGAAAGCTGCAGGTAAAAACAAGCAATTCATTAATAAGGTACTAGCAAATACTGGATGGCGTATGGTGGTTTACAGGAAACCGCCGTTAATTAGTAATGTTTTGAACAGTATTCTAAGCCATATGCTCAGATCCTCATCGGAGAGGAAAAAAGCGTTTAGAGAAATAGGTGAACGGATATTCAGAGACACCATTAAAGGAACTCAGTATGTTCGAATAATAGGTTTGGGATCTTTCTGCGAAGTCGGCAGATCGGCTATACTGGTGGATACTGGTGAAAGCAAAGTATTACTAGATGCTGGAATAAACCCCGGGGGGTCTGGTGTAGATAGATTTCCGAGACTAGACTCGCCCGAGTTTAATATCGAAGAACTCGATGCTGTAGTGATAAGTCATGCCCACTTAGATCACATTGGTATCCTACCCCTATTATATAAGTACGGTTATAGAGGACCGGTTTATGCTACAAAACCAACTAGAGACATAATGGTTCTCGTCCAAAAAGATCTAATCGAACTGGCCCGCAAAGAAGGGGAAGAGCCTCTCTACGGTATGAGAGAAATATCGACGATGCTTTCAAGAACTATTACCGTAGATTACGAGGTTGTCACGGATGTTGCTCCAGACACGAAACTAACATTCCACAATGCCGGGCATATCCTAGGATCGTCTCTTGTCCATTTACATGTCGGGCAAGGGCTGTATAACATCTTATATACTGGGGACCTGAAGTTTTACAAGATAAAGGGAGATATGGCAACACGTTTGCTCCCCCCTGCAAACCATGAGTTTCCACGGATAGAGGCTCTTATTATGGAGTCAACTTATGGAGCTACAGAGCAACAGCCGAGAGATGAGGCAGAAAAACAACTGCTAGACGTGATAAGGAAAGTGTCTGAAAGAGGGGGGAAAATACTAATACCAGTAATGGCTGTAGGAAGAGGCCAAGAAATACTAGTTGTATTAAACGAAGCCATGAAGAAGAAGGAGATACCGGAAATACCCGTATATGTTGACGGCATGGTATATGAAGTAACGGCGATTTACACTAATTACCCCGAGCTATTGGTTCCACCTATTAGGAACAAAATACTCCACCAAGGCGAGAACCCGTTCATAAGTGAAAACACTGTATATGTAAGCCATAAAGAAGAAAGAGAATCGGTGATGCAGGGAGATAAAAGCGCCATAATACTTGCAACTTCCGGAATGCTAACAGGTGGACCTAGCGTGGAGTATCTTAAGGCTTTAGCAGAAGACGAGAAGAATGCTTTAGTATTCGTTAGTTACCAAGCGGCTGGAACACTGGGTAGAAGAATAGTGGAAGGGGACAGAGAATTACAGTTCGTAGAAGAGGGGAAGGTAAGAACGCTAAAAATAAAGATGGAGGTACAGAAAATAGAGGGGTTCTCCGGGCATGCAAGCCGGTCAGAATTAAGGATGTTCTATAAATTCCTGAAACCAAAGCCTAGAAATATAATATTGAATCATGGTGAACCAACTGCTATTCAAACACTCAAAAACCTGTTATACAAAGATGCGTCTAAACTAGAAGAAAAGGGAGTTATAAACAGGAAACCAGAGATCTACACCCCCAAACTCCTTGAATCCATTAGACTCTACTAAATCAAGTTATAGGTCTTTCCACACCTGATCCCCTACATAGTGAAGATTAAGGACGACCTTCCCATGGGACTTAGAGGAAACCATGGCCTTCAAGTCTTCAGAAGACACCAGTGCCTTACCCACTGAAACAGGCGCTTTCGAGTCCTCATCTAGAATAACTACTATGTCACCATTATTGAAATACCCGGTTACGTTTCTTATACCGGGAACCATGAGATCTGCTCCACGCATCAAAGCCTGAACCGCTCCTCGATCAACCTCAATGTCCCCGCGCCAAATACCTTTTCTAAACAAGTGCAACAACCTCTTTAAGCACGGTACATATAGATTCTCCCCCTGGTATTGTAGAACTAATAAGAAGCATTGGGAGTCGCATAGATATACGATTCCACTATTGTATTCGCCTATCTCCAGCAAGCTGCAATCACTGTAATCCAGCATTGCCAGCAGCTTCTCTGAGAGAATCCTCTGGAGCTTCCTCTTTTCTTTCTTGGATAAAGAATGCCGGTTTCTTAGCTGAGCAGGCATCTCCTCACACTCTCCCGTCAAATCGATTTAGCGAATATACCTTTTTATAGTAGACTCCCTCAGAAAACGGTAATGAAGCTACTACTGAAGCTAAGGTGAAGAAAATGGCGGATACGCATACACTACTCAGCGAATCACTAGAAAAAACCGTATATATAAGGCTAAAAGGTGGTAGGGAAGTTAGAGGTACCTTAAAGAGCTTCGATCAACACTTGAATATACTGCTCCATGATGCGGAAGAAATCAGATCAAGTGGAGAAACACGAAGACTAGGGATAATACTAATAAGAGGAGACAATGTTGTTATGATCTCTCCGGCTAGTTGAGGTGAACTAAATGGGTAAAGGAACACCTTCCATGGGTAAACATGGGAGAAGTAAAACACATATAAGATGCAGGAGATGCGGGAGGAACTCTTTCAATGTCGCGAAGGGCTACTGTGTAGCTTGCGGCTTCGGTAGATCAAAGAGAATTCGCAGATACTCGTGGCAAAACAAAAAAGTCACTACGAGAGCTAGATTCCGTTAAATATTACTTCACGGAATGTTATAACAAATACTTGAATGAACTAAAATACAGGTCCTTACCAATTATATAGACTGCAATAATCTAAGTTTTAACCTGGAATAGCAAACTAAGAATCCACCGGGAGAACAGGTGGCTTATCTTGTGGAACTCGCCTTCCAGACTTGAGAAGCTAGTCTTAAAAGAAGACTTGAAAGATCCTGTTCTAATAATCTCTAATCCATCTAACATCTCATACTTTACCGGCATACCTAGCCCGGAAGGATCTATTCTCGTGTCAATGCCTTACAGAGAGAAACACTTTGTTCTAACAAACATACTAGAATTCTACAGGTTCCGAGACTACTCCCCAGAATGGCTAGAAGTATACGGTTTTTATAGATCAGCGAACGAGATGGTCATGCCGGATGATATTAAAATTATAGGTGAAGATCCTTATTCGTCTATATCCAGGATCATAGGTGGGAGCGAGGAAGAGATTGTGTGTGATCTAGCGGGCCTTCCTTGCAACTATAGAGAGAAATTCAAGAAAATATGCAATAAAGGCTTTATTGAGAGCAAGATCAGTGAAATACGTATGGTCAAAACAGCGGAGGAAATAAATGTCATTACGGAAACCCTCAAAACAGCGGAGGAAGCCTTTCTCAAAACAGTTAATGACATAACTGAAGGGGTTTCAGAGTTATATCTTGCAGGCAGGCTAGGTCTACATATGAGGGTACTTGGAGGCGAAAGAGAGGCATTTCCAACAATAGTCGCCTTCGGAGAAAACGCGGCTTACCCGCATGCCATACCGGGAAACAAGAAATTAGAGAGAAACGAACTAGTCTTAATTGACTGGGGAACAGTGAAACACAATTATAACAGTGATTCAACGAGAACGTTGATCCACGGCGAAAACAAGGATTTGCAGAGGGTTATAGAAATAGTGAATGAGGCTGTTGAAAGCGCTGTTGATATCGTTCAACCTGGAATTAAAGCTAAGGAGATAGATAATGCAGCGAGGAGCGTTCTTGAGAAACACGGGTTTGGATCTAAATTCATTCACGGACTCGGCCATGGAGTCGGTGTAGATGTTCATGAAGAGCCGTACATAAGACCTGGCTCGAATACTATAATCGAAAAAGGAATGTTATTCACTATAGAACCAGGAGTCTATATACACGGTAGATTCGGTGTCAGGATAGAAGATATGGTGCTGGTTACGGAAACAGGTGCCAAAGTTTTAACAAGGTTACCGCGAATCTTTAGTTAGGGTGCTAGCAGATGTATGTGCAAGGGTCGACTGTAGTTGGAATCGAAGTCGATGAAGGCGTAATCATAGCAGCCGATAAACGGTATACCCTAGGTAACTTAGTTATCAGTGGGAAAGCAAAGAAGGTTCATGTAATAAGTGATGGGATAGCAGTCGGTGCTGCATGGATGTATGCGGATTCCCAGGCAATAGCATCTATACTCAAATATGAGCTAGAGTACCATAAGCTATCAACCAAGTCTTCCTTGTCAGTAAAGGGTGTGGCTAAATTGTTATCTAGCATTCTTTACTCAAGTAAAATGTTACCATATCTAACAGAAGTCATAGTTGGGGGAGTAGACTACAGGGGACCCCATCTATACGTGTTAGACAGTCTTGGAGGTTATAGTGAGGAGAAATACGCGGCGCTTGGAACAGGGGCAACACTCTCCCTCGGTCTTCTTGAGGAGAAGTACGATGAAAAAGTAACCTTAGAGGAAGCTGAGAGCCTTGCAATTGGGGCTGTGAGGACTGCCATAAAAAGAGACTCGTTATCCGGTGATGGTATAGATGTTGTTTCAATAAGTGATAGAGAGGTCAAAGAATACAGTGTCCAACTATAATCCTCTAGATATATGTAGGAATATACGATCTAAGTTTAACTCTCGAAGAGCATTTATCACTCAAAAAACTCTTTCTAAAAAGATTCTAAAGAATGATTACATCAAGGAAATCCGTAGTTTAGGTGGACTGGATCTCTCTTACATTAGCGATAAATCTGTTGGAATAGCTGTTCTTTCTATAGTTGACTATCAATCCCTAGAACTAATAAAGTGTTTTTATGCAGCAGCATATACTTGCATACCATATATTCCCGGATTTCTCGCGTTTAGAGAAATGCCTCCCATAGCTTTATTGCTTACTTGGGCAAAGAAGAGGGAACTGCTACCTGACGTATTAATAGTCGACGGCCATGGGATAGCTCATCCTAGGGGTTTCGGTATAGCATCTCACGTTGGAGTAGTGTTTGATATTCCCTCAATCGGTGTAGCCAAACGACGGCTGACTGGTATTGAAGATAACGACAAAGTAGTTAATAGGGAGACGGGAGAAATTATTGCCTATATATTACATAAAGGAAATAGAAAGATCTACGTCAGCATAGGGCACAAAGTTTCTCTGGAAACCGCTGTTAATATAGTAAGAAGAACCTGGACGCGTGGAAGAATACCTATTCCCACCCTTTTAGCAGATAGGTTCTCGAAACAACTCAAACGGATAGTCAATGCTGGAGATTTAGGTTCCATAAAAGAGTGCCCCAGGCTAGGTCTTTACTAGGTTGCAATAGCTTTTGCATATTGATCTAATAATGTCCGTAGAGCTTTTTATGCCATTGAAAGCCTTCTTATCTGGGTACCTAGCTACTAATGGTTTGTATCCCAGTCTTCTCTCCACTTCTCCTGCTACAACCTCTTCTGATATTGACTGATCAGGCCCTAATACGATAATGTCAGGACGTATATCCTCTATAGGTCTAAATATATCAGTTTCATCTCCTAAGCGGGCTTCATAGACATATCTAATGCTCCGCACGATCTCTAGCCTAACAGACTCAGGTAAAACCGGTCTTCTTCCCTTAGATTTCACGGCATTAATATCTCTAGCCACGACAACATAAAGCTTCCCAAAACTTGAAGCCCACTTCATTAGTTCAATATGCCCTGGATGGAGGATGTCAAATGTTCCTGCAAGGAAAACTTTCTTTTCTTGCCTGCGTTCAGGCCAGTGCAGTTCAAGTTCACCTATATATTTAAGGGAATCCAATAATCCTTCAGCATAAGCTATCGCCACTAAACTAGTTTCAATGTCTCCTTTCTCCAGGTAATAACGGGAGTCCTTCAAGTATCTTTTAATAGCGTCTAAAAGACTTGGATAATTATTCCTTAAGAATTCGGAGTGGCTCCCCAAAACTGTCTCTAACCCGTTAATATATCGTCTAACTCTATCAACACTGATCCCTGATTCCAAAGCTTAACACCATACCTCTGTTTCTAACAATAAAACCGGCTATCCTTAAACTATAATTTTATATCCCTGCCAGAGTATCCTTGAAGGATGGGATGGAAGGGCCCGTAGCTCAGCCAGGATAGAGCGGCGGGCTTTTAACCCGTAGACCGGGTGCCTTGCCTATGGGCTCTGGGCGGAGGTCCCGGGTTCGAATCCCGGCGGGCCCGCCACACAACCCGCCGCCCACAAGGCTCCTACGATTTAACCCGTAAACAAGTAGTTTGGAGATGATCAAATTTAATAAACCCGATAGTTAACCTTTCTTGAGTTTGCAGGTGGAAGGGGGTTTATATAGGGATGACCCCATCAAAGGTTAGAGTTAAGAAGAAAATTCTTAGTCATAAGCTTGTCCCGAAACACGAGCTTCTCAGTGTAGAGGAGGCTGCAAAGGTACTTAAAGAGTATAATGTGAAGCCATACCAGCTTCCGCACATTAGCGTCAATGATCCTGTAGTTAGATTGTTAAATGGTCATCCAGGAAATATTATTAGGATTACAAGAAAGAGTCCTACTGCGGGCGAATCAGTGGTCTATCGGATTGTTGTAGCATACTAGGGGGATATTTAGATTGTCATCGAATAATGATTGGATTCCAGGACAGAGGGATTTATTTACCCTAGCCAAATCTTTCATCGAAGAAAAAGGCTTATCGCGCCAGCACCTAGAGTCGTTTAATAGGTTTGCCCAGAAAACCATATACGAGATAGTTGCATCGAGGAAAACTGTTCATCCAGGACCAGCCAGGCCATATTACTACTATGGTAGACGCCAACAAGTAGAGCCTCATCCTTTAATGTTTTCAACGTTCGTGAAAATAGGTAGATTACGGATAGGTAAGCCGCTTGTGAAAGAAGTTGATGGAGCAAAGAGAAGCGTTAATCCAACTGAGTGTCGGTTAAGGAATCTAACTTACAGTGTCCCCCTATATTTGGAGATGACCCTTGTTGAAAACGGTATTGAACGAGAACCCGAGGAGGTGCATATAGGCGATCTCCCGGTCATGGTAAGATCTGTTCTAGACCCTCTAGCAGATAAAAGCGGTGAAGAACTAGCAGAGCTCGGTGAAGACAGTAGAGACAAGGGTGGCTACTTCATTATCAATGGGAACGAAAAAGTTGTCGTGGCCCAGGAAGAATTAGCTATTAATAGACCTCTAGTATCCATAGGGGGAGGCAGTTTCGCGGCTTCCTCAAAAGTGACATACAGTGTGAAGCTCTCATCCCTTAGTCAAGGCGTCAGAAGTAGAATAATGATCGATAGAATGGCTAACGGTACATTCCAGGCTGTGGTTACAAGGATAAGAGGCAGAATACCTGTTGCAATATTGCTCAAGGCTCTAGGCTTAGAAACAGATAAAGAAATACTTATGGCAATATCGCCGGACCCTGAATTCCAAAACGAGTTCATTCTATCCTTATTAGAGGTTTCAATGATTAGAAGCAGGGAAGAAGCACTCGAATTCATAGGTAACAGAGTGGCAAGTGGGCAGCCGAAGGATATTAGAATTCAGAGAGCACAGGAAATACTTGACAACTATTTCATGCCGCATATAGGAAGGTCGCCAGATGAAAGGATAAGAAAGAGGAAAGCTTTACTTATAGCTGATATGATTAGACGTATAATCGAACTAATGAAAGGATACCGTGAACCGGACGACAAGGATCACTATGGGAATAAGAGGCTTAGGCTTGCAGGGGACCTTATTGCCGAAGTATTTAGACTCGCTTATGACACTTTTCTAAACAATATGGCTAAGCAGATGGAAATTCTCATAAGCCAACGCCGAAAGATACATCTAGCCCAAATAGCTAGATCAGATATAATCTCAGACATGCTGAAAAGAAGCCTTGCAACCGGTAATTGGCCGGGTAATAGAACCGGAATAAGCCAGACTCTAGACCGTGTTAACTGGATATCCTCGCTCAGCCATCTTAGAAGAGTCGTCTCCAGTTTATCTAGAACGCAGAGCCATTTTGAAGCAAGAGACCTACACGGCACGCACTGGGGTAGGTTGTGCCCGTTTGAAACCCCGGAAGGTGCGAACTGTGGTTTAGTCAAGAATCTTTCTTTACTATCCTACATATCTGTAGGCCTTACAGAGTTGGAGAACACGAAACTTATAGACAGGTTATATAAGCTTGGTGTTTTACCTGTAGAGGAAGTGCTGGAAAAAGCCAAGAACGATGATCCCCAAGCCATAGATGCACTCGGCAAATACTCTAGAGTGTTCCTCAACGGTATACCGCTAGGCTTCCATCCTGACGGTAGAAAACTAGCTGAAGAATTCAGGGAACTCCGTAGACAAGGTGAAATACCCTTCGAAGCAAGCATTGCCTTCATCGAAACAGGGAAAATAGGAGAGGTTTACGTGAACACCGATGCTGGGAGACTAATGAGGCCACTTATAGTCGTGGAAAACGGCAAGATAAAGCTTACGAGAGAGCACATCGAGAAAACTAGGAAAGGAGAGATCAGTTTCACGGACCTTGTGAAAAAAGGAATAATAGAGTACATAGACCCTGAGGAGGAAGAGAATGTACTAGTAGCATTATACCCGGAAGATGTAACAAAGGAACATACTCATCTAGAAATGTGGATACCGGGCATTTTCGGTGTTGCAGCTTCAACCATACCGTTCCTCGAGCACAACCAAAGTCCGCGTAACACTTATCAGTCTGCCATGGCCAAGCAAGCACTCGGACTATACGCTGCAAACTATAAACTAAGAACGGATAGCCGTGGCCACCTATTCTATTACCCGCAAAAACCGTTAGTACAAACACAAGCTCTAGACCTAATAGGATTCAATGATAGGCCCGCGGGAATAAATGCAGTAGTAGCAATAATGTCCTTCAGCGGATATAATATTGAAGACGCTTTGATCTTCAATAAATCATCAATCGATCGAGGCTTTGCACGATCAACATTCTTCCGTCTATATTCTACAATAGAAAACAAATACGCTGGAGGATTAGAGGATGAGATAACAATACCGCAACCCGGAGTTATAGACTATAAGCAACCAGAACATTACCGGCATTTGGGTCCTGATGGAATTATTGCGCCAGAAGTAAAAGTATATGGAGAAGATGTTCTAATAGGAAAGGTAAGTCCTCCTAGATTTACGGCAGAGCAACAATTAGTCACGGGAGTATCGCCTTTCCAGGCAAGAAAAAGGGATACCAGTGTAGTAATGAGGCCTAAGGAAACGGGCATAGTAGATACGGTTCTTATAACCCAAACAATAGACGGTAACAAACTAGTCAAAGTAAGAGTAAGGGATGAAAGGATACCTGAAATAGGAGACAAGTTCGCCTCTAGACACGGGCAGAAAGGAGTCATAGGGATGATGTTCCCGCAATATGATTTGCCTTATACTGAAGATGGGATAAACCCAGACATAATCATTAACCCACACGCATTCCCCTCCAGAATGACGCTTGGGCAGCTTATTGAAACGATAGCTGGAAAAGTAGCAGCTTTATCAGGTAGATTCGTGGATGGGACGCCTTTTATCGGGGAGAAAGTAGAAGACATTAAAATGGAATTACTGAGTAAGGGATTGCCAGAGGATGCTAGTGAAATTATGTATGATGGAAGAACCGGTCTAATGCTAAACAAACCCATTGTGATAGGAATAGTCTACTATCAAAGGCTGCATCATATGGTATCAGACAAGATGCATGCCCGTGCGAGTGGGCCTGTTCAAATGTTAACGAGACAACCGACAGAGGGTAGAGCAAAGAAGGGCGGGTTAAGATTCGGTGAAATGGAAAGAGATACCTTAATAGGTCATGGTACCGCAATGGTACTGAGGGACAGGCTTCTAGAGAACAGTGACGCCTATATAATGTATGTGTGTAGAAAATGCGGTCACATAGCATGGTTCAATGCAAACAAACGAAAATTCGAATGCCCAATTCATGGAACGGATGGGGACATCGTGCCTGTAAAAGTTCCATACGCATTCAAGCTCCTTTTACAAGAAATAACCAGTCTAATGATCAAGCCTAAGCTCCTAGTCTCAGATATCTCCAGTGTAGTAGAACGGGAAGTAAAGGAAAAGGGGTCGAACTCGTCAAACGGAAAAGAGGAAAAGGGGTGACATGCCGTGTTAAGGTTTGAAGACTATGTTATTGATGGAATTAAATTCGGGATTATAAGCCCTGATGAAGCTAGGAAGCTGAGTAGAGTAGCGCTTGTCACGGATAAGCTATATGACGAGGAGCTTCCCGTTAGAGGAGGGCCGCGAGACCCGCATATGGGTGCTATAGAACCGGGTGAACGGTGCCCAGTATGCGGTAATCCACCATCCACTTGCCCAGGACACTTTGGTCATATAGAACTAGCTGCACCGGTAATTCATGTAGGATTCGTCAGCATAATAAATGACTTGCTCAAATCAACCTGCAGGTCCTGTGGAAGAATACTTCTCCCTCAAGATGAAATAAAACGCGACCTAGAATTATATAGGAAGCTGAGGGTGAAATGGCCCAGATTAGCCAAAGACTTAGTTAAGAATGTTATTCAGAAAGCGGCAAAAACCCCAAAGTGCCCCCATTGTGGGGAACAGCAATATAAGATCATACTCGATAAACCATATAAATTCTATGAAGAGAGACCTGAAGGAAGGATCTTCCTAACCCCCCATGAAGTAAGGCAGAGACTCGAGATGATACCAGACGAACATGCCGAACTATTAGGACTAGACCCAGAACACGCTCGCCCTGAATGGATGGTACTCACTGTACTCCTGGTACCTCCACTGCCAGTCCGTACCCCAATATCACTTGAGACTGGTATTAGGAGCGAAGACGACTTAACGCACATCCTCGTCACTATTATAAGAGCAAATAATGACCTGAAGAACATCATTATGAGCGGGGCACCGCAAAGTATAGTTGAAGAACGGTGGAATGTCCTACAATACAATGTTTCCATATTATTCGATAACGAACTGCCAGGTGTCCCCGTAGCAAGGCATAGGAACCTTAGACCGTTGAAAGGAATAGTTCAGAGGCTCAAAGGTAAAGAAGGCAGATTCCGAGGCAATCTCTCAGGTAAGAGAGTTAATTATTCTGCGAGAACAGTGATTTCTCCCGACCCCCTGATAAGTATAAACGAAGTAGGGGTGCCTGAGGAGATAGCGAAAACACTCACCATAGCAGAGAATGTTACACCGTTCAATATAGAAAAACTAAGGAAACGCATTTTAAACGGTCCGAATAAATGGCCTGGAGCAAACTATGTAATCAGAGACGATGGGAGGAAAATCGATTTACGATTCTTTAAAGACAGAAAGGCCTTAGCTGAAAGCCTCAGACCTGGTTATATTGTTGAGAGACACTTAGAGGATGGGGATATCGTATTATTTAACAGGCAACCCAGTCTCCACAGAATGTCGATGATGGCGCATATCGTTAGAGTCTTCCCGGGTAAAACTTTTAGACTAAACCTGCTTGTATGCCCGCCATACAATGCTGATTTCGACGGTGACGAGATGAACCTGCACGCACTAAGACTGCCGGAAGCCATAGCTGAAGCCTACGAGTTAATGCTAGTAGAAAAACATATCCTATCACCTAGGTATGGGGGGCCGATAATAGGAGGCGGCCAAGACTATGTCAGCGGTGCGTATCTTCTAACAAGTAAGACAACCCTTCTCACGAGAGATGACGTAGAGTTTATACTATCAGTAACAGGATATCACGGCGAACTGCCAGAGCCTGCTATTATAAAACCTAACGAGTACTGGACAGGTAAACAAATCATTAGCCTATTCCTACCTAAAGAATTCAATTTCCAAGGCAAAGCTAAAATAAACTCCGGCAAACTCGAGTGTGCTGATCCTGACTGCTTCTATGACTCATACATAGTGATAAAGAACGGTGAACTTCTGGAAGGAGTGTTTGACAAGAAAGCTGTAGGAGCGCAACAATCAGAAAACATAATACACCATATGATCAAGGAATACGGAGAATCGTTTGCCAGAGAATTCTTTGACAATGTGTTCAAAATGTTCATCAGAATGTTAGAGTTGAAAGGATTCACGATGACCTTAAGCGATGTGGAGATACCGCCTGAAGCAAGGGAGAGAGTTGAACAAGTAATCAAAGAAACATATGAACGGGTGGACAAGCTTATTCAACAATACCAGGAAGGAGTACTAGAACCCATACCTGGTAGAACTATAGAAGAAACGTTAGAGTTGAAGATTATTCAGGTCCTAAACGAGGGAAGAGAGCGAGCGGGAAAAGAAGCAATCGAATATCTTGACCCATTCAATAATGTTTTCATTATGGCACGTACCGGAGCAAGAGGTTCTGATGTAAACATCACTAACATGGCTGTAATGCTAGGTCAGCAAGTAGTGAGAGGCAAACGAATAACGAGGGGGTATAGGGGGAGGACTTTAGCACACTTCAAGAAGGGAGACTTGAGCCCTGAAAGCCGGGGGTTTGTTAAAAACAACTTCAGAACAGGCCTAGACCCTCTCGAGACTTTCTTCCACGCAGCTGCTGGAAGGGAAGGATTGGTGGACACGGCGGTAAAGACTAGTCAAAGTGGTTACATGCAGAGAAGGCTTATTAATGCATTAATGGATTTGCGTGTAACTTATGACGGAACAGTTAGAGATAGTGAAGGTAATATTGTGCAATTCTCATATGGAGAGGATCTAGTGGATCCTATGAAATCGATGCATGGAAAATCTGTTGATATAGACCGGATAATCGAGAAGTACAGGGAGGTGTAAAGGATGGCGAAATCACTTAAATCCGCTTTAACTGCAGCGTCTGAAATACTGCCTCCAAAAATATACGAGGAATTAGTGGAGAAATTAGAATCCTCTGATTTAAATGTCAAACAAAAGAGGGCTGTTGTGGAAGAGGCTGTTAGGGAATATTTGTCAAGTCAGGTACATCCAGGCGAAGCTGTTGGGATAGTGGGGGCGCAATCAATAGGTGAGCCCGGTACGCAAATGACTCTGAGAACGTTCCATTATGCTGGTATGCTAGAGTTCGATGTTACACTAGGTCTTCCTAGACTTATAGAGATAGTTGACGCTAGGAAGAAACCCTCCACGCCTACAATGAAAATATATCTGGTTGATAAAATAGGAAAAGACCTGGAAAAAGCCAGAGAAATAGCTAGAAGAATAGAATATACAACCATTGAGAAGGTTATTAGTGAGATACAAAAAGACATCGTTAATTATACAATTACAATAGTATTTGACAAGGAGATGATGGATGATAAGGGTGTCACACTAGATGACGTGATACCACTACTTAAGAAACTCAAAATAGGAGATATAGAAATAACGGATGATAATCCTCCTACATTAACTATTTACTTAAACGAGGACGTTGACATACGTACGTTAAGCAGGGTTGAGGATAAAATAAAGCAGACAAAAATTAAGGGAATAAAGGGAATAACCAAGGTTGCAATAGAAGCCGAGAAAGATAGAGACGGAAACCTAATCGAATATATTATAGTAACTGAAGGATCCAATCTAGCTGAGATACTTGATGTGAAAGGAGTGGATTACACGAGGACACACACTAATGACATTACGGAAACTGCCGAGGTACTTGGAATAGAAGCTGCTAGGAACCTAATTATCAGGGAAATGCAAGATGTCTTGGAGAAACAAGGTCTTGACGTGGATATCAGGCATCTTATGTTAGTAGCGGACCTAATGACCTGGAGTGGTAGAGTCAAAGCAATTGGAAGAACAGGAATAGTGGGGGAGAAATCAAGCCCATTAGCGAGAGCTGCTTTTGAAGAAACTCAGAAACACTTGTATAAGGCTGCTGCTATGGGAGAGATAGAAGACTTTAAGGGGATAACTGAATCCATCGTGGCTGGTAAGGTTATAAAGGTGGGTACTGGAATGATTATCCTTACACAGGAAGTGCGGTAGGCAGGTGACTTAGTGTGGCAAACTTTGAGAGAGAGTTGAAAAACTTGCTTAAAAGCGGTAAGTTCGTCATAGGGTCGAAGGAATCGATTAAGACGGTGAAAACGGGTAAAGCGAAAATGGTAATAGTTGCTATGAACGCGTTGCCTAGATATAGGGAAAGTGTGAAGTACTACGCGAAACTCGGGAACATACCTATTTATGAATATGAGGGAACTACAGTAGACCTAGGGGCCCTCTCAGGTAAACCATACCCAGTATCTATGATAGCAGTACTGGATGAGGGCTCTTCGAGAATTTTAGAAGCTATAGAGGAGGGCTGAAACCGAGTGCCTGAACGAAAGCTTGGACCTGAAGAACTAAGGTATATTGCCTTATTCCAGAGTATAACAGGTACTTCAGTTCTCGACTGCATAGTTGACGAAGATTTCAATAGAATAATCTATATAGTTCGCCCAGAAGATATGGGGAAGGCTATAGGGAGAAAAGGAATTAATGTTAAGAAACTATCTGATCTCTTAAAGAAGAATATAGAGATAGTCGAACACTCTGACAACCTTGAAAACATGGTTAAAAACGTGTTTAGAG
Source organism: Candidatus Tiamatella sp. (assembly GCA_015522645.1). GTDB lineage: Archaea > Thermoproteota > Thermoprotei_A > Sulfolobales > Acidilobaceae > Tiamatella. The sequence continues at coordinate 24,919 of WALV01000056.1, forward strand.
AGGCGCGAATAGTATCGATAAATCTAGTCGAAAGAGCCGGGCAAAAAACATTGTATGTAAGAGTACCAGGCACTGATAAAGGGAAAGCCATAGGAAGGGAAGGCAAAAACCTGAAACGGGCACGTTTGATACTAAAACGCTTTTTCGATGTTGATAAAATAGTTGTAACAGCATGAAACAACAGAAAGAATATTTAGACCATGAACATATTTAGGGTTTACAGGCTGAGGGGTGTGCAGTAAGTTTGACTGGAAAGAAATCGCCTATGGGATTGTTCGCGGCTAGAAAACTAAAGAAAAAGAGACTGAAATTCAGGTGGAGCCAGAGGGAATTCAAAATTAGAATGCTGGGATTAAAACTCAAAGTAGACCCCCTTGAAGGAGCACCGATAGCAAGGGGCATAGTACTTGAAAAAGTAGGTGTAGAGGCGAGGCAGCCTAACTCTGCTCTTAGAAAGGCAGTAAAAGTCCAGTTAGTAAAGAACAATAAGGTTGTAACAGCGTTCGTGCCTTGGGATGGAGGTTTGAAAATGATAGACGAGCATGATGAAGTGATAATAGAAGGTATAGGGGGACCTAGAGGTAGGTCTATGGGTGACATTCCTGGAGTTAGATACCGTGTTATAATGGTGAACGGAGTCAGCCTGATGGAACTGTTGAAAGGAAAGAAGCAGAAACCTAGAAGGTAACCTCCTGTTTAATATGTCTTCTATTAACCTTGATCCCCTGTTTCTTCTACAAGGGACTTATGCACGTAAACGGGTTTATCAGCTATTCTCGCTAGAAATATGGCATGGCTAGGTATCATTTTCTTTTGAATAGTCACGGTATCAAAAGTTAATTCTATTGTAGCAGTATAAAGTCCTGATGATTCGTCTAAAGAATCAATTAAAACTCTTTTCACAGTCCTCTGAGCATTATCTTTAAAGAACTCCAGCTGTGGTAGAAGATCGAATAACGACTCCCTCTTAACAACATACTCCCCTGTAAAATTGTCATTCACCACTTGATTAAGAGCCGAGACTATTTCCAGTGGGACATAATACATTGTAAACGTTTTACCGTTCTCTAAGAAGAGATTTATCACGCCAACATAACCGAGCTCGTCCTTGTCTACTACAACGAAAGTGTTAAGATCAACGACTTTCAGTAGTTCTTTCTCTCTAGAGGAGCTCATTATACCCTACCATCTCCTCATCCAATACATCCTATTGGAGAGCATTTATTAATTACATGTTATATAGCCCATGATTGCGTGGAAGATTTAAAATAGGTAGATTAAAAGAGGTTAAATGCCTAGGGTATATGGTATAGATAGAGGTGTCTGGTTTGGCAAGCGAGTTAGCTAATGTAGAGCTTAGAGCTGATGAGATTAGATTATTCGGTAAGTGGAGTTTTGTGGGTGTTGATATTAGAGATCCTGGTTTAAAGAAATACATATCGCTCAAACCAGTATGGCTGCCACACACGGGGGGTAGACACGAGCACAGGAGATTCGGTAAAGCAGAGGTACCTATTGTAGAGAGACTGGTGAACAAACTAATGCACCCCGGGAGGAATGGTGGAAAGAAACACCTGGCATACAACATTGTGAAAACAGCGTTCGATATAATATATCTTAGGACAGGAGATAACCCTCTTCAGGTACTAGTGCGGGCAATAGAAAACAGTGCACCCCGGGAAGAAACTACCAGAATAACCTACGGTGGAATCACGTATAGAGTATCTGTAGACGTATCTCCGCAGAGAAGAGTTGATCTAGCATTAAGGTTCATAGCCGAAGGAGCTAGAAACTGTGCATTTGATAATCCGAAACCCATAGAGGAATGCCTTGCAGACGAGCTTCTCCTAGCAGCTAGCGGAGACCTTAACAGTCATGCTATCAAGCAAAAAGAGGAAATAGAACGTATAGCTCTCAGCTCCAGGTAATGACATAGTTAATCTTTTAAAACCTCTATCCCACGAAGTATTATCTCCCGAATATATAGGGTGGTGTAGAATGGCTGAAAAACCTCATATGAACCTGGTGGTAATAGGCCACGTGGACCATGGAAAGAGCACCCTAGTAGGTCACCTGCTCTTCCGTTTAGGGTTCGTTGACGAGAAAAAAATCAAAGAACTAGAAGAGGCGGCGAAAGCAAAGGGGAAGGAGTCCTTTAAATTCGCATGGCTACTTGACAAGCTGAAAGAAGAGAGAGAAAGAGGAGTTACAATAGACCTAACCTTCATGAAGTTCGAAACAAGAAGATATTACTTCACAATAATAGATGCCCCTGGACACCGTGACTTCATCAAGAATATGATTACGGGTGCAAGTCAAGCCGACACTGCGGTTGTTGTTGTTTCTGCAAGGAAAGGTGAATTCGAGGCAGGTATGAGCCCTGAAGGACAGACTAGAGAGCACCTGCTACTAGCTAAAACAATGGGTATAGACAAGGTTGTAGTGGCAATAAACAAGATGGATGCAACTGATCCGCCGTTCAGTCAGAAGAGATACGAGCAAGTAGTATCTATACTCAAGAAATTTATGAAAGGCCTAGGATACAATGTTGATAAGATAGCATACGTGCCTGTCTCAGCATGGACTGGTGCAAACCTAATAGAAAGAGACCCTAATATGCCGTGGTACAATGGGCCAACCCTAGTAGAAGCACTAGATCAGCTGGAGCCTCCAGCAAAACCTGTTGACAAACCTTTGAGGATACCTATACAGAACGTTCTCCAGGTACCTGGAGTAGGTGTAGTACCTGTGGGTAGAGTAGAGACGGGGGTCCTCAAGGTAGGAGACAAAGTAGTATTCATGCCGATTGGGAAAACAGGTGAAGTCAGAAGCATAGAAATGCACTATACCAAACTCGAGAAGGCAGAACCAGGAGACAACATAGGATTTAATGTTAGAGGAATAACGAAGAAGGATGTTAAAAGAGGAGATGTAGTAGGTCATCCTAATACCCCGCCTACTGTAGCTGAGGAGTTTACAGCACAAATATTCGTAATATGGCACCCGTCAGCAATAACAGTCGGTTATACTCCAGTCATCCATGTACACACAGCAAGCGTTGCATCAAGAATAGTAGAGATAGTGGCAAAGGTAGATCCGAGAACGGGTAAAGTGCTGGAAGAACACCCTGACTTCCTCAAACAGGGAGATGCTGCTATAGTTAGATTCAAACCAATAAAGCCGCTGGTAATAGAGAAATACAGTGACTTCCCTCCACTAGGGAGGTTCGCAATGAGAGACATGAACAAGACCATTGGAATAGGGATAGTCAAAGACGTAAAACCTTCAAGCGTAGAAATAAAGTAAACGCCTTACCTGAATCCTCTTTACCTAAACAATTATTTTACAGATAGCTTTCCTTCTCCATCATTTCCTTAGTAGTTACGGAATTCTATGCGGAGCCAGTAAATTATTCAAACTTCCCATCAAAAGAATTCTAGGATGAAATATTAGATAATGGCGCCGGGGGCGGGATTTGAACCCGCGCGGGCTTCCGCCCACTGGCTCTCAAGGCCAGCCCCTTGGGCCGCTCGGGCACCCCGGCTTGTCTATTGTCATGTAGAAAGGTCCTGGTTGTAACCGTAATTAATATTGATACTGTAATTTAAGAGTTTTAGAATTATTAGTGTAAAACTAGACTATTTTTATCTCGATATAAACATCCTTTGGTACTCTAACTCTCATTATTTGTTTCATCACTCTTTCATCAGCCACGATGTCGATCAGCCTCTTATGTATCCTCATCTCCCAGTGCTCCCAATGTTTCGATCCTTCACCATGAGGCAAACGGAAGACTGGCACCTTCAGTCTTTTCGTAGGAAGCGGTATAGGTCCCCTCATCCTAGCGCCTGTTTTCTCAGATATCTTCCTTATTTGCTCTTCAACTTGTTTGAGACTATTTACATTAGGGCTCCACAGCCATATTCTCACTTTGTTTACCATACCACTACTCCTCCATAACCATCTTCTCTTCCATACCTGCATCATCATATAAGGTTTATCCCCCTAATAAAAAGCTAATATTTAATGCCAAGCAAATCTTACCATTTTGCCTAATGGTTGATGCGAGTTGGGTGAACTAACCGAAGAAGTTATAAAAAAGTATATAGAAGCAGGGAGAATAGCGAAAGAAGTGCGTGAATACTCGGATAAGATCGTAAAACCAGGAGAGAAAGCGCTAAATGTTTGCTTGGAGCTTGAGGGAAAAATAATAAGCATTGGAGGTAAACTAGCGTTTCCATGCAATATATCTATAAACGAGGTAGCCGCCCATTTCACGCCTTCCCATAACGATGAAACGAGAATTCCGCCAGACGCTGTGGTGAAAATAGACTTAGGTGTTCACATAGACGGCTATATTGCTGATACTGCGAAAACAATAGATCTCTCGGACAAACATGTTCTTCTACTTGAAGCATCAAGGGAAGCACTCGAAAAAGCCGTTGAAAAACTAAAGCCGGGTGTTAAGGCGTTCGAAATTGGACTAGTCATAGAGCAAGCTATAAAGAACTATGGCTTCAAGCCTGTCAGGAACTTAACGGGGCATAGCATCGATCGATATAGGATACACGCTGGTCTTTCCATTCCTAATTATGGGGACAGGTTTGCGGTATTCAAGATGATTAAAGGCATGACTGTGGCTATAGAGCCTTTCGCGACCAATGGAAAAGGTTTAACTAGAGAGGGGAGAATTACTAATATTTATTCGCTAGCTAAAACTAATCCCCGTAAACTCGATCAAGAGTCAAGAGAGGTCTTCGATTATATTTCACAGGAATATAAAACTCTTCCATTTACGCCAAGATGGCTTGTCCCCATCTTTGGGGAAACGACTGTTCAACACGCAATGAGGGTACTGATAAAAACTAAAACCCTTTATGTCTATCCTATCCTGGTTGAGGTGGGTAAGGGGTTAGTATCCCAGTTTGAGCATACTATATTACTTACAAAAGATGGTAAAATAGTTACTACTGCATGAGGTGTATGTATCTAATGGCAACGAATGGGGCAAGCCTAGCAGATTGGATTTCCGCTATAAGCCAACTTGCATTCCTTCTAATATTCGTTTTATTATTCGTTGGAGCCAATCAAAGATTTCAAATGTACCTATGGGGTAAAGAAGTAAGAGCAGCGCTTGGAGTATTTTACAAGTACTATAGTGAGGCTGAGGAAAAAACGAGAGACCTGCTTGTACGAAACGGTGCAAAACGGCCGAAAACTATTGTTGACAGAATAAAAGATTATGTGACAATATCACCAGTAGACATTGAGCCTACTGATATTATTAGAAGACTCGATCACATACTCACAACGGAGAGAAATCATATCAAGGATTTATTGCTAAAAGAAATGCCCGAAAAGGATAAGAGCATAAGGTATAAGATTGAGACCTCTCTAGGAATCACCTATGCATTAAACATGCTCTACAAAATCGTGAGACACTACTTACTCACGAGTGAGAAAACCAATAACTACATACTCTTAATGCAGCTAAAACTCATTCTTCCCCAGATACTCAAAATAGCTGAAAGCTACCGGAAAGCATTAGACGATTTCGTAAAGGGAGCTCCCATAGGTGACTCTATAGGCCCGCTAATAGTGCATAGGATAGCCCGATCCAATGGAACTTCTGAGTGGATAAACCTAGATGAGGACACGGTAGCTTCGCTTGTAGAGTTCGAGGATCGTAAAATTATACTGGTAAAAGCCAGTGGCCCTGAATCAAATGTTGGGAGACCTGGAGTAGCCATAGAAGAGATCATAGAGAAGGATTTATTCAAAACAGGGAAACCAAAGCTACTCATTACTGTCGATGCTGCATTGAAACTGGAAGGAGAGGAAACAGGGTCTGTAGCTGAAGGAGTTGGAGCAGCCATAGGTGACCCGGGGCCTGAGAAAATCAGGATAGAGAGAGTTGCTGCAAAATACAGTATACCACTAAGGACTGTTATAATAAAAATGGGAATGGACGAGGCGATATATGCTATGAGAGAGGAAATTTATAAAGGCGGTATCGAAGCATTGAATAGAATTAAGACTATTCTTAAGGAAGAAACCCGGGAAGGCGACACTGTCTTACTGGCAGGCATAGGAAACAGTATAGGTGTATCACAGTAGGGTGGGAACAATGCTTGACACCCAGAATAATCCCTATATTCAGTTCCTCTTCCTCCTACTACTCATCGGATCAACGATCTGGCTCTTCATACAGACCAGTCAGTCAAAGAAAAAAGAAGCTCCGAGAAAAATTATTACCGTAATTGAGTGCAGCGAAGATGGTAAAGAAAAGAAAAGAGACTTCCAAGAAGGTGATTATATAGGTAAAACACTAGGGGGATGCGGAGAACATGGTGTAGAAGTAATAAAAGCAATATACACCATAGAAGAAAAACAACAACCCGCTTCAAAACCCGGGATAACTTTATAATCCTTCAGAACATGATGTATATGACTTGCCCGGCCCGGTCATAGCGACCGGGAAACACCCGGACTCATCTCGAACCCGGCAGTTAAGCCGGTCGCGTTGGGGTGCCCAGTAGGGTCCGAGAGGACCTGCAGGGGCCCCAAACCGGGACCGGGCACTATCTCCATCCTTCTAATAACAATTTTATCCTTCTAGCCTTTTTCATGAACAAGCTAGATTCGACGGGGGCGGTGTTAGTCAATGGCAAAGATTATAGTGACCTCGGCATGGCCGTATGTTAATAATGTACCCCACTTGGGTACATTGATAGGTAGTTTGTTAAGCGCGGATTTCTTTGCTAGGGCAATGAAGCTGTCTGGGCATGATGTCATATATGTAACGGGGAGCGATGAACATGGTACACCTATAGAGCTCGAAGCAAGGAAACGGGGTATCGAACCCCGAGTTCTCACAGATCAAATTCACGAATATGACCTTAAACTGTTTAATGAATTCAACATAGAATTTTCTCTTTACAGCAGAACGGAAAGCGAGGTTCACAAGGAATTCGTTAAAGAGATGCTTATGAAAATATACAATAATGGATACATATTCGAGCAAACCGATATACTCCCCTATTGTCCTAGTGATAAAATGTTCCTTCCAGACCGATATGTGGAGGGAACATGCCCATACTGTGGATACGAACATGCTCGTGGAGACCAGTGCGATAACTGTGGCAGGTTACTACATCCAACCGAGCTAATCAATCCACACTGTGTTCTATGCGGTGCAACCCCGATCTTCAAAGAAACAAAGCACTGGTTTATAGATCTTAGAAGGCTGCAAGGCCGATTGGAGGAATGGTTAGTCAATCATAAACACATGCCTGATAATGTTAAGAAATACAGTTTGTCATGGCTTGAAACGGGGTTGAAGCCCAGGGCTGTTACTAGAGATATAAAGTGGGGTATACCAGCTCCGTTCCCGGGTGCAAAAGATAAAACCATCTACGTGTGGTTTGACGCTCTCCTAGGTTATGTTTCGGCCACCAAGGAGTATCTAGCCATGAAAACTGGTAACCCGGATGAATGGAAGAAATGGTGGTTTGACCAGGAAACAAGAACCTATTTCTTCATAGGAAAAGACAATATTCCATTCCACTCGATAATTTTCCCAGCAATGCTTATGGCTTCTGGTGATCCTTATGTTTTACCATATTTCATTTCTGCTACAGAATACCTTACCTTCAAGGGAGAGCAATTTAGCAAATCCCGTGGAGTAGGAGTATGGGTGGACGAGGCGCTGGAGATAGCTCCAGCAGACTATTGGAGATGGGTATTAGCCAGGGTCAGACCTGAACAAAGGGATATGAATTTCTCGTGGAGCGAGTTCTACCGCATAGTGAACAGCGAGTTAAACGACACCATAGGGAATCTGGTTCACAGGGTTCTCACATTAATATACAGGAAGCTTGGAGGGAAAATGCCTTGCAAACCAAAAATAGATAACGAGGATGAGGAAATGCTAGAAACAGTTAGGGAAAAAGCTTGGAGTGTCGTGCAAAAATACGAGGAAGTGAAGATTAGGGCCGCCACGGAAGGGATTCTTAGCATAGCGAGAATAGGGAATCAATATTTAAATTCTACTGAACCTTGGAAACATGTCAAATCCAACAAAGCAAAAGCCACAAGCGTTCTATGGATAGAAGCAAATATCTTGCATCTCATAGCCCTCACCTCATGGCCTATCATACCAAACGCGTCTACCAGACTATGGAGAATGTTGGGGCAAAAACATGAGATAAGCGAAGCACAGTGGAGCTATATAGATCGAACGCCTGATAAATGCGTTGAAATACCCCAACCAGAACCGTTATTCAATAAATTGCCTGAAGATTTTCTAGAGAGAGCTGATCAAATACTTGACGAGGCGCGTGAAAAGGCTAGGCTGAAAAGGCCTCCCGCCCTCAAAGAGTACAGGGTAGTAGGATAAAACCTATAAACCAACCAATCTATACATAATTCTTGCCCACAGTAAACGTGGGTCGAGCCGGGGTAGCTCAGCTGGTAGAGCGTCGGGCTGTTAACCCGATGGTCGGGGGTTCAAGTCCCCTCCCCGGCGCCATAACGTGTGGAGAGGGGGCCCCGGCGCACAAACCCATTCTTCAAAACAAACCCTCACTTTGAGTTAACTCTTAAAATCCTAGAGAGATAATCCATTGAAACAAGGGGCGGACGGGGGTCGATGCTCCAGTAATCCCTGGCTCCAGACCCGGCGAATAGAATACGGGTCTAATGACCCCAAGCGGGGATGAACTATTACTGGAGCTAAGCTCGGAGAGACCCGTAGGTCGGGGGTTCAAGTCCCCCCGGGCCCACCACACCCAAACAGGGGAATAACGGGCTCCTAACCCCAATTACTCAATAACTCTCCTCGGGGATGAGAGCAATGCCAGTAATAGAAGAAACTCGGCATGGGATAAAAATCATAGTCATAAACCGACAGGAAAAACTGAATAGTTTAGATAGTGCGATATTAAACGATCTGGCAGAGAGAGTTGCAAACTCATGCCAAGATCCTAGTATAAAAGCAGTAATGATAACAGGTGAAGGGAGAATATTTTCTTCCGGAATAGATCTTGAAGAGGTAGCTAAATCTGAGGCACCCAGTGCGGCAAGGAAGCCTTTTGAAGCTCTTGGAAATCTGCTAGAAGCTATAATCAACTGCTCAAAGCCCGTAGCAACATTTCTTAATGGCCCGGCAATAGCAGGAGGTGCAGAAATAGCATTAGCGACTGACATAGTATTCTCAAGTCCAACGTCATTTATCTCATGGCCGGAAATAAAGTGGGGACTGATTGCTCCGATGCTAGCAGCTAGGCTCCAATCAACGCCACATCACAAATTACTGCATGCAGCATTAACAGGTGATAAGATAACAGCAAAAGAAGCAGAAGAGCTAGGGTTAATTGGAGGTATATACAATACAATGAACGATGCTTTGAACTATATGGCTGAAACACTTGAAACGGCCTCCAAGAACCCATTAGCAGCAAAACTATACCTAGAATATAGGAGGATACACCTAAGAGAAAACCTAGATAAAATAAATCAACTAGCAAAACTTGCTGAAACGCCGGAACTTATAGAAAAAGCAAGGAAATTCCTTTCTAAACAGTGAAACGCTAACACTTATTTATCCAAGACCAACCGAATAAGAGAAACACCCGGTAGGGCCCGTCGTCTAGCCTGGTTAGGACGCCGCCCTCACACGGCGGAGGTCCGGGGTTCAAGTCCCCGCGGGCCCACCACATTTATATACTACCAGTATTTTATGAATATCTGTGATTCGTGTTTTATTCATATCAATTTTAATCATGCATATCTCCACCCTCCAACATGCATATCAAGTTTTATATCACAATGGATATCCAGTTTAAGCGGGTAATACGGTTTGGTTGACCCCGCCTTAGTTGATATTTCTAAAATAGACCAGGAGACGCGGTATAAGATATTCATGTACCTATGGAAGAAGCGTGTAGGGAGTAAAGACTTACACATTCATCCTACATATGCGAATAGGATAAAGAACCGGCGGGTACGTGTCTCGGATAATGTTCTCGGTAAGCTTTTGGAATATTTGACAGCAGAGGAGTTAGCGGAACTCACGGGAGTATATACTATTGAGAAAGTGGAACCTCACACACTAATACAGGTTGTAAAGGCGGGGCTGGCGGACCCACAGCTGAGGGACATTGTGATTGATATGGTTATGAGGTACGTGGATCTAGGGGAGTACGAGAGGAAATACAGGGTATTAGAGGATGACCTAAAGAAGTTCGAGGAGTTCCTGAGGAGGAACAGGAGGCGTAAAACAGTCCAAGACAGGCTTTACTATCTCAAAGTAGCGTTAAAGGATAACCAGTTCGTCCTAGACGCCTCTAGGCTAGACGACTACATAATGGAGAAGGCCGAGGATTCGATAGACAGAGCAATACACATAGCAAGAGCACTCAAACTATTCCTAAAGGTAGTCGTGAGGCCGAAGGAGCCTAGAAAGTTCCTAATACTATACAACAGCTTCACGACCCCCAGCAAGAGAAGAAAGCAACTCCCACGAGCCCTGAAAATACTACACGACAAAGAGGAACCACTCTCACTCGAGGACATAAGAGAGGTAGCCAGACACATAGAGAATCCAGCCGCTAAGCTAGCCTATGTATTATTGGCAGAGACGGGGCTTCGCCCTAGCGAGGTATTCAACTTAACACTGGGAGACATGGACTTAGAGACGAGATCAGTCATACCAGCCAAGATAACGGAGAGCAAAAGGGCATACATAAGCTTCTTCTCGCAGGCAACCCGAGACTACATCGAGAAAGAATATCTTGAATGGCGTGAAAATTACATCAAGGACAACCTCGCTAGGATAAGGAACATAGCTAGGCAATGGACTCCTAGAGGCCTGTATAACTCGATAGATGAGCTAGTAGGGGATTGGGAAAACAAGCTAATACCGATCAAAGAGTCCAGACTACGTTCAATGATAAATGATGCAATGACCGAAGCAGGAATAGCCTTCAGACTATACGAGCTTAGGAGCTTCTTCACAAGCTGGATGATACAACACGGAGCCCAAGAGATATGGGTAAACATCTTCCAAGGAAGAGCCCCTCCAAAACAATTCGAAGTAATGGTAAACCACTACCTACAACCAGTACTAGAGAAACGGGGAACATGGAAACAAGCTTTAATCCGAGTACGAGAAAAATTCTATGACCCGTTTGCATATACTATATTCCAGTAAATACTAATATGCCGTCCCATTCAAAATTACATACCAGTTTGGGGTAAAAGAATGAATTGGCTGGAATTAAATTCAGTAGAATCGCGTAGCTCCTTATCCTATATACTATCTAGTTCCTCCCTAGCTGGTAAACGAGTCTATCTGTCAGGAAC
>WALV01000057.1 GCA_015522645.1 Candidatus Tiamatella sp.
ATATTGTTAACACCTAATACCCTTAGATTGATGAATTGGCTATTATTTCTATTTTAATCTATTATAGGATATTGTTGGTATTCTTATCTAATAGTGTTTGACTAGGGGGAATCTGTGTATGTTACACGGTGTTTTAGGGCTGGATGTACTGTTTATATAATGATGAAGTCATTTACAAATCCATTAGGGTGTAATATTATTGTCTATTACGATGGACGCTGTTGAAGAGAGATTGCTGGGAGAGAAGGGGAAGTGGATCCATATCCTATACCCTAATCCCGAGGTGACCGGTTGCGTTGTCGACGAGTACGGGTTTAACCCTTTGAAGCTGGAGTCGGATAACGAGGTTTCAAGCGCTATTGGATCACTCCTAGGCTCCGACTGCTTCAAATGCATAAGGCTGACAGCAAATATTATCGGACTGGACCCCAGGTTAAAGCCTGCTGGTATACTCGTTGTAAAACCATCTGGCGACGAGTATCAGGGGAGATACGTAAGGTTGTTCTCTTCCATCCTCAGAGAGTGGACAGGCCATTATACTGATTTAATCGAGGTCGATGCTGACCCTAGTGACTATGAGAACCTATGGAGCTTCCAGTCGGAGCTAGCGAAGGCTCTAAAAGGCCTTCGGGAGAAGTATCCTGATAACCCGTTAGCATTGAACTTGGAGAGCTTCCCCCGCCACGCTGTTCCCCAGGCTCTCCTAGCTGGAATCCAGGGCGGCGTCTTCATGGTTTACTACTTATTCGACTCGCTCCCGTTTATACAGCCCTTGCCCCCGTTTAGGCTTGACGAGGAACTAGTTAAGAGCCTCTCGGAAGGCACTGCCCCGGTCCAATTACTGGAGTCGTATACTGAGGCGAGGCTTATAGTGTATGACCCTGAGGAGGAGAAGTATAAGCTGAACCCAGGGCTGGACCTGGGCTCCGGGGATTGATTATTCACACCACCGTTTTTTTGCCTCCGAGCCCAATATTTTACCCGGTGTAGGCAGTGTTGTCTAGTATAAGGAGAGTCTCAACAGGTGTTCCCAGCCTTGACAAGCTGATAGCTGGTGGGATACCAGAGGGGTTCATGGTTGCAGCTGTAGGCGAGCCCGGTACGGGGAAAACGGTGTTCTCTATCCACTTCGCTAACCAAGGCATACTCGAGGAGGGTAAAGTTATCTACGTCACTACGGAGGAGAGCAGGGAGAGCATTATAAGGCAAGCGGAAATGTTCGGCTTCGACTTCTCTACAGCTATCAAGGAAGGCAGGATGGTTATTATAGACGCCTTGATGAAGGGGGCAGAGGATCCCTGGAGCCTACAAGACCTCACAGTGGAGGCTTTGATAGATAAGATAATAGAGGCTAAGAAATACCTGGGATACGGTTCCGCGCGTCTAGTTATCGATAGTATGAGCGCGTTCTGGCTCGATAAACCCGCCATGGCTAGGAAGTACAGCTACCAGGTTAAGAGAACCCTGTACAAGTGGGGATTTACTATACTAGCAACGAGCCAGTACGCTATAACCACGGAGAAAGGCTTCGGCTTCGGAATAGAGCATGTAGCTGACGGGATAATCAGGTTCAGCCGGCAGATACGTAACTGGAGGCTTGAGAGGATGATGCTGGTGGAGAAGATGAGGCAGACCCCGCATGATCTCAGAGTGTGGATTATAGATATAAGGGATAAGAGGGGCCTAGCACTCGTCAGGCCTGCAGAGCTTACCCGTGGAGAGCTCTATTACGGAGGGGCTGGGGATAAGTAGGTGTTTTCACGATGCGATGCTGAAGCCTTCCTCGTCAACCATGGATAGTTCTCCCATCAATCCCGGTGTAACAGGCGGGCAGCAGTCTATTTCCACGGTATCCGAGACCCTCCCCTCGTAGGTGTAACGTAAAACACTGCACCTGTTCCCACTGTAAAGCAGTAGTACAGCCTCCTCGCCTCTGGGGCACCATGAAGCGTCTAGGAATACTCCATTGAAGGGGGTTGTCCTCCACATCTCCCTCCCATTCAGGCCCGTCAGCACACCGTATGTATACTCGGGTATAATTACGGTAGATAGGACGGACTCGGAGCTAGGGTGCCATTCCAAACGGCTAATATATCCCCCTAGATCCCTGCTCCACACCTTCCGTGCATTCATACCTGAGACCTGGAGGTATGACTCGATGGAGAACGCTATTAACCTGCGATTAGGGCTTACCGAGTATCTCACCCTATCAGAGTCTCCTCCAACGAGTGAGAGCAGGTTGTAAACTATCCTGGCGGCACGCCGCTTCCTATCAGTTGAGACTACCTTACCGTTTGAAACAGTTATAGTTGAACCCATATTCGTTTCAACAGTGACTATAGAGCCCTCGGCGCTAGCCCTAATAGGCTCTTCACCGTAGAGCAAGTGCTTCCTTATACTAGCCTCACCCAGTAACACGCCGTTTCTGCCTAGGATACGTACTTTCTCTCCATCAGCAACGATTAACCTACTGGAATCATCGTTCCATCCCGCCGCCAGTTTACAGGAGCCACTGTTCGAATACAGCGTCTTGCCCCACAGCGTCTCCCCCTCCCCGTTATACAAGACTATGCGGAGAGCCTTCTTCCTCCTATGGAAGAGGCCGGTGTATTTATCGTCCCCTATAATCACACTAGCCACGAGGAGGCGGGTATTATCAGGGCTCCACGCCGCAACTAACCTACATTGCTCCTTGTTTAATTTTCCAGTATTCCTCAAGGAAGCCCGCGACTCTATTTGAACAGGACATGTTTATATAAGGTCGGGTGAATTCGGGAGCTGGAGTGAATCGTGGTGGACTAGTTATTTTTCAACCACACGCTTACCATCCAGGAACTCGCTAGCCCTCTCCGCAACAACAGGCCTCGCAGTAGACTCCGCTAGAGCCCGAAGCCCCCTGTCTACCCAGAAGTGAAGCCTGGCATCAGCTAGGAGCCTCCTCGTCTCAGCTATGGCAAACGGCTCTCCTTTAGCTATATCCTCCGCTAGCTTCCTCACCTCCCTCTTCAACCCTTCAAGGTCCTCCACTATTACGTTGATGAACCCCATCTCCTTGACTTCCTCTGCAGTGAACGTTCTACCTGTCAAAGCTATCATAGCAGCATGCTTCGCGCCAATCAGGAAAGGACCTAGTGTAGGTGTTCCAGGGGGGACCATACCCCACCTAACAGCCGGGCTGCTGAACTTAGCCCTCCTAACAGCCACAGCAAGGTCCACAGCGTTCAACAACTCCATACCAGCACCAATAGCATGTCCGTTAACAGCTGCTATAACAGGTTTCCTGCAACCTGTCAGTGACAGGCAAACACCGCCAAGTCCCTCATACATCAACCTCCAAGCGTCATCCAACCCATTTACCTGGCTAGTAGAGACTAGGTCAACTCCTGTAGTGAAGAACTTATCGCCTTTACCTGTAACAACTAAAACCCTAGTAGATGGCTCTTCACACTCCACTTTAATCTTATCAGCTAGTTCCTTTAGGTGGGCTTCATCCAGACTATTACCTGCTTCGACGCGATCTATTATGACCCAGGATATGAGGTCATCGCGTTCAACTACAATAGGCATTGGAAGTACACCGGGTGAGTATAAATACACGAATAATATAAAATGTTAACCTGAATACCTGTGAGTAATGGAGAAGACTATGGCGAATTGCTGCGTTAACCCGCTCCTATGCAAAACATTTACTATAATAGCATTTATAATAATGGCCGTAATCTTCATAATGCTCATAATAGCCTTCGCCAGATCGGCATTGAAGGCTAAAACATACATGAAAGAAGACGATGACTATTTGGACATGGTATGTATCAGATAGGTTCCTTAGAGTATTCCTCAATATAATTTACTGGAGGTTAGATTAATCGCCGATATATATTACGTCTGGCAGACCCTTAAAGAGTCTATCACCAGTAACTAGTTTATCCTTCTCAATTGTAGCAATAGAATATACTAAAGAGTCTGCCAGGCTAGGTGTTCTTAAACCATGGATCTTAGCGTGTTTCTTAAGCTGAAGGTAAATTTTACTTGAAAGCAAGCTCACATCAATATCTATACATTTAATTATAGTTTTGCCTTGTATGAATAACAACCTTCTTTTAGTTTCCTCCGAGGATACTCCTTCCCTAATGTATTTTCTAGCTATTTCGGCCAGCACTATAGAAGGGGTTATCCCGCCATTCGACAGTAATTGTTTAACAGTCAGACCTTTCTCTGAGCCTCTGAAATATTCTATCCATGCGTATGTATCGAAAACTACCATTCTCTATCCTCCATTCTATCCCCGACACTATACGGTTTTATTCTATCCTTGTCAACCCCGAACATATCCTCTGGAAGACCTAGTTCTCTTAGTGCTAAATTCTCAATAACATCATTAAAGGTCTTTAACCTGTATTTCTTCCTTAGAAAATCCAGCAACTTATAAGTATTGTCTTTAACCTGTATAGTCTTAGGCACACTCCTCCACCGCTTATAACTTATAATTTATAGCTTATAAGAATTCACTGCTCCAAAATAATATGGAATATCAGGTCAAAAGTAAATTCTTATTAAATAATAGACATTGAAAATATACGATACCGCCACGGAGGAGTGCGGGGGTGCCCGAGCCAGGTCAAAGGGGTCGGGCTTAGGACCCGATGGCGTAGGCCTGCGTGGGTTCGAACCCCACCCCCCGCACCACAAGTTACAAGTTAACTACCTCCCATGCAGCCTTCTCGACTAACATATCAATTGCCATGTTCAGATCCCAGTGGTTATCCTGTAGAGACGTGTTAATTATCCGGTATGAACGGACAAGTCTATCCAGCGGGCCGTTGTATTCCGTGATCACTCTGCCATTGATCTTACGTTGATCATAAACATACAACTGATTCTTGATCCGCTTAACAGATAATGCTAAGAAGATACCACCTTTTAGTTAGCTTTGCATAAAAACAATTAAAGCAAGCTTAATTCTAACAAATGTTCTATAACTAATGTTATATAATTGGTGCAGGCTTCGTAATCCCCGCCCATTCATCACTTTTTTGTTGGTGGGTGTTAAAGACCACTGTAATACATGAAAAGTGGTATGTTTTATGTAGATGAACTATAATTATTGGTTTTTATTGTAGTTAAACTTTTAAATGGTGGTACATCTGTGTGGATCTATACAGTATAGACGGCCGGTATTATTATACCGGCCGTTTGAGGTGGTCGTCATGTCTAGAAGGAGGAAGGGAACATCAACTGGAACAGTTGTTGCAGCTATAATAGTTATAATCATAGTTATCGCCGGTATAGCATTATACCTCGGTAGGGGAAGCGGGGGAGGAATCAGTACTACCAGCCAAACCAGCTCACAGAGTACAAGCAAAGGGCAAGTAAAAACCGTTAGTATAGGGGCACTCCTACCTTTAACCGGTGATCTACAGAGCTTTGGCAAAGCTAATGAGATATCACTAAAACAAGCCGAGAGTGATATCAATGCTTGGCTAGAAAAGCAGGGAGCTAACTTTAGAATAGAGTTGACAATCGTTGATACACAAACAGACCCTACTGTAGCTGCACAGCAGTTCGACACGTTATACCAGCAAGGTATTAGGTATTTCATCGGACCCATGAGCAGTAGTGAGCTTAGCCAAATAGTAAGCGCTATACAGCAAGGAAAGGAGGCAGTGGTCATTAGCCAGAGTAGTACTGCACCGTCACTAGCATTAAAGGACACTGTCTTTAGGTTCCCACCGCCGGACGAGCTTCAAGGAAAAGCCCTCGCTGACCTGTACAAGTCAGATGGAGTTACACACATAGTTATCGCGTACAGGAACGATGATTGGGGAAGCGGTTTATCCGGGTTCGTTGAGAAATACTTCAAGGAAGACGGTGGCACCATTGCCGCTAAAATACCTTATGACCCGAAGGCAAGTAATTTCGACAATCTAGTCCAGAGCATAGCATCAGCAGTCCAAGAACTACAGCAGAAGGGTGTAAGCCTCAGTAATATAGGGGTAGAACTAATCGGCTTCGATGAAGCAAGCCAAATACTCGCCACAGCTAGCAATTACAATATACTCAAGCAAGTCAAATGGTATGGTAGTGACGGGACTGCTCTAAACCAGGGGGTTGTTCAGAACCCGGATGCCGCTAGTTTCGCGGCAACAGTTCACTGGAAGAATACTATTACATTTGGCCTTACAAATAAGACGGGTAAGGTCTTCTGTGAAATAAAGAAGCATCTCGGCTATGCGCCGGATCCGTACAGTCTCATAGCTTACGATGCGTTATGGGTAATGTCTATGGCAATTAAAGCAGCAGGCGGGTTACACGCTACTCCAACTGCTGTAGCAGCCAAGATACCTGATGTTGTGAATAACTACGTTGGTGTAACTGGGAAGATAGTTCTAAATGATTATGGTGATAGAAAGTTCAGTGATTACGCCGTATTCGAGATAGTCAAAGAGAATAATCGATATCAATGGAAGCTAACTGAGATCTATAGGTTCCAGCAGCATAAGTTCGAGGAGGTAACAGAGAATCCTCTCAAGTGCTCGTAACCTCCAACTTTTTTCAATTGAATGCTATTTTATTATGATGTGGAAATATTAGCCCACATAAAGAAAATATAGTCTTTCCCACTAATGTAACATATTTAAAAAGAAACAATGTACCATGAACTGTATAATAAGAAAGAGAGACGGATCAGTATGCCGTGATTATACCCGGTGAAACAGTGGTCGTGTTTGGGTGATATAGATGGATGCAGTGTTGGAGGTAAGAGATGTGGTGAAAAACTTTGGAGCACTGAAAGCCCTTGACCGTGTAAACATGGAAATCCCACGTGGGAAAATAACTTTACTTATAGGTCCAAACGGTAGTGGTAAGACTACACTTATGAACATAATAAGCGGTGTATACAAACCGGATGCTGGAAAGATTATTCTTGATGGCGAAGACGTTACAAACCTCGATACACATGAGAGATTTAGGAAAGGCTTGGTTAGAAACTTCCAAATACCCAGATTATTCCAGGGCCTTATTACCCTGGAAAACGTCGCGTTCGCGAGATATGGGAATCCTGGGGAAGGAGTTATTTCCGGGACTATGAAGAGAAGATGGTTTAAATTCGAGTACGAGACCCTGAAGAGGGCCGCGGAAACAATCACTTTCACAAAGATACGGCATCTCTGGGATAAAAAGCCGAGCGAGTTGAGTGGGGGTCAAATGAAGCTCCTCGAAGTAGCTAGAAGCCTGATGCCAGATGAACCTAAAATCGTTCTCATGGATGAACCTACTTCAGGAGTCAACCCCGTATTAGCTCACGAGATATTCCAGAGGATTAGGGATGTCAACCGTAAGAGGCGTGTAACTTTCCTTGTCGTGGAGCATAGGCTGGATATCGCTGTAGGATACGTCGATTACGCATATGCGATGGCTTTCGGTAAAGTCATAGCCCACGGAGAACCCGAGGCTGTCCTAAATGATCCAAGGGTTATAGAGAGCTACCTGGGAGGGTGACCGGTTATGGCTTTCCTAGAAGTGAAGAGCTTAAACGCTGGATACGGAAGGTTCCACATACTGTTCGACGTAGACTTCACTGTCAATATGGGGGAAATACTAGTTGTCGTAGGACCCAACGGTAGCGGTAAGTCGACTACTCTGAAAGCAATATTTGGAATATCAACAGTATATAGTGGCCAAATAATCTTTGATGGAGAGGATATAACGAAACTACCGGCTCATATTAAAGCGAAAATAGGATTAGCGTATCTCCCGCAGACAAGTAATGTTTTCACAGAACTCAATGTAGAGGAAAACCTCAGGATGGCAGGGTATACTCTCCCCCCAGAAGACGTTGAGGACAGAATGCAAGAGGTTCTAGAGATATTTGAATTCCTGAAAGCCAAGTTGAAGGATAAGGCTAGGACGCTTAGCGGCGGGCAGAGACAGTTATTAGGAATGGCAATGATGCTTATGAGAAAACCGGATTTACTCATGTTCGACGAGCCCACAGCGGGGTTATCTCCTAAAGCCGCTAGGGATGTTATAGATAAAATAATATGGCTCCGGGACGAGCTGGGGAAAGCGGTAATACTCGTGGAGCAAAACGCTAAGCTGGGACTCGAAGTAGGTGATAACGCCCTCCTATTAGTTTCTGGGAGGATATCATTCAAGGGTACAGCTAGGGAGCTCTTGGAGAACAAGGATCTAGGGAAACTCTATCTAGGCTTAGCCAAGTAGGAGGTGTAAAGCTATGGGTTTCCTTCCTAACGGGACATTCGTCATGGCATCCATAGCCTATGCATCCGCTTTAGGACTGCTTAGCATGGGTTTATCATTGACATTCGTGACAACGAGAATAGCTAACTTCGCCCATGCGACGATAGGGATGATAGGAGCCTTCGTCCTGACACTCCTAGTCGACAGGGTGTATTACACTGGTCCATCCTACCAGATCTTCATAACAGCACCGGTCTTATCATTCTTACTTGCAGGAGCATTCGCAGTCTTCATGTACATAGTAATAATGAAGCCCCTAGCGGATCGTGGGAACGGTGTCACGGAACTTATGATTGCCACCTTCGCAGTGGATATCATTCTAATAAATATTCTCAGCTACCTGCTCAATGCTATAAGAGGAGTGCACATACCGAAGCTGATAGGCTTGAACGTATCCAGCTGGGATGCTAGAATACACTGCTGCGGTGTTATTCTACAAGCATCCTACATAGTGCTTCCAATAGCAGCTATTCTTCTCACACTAGCCTTCCACTTCTTCCTGACGAAGACAAAGTTCGGGGTAGCTATGAGAGCAACGATAGAAAACCCTGATCTAGCCGAGGTAATGGGGGTGAACACCAATATGGTATACACTGTTTCATGGTTCATCAGCGGTGGACTAGCCGGTGTCGCTGGAAGCCTACTCGCCTTCAGCCTAAAAGATACGAGCCCCAATGATAGTGCTTTAATAATAGTGAGCGTTTTCGCGGGCAGTATAGTCGGCGGACTCTCACATGTTTACTGGGGGCTAATAGGAGGGTTTATCGTAGGGCTAATGGAGAAGCTTGGAACAGGATTACTCGACAACTTCTATAACCAGCTGCTAGCTCCAGCACTCGGATGGACTAGCTTCAGCATGATCAACTATGAGAAACTAATGAGCCTTGGACTAGTTGTAGTCATACTTCTATTCGCACCAGAGGGGCTAGCTGGAGTGGATTGGGGTAAGTACTTGAGGAAAATAAAGAGGAGGTGGTGATGATGAATATAGAGTTCTGGATATTCAGTGATACATGGCTAATACTGGTGCTATCATATTTCATAGTAACGCTCAGCTTGAACTTGGAGGCAGGGTACACTGGGATACCTAACTTCGGTAAAGCATTGTTCGTTTTCATGGGTGCATGGGCAGCTCAGGGAATAGGTATAAGGCTTGCTGCATTATTCATGCAACACTACGACCCTAAAGATAGTAGCCTACTCGTTGAAAGGCTTAACTCTATGCTGGGGCAGAACTATCACAGCCTAGTAGAAGCAGCTGGAAGCACTGAGGCGAACAGGATAGTCGCGCCACACATATACGATTTCCTATTCGCCCATCCTGCACTAGACATTACGCTATTCATTGTAATACTACTAGTAACCCTAGGTCTAGCAGCGGCTATGGGCCTCATAGCTAGTTATGCTGCGCTAAGACTCAGAGAGGAATACCTGGCGATTCTACTGTTATCTTTCAGCGAGCTAGTTGTAATGGTCATCTTCAACCAGACAGATTCACTGAACGGTGGGCCTAAAGGTCTATGGGCCGTTGAATTCTACCCTGATAATAGGCTCTTCGCACTGATACTTGGCGCAGTAATTTCACTACTTGTATTCATCTACGCTGAAAGACTAGGGAACAGCCCTATGGGCAGGACTATGAGAGCTGTTAGGGACGATGAAGTAGCTGCAGGCGTCTTCGGGAGAGACGTTGCAATGACGAGGTTGAAAGTGATTATGATCTCTTCAATGATCGCTGCTCTAGCAGGTTTAGTCTACATAGAGGCGAAACCCAGTGCTCAAACACTCACATTTAACAGGGTAATATGGACGTTCTTCCCATGGGCCTTCCTTATACTCGGGGGGATGGCGAATAATAAAGGTGCAATCGTAGGTGTACTAGTTTTCATGGTGCTGAAAAGATTCGTGGAATTCTATGTTCCGCAGATGGCCGCCGGACACTCCGCCGCAATACAAATGCTTGCAGCGTACTTGAGCAATATAATCGTAGGCCTACTAATACTTCTCGTACTATACTTTAGACCCCAAGGCGTGCTCCCGGAAAAGCCAAGCAAAACCATGGACCTCGACGTGGTATTAGAGGAGACGAAATAACCCCTTGCATCCTTCTACTATTCTCCTTAAACCCCTCCAATTAGTTTTATGAGTACTAGCTGAATAAACCCTGGTAGAACCCTCATCTTCCCTAACGGCTTATACGTTTCCCCCCATATATCCAGGTACCTTCTCGAAGCCCCGTCAAGACTTTGCACAGCCCAATCAGGCAAGACATACTCCTGTATTTCAGACAGTTCCTCCACGTGCTTAGGTTTTCTTACTCCAACAACAGGCTCTACCCCTTTAGACTGTATCCACGATATTGATACTTGGGCTTTCGTCAGCTTGAGTTCCCTACTCACACGTTCTAGTACTGTATGGAGGCATTTATCATTGGCTACCTTCCGGTATACTGGATCACTCATCCTGGCAGGCTCTCTTCTTCTAGTGGATGCAGCAAGGGCTCCTTTCGCGAGGGGGCTCCACGCCATTACCGTTATGTTTAATTCCTTTGCCCGTGGAATAATGGCCAGTTCCGGCGTCCTATAGGCCAGGCTATACTGTACTTGGTCTGTTTTTACCTCGTATTTCCTAGTGCAGTATACTGCTTTTTCAAGTAGACTAGAAGAGTAGTTGCTCACTCCTATACTACGCGCATACCCCTTGTCTACAGCCTTCTCCAACCCATGGATTACCCTGCATATATCAGCGTAGAAAGGCGGCGGCCAGTGGGAGAGGAGTAAATCAATGGAGTCCCTACGAAGCCTCTCCCTGATTCTTTTAGCAGCCTTAACTATATCGTTCTCCGATCTACGGAAACCTCCAACTTTTGAAACAATAAACACTTCATCAATATTCCCGATAATGCTTCCCAACAATCTCTCAGATCTCCCCCAACCATAGATTTCCGCCGTATCAAAATGGTTTAACCCTAACTCTAATGCCCTACTAACTGCTTCACGGACACTCCCCTCATCAGTAGCCGACCACAACCTTCCCCCCGCTTGCCATAACCCCATGTACAACAAGTGCTTCACCAGTATAGCCAGTATTGCCGAGGGGAAATATAGTGTAGAGACGAGAGAATAAAGTACACCGGAACCACACGCCATAGACCCTTAGCATTCACCCATGTAACCAAGGGATTAAACTATTTCCACGTTCGAGATAGCGATAGACCCGTCATCCCCGATTATCTTCACCATCCAGATCCCACTATTACCACTGTTGGCTTCAACCTTAACTGACACCTTTATAACACCTACCTTCCCAGGCTGTATACCCTGGCTCACTAGTGTCGCCGTAGATGTATTACCATCTATTTTGAACACCGTGTTATTCGGTGATAACAGGAAAACTGTTGTAACTCTTACAACCCGCGCACCACTGTTTCTGGCATATATTGTTATATTCAGAGCCCCACGGGATCTATCCATGAAACCGTTAACCTGCTCTATTGATAGAGCCGAGTTCACATTATTTACCGCTTCAGTTTTCTCGGAAACCCACCCGGACATATACCCGTAGAGGATTATAGATAGGGATAAAACAATCAGCGTAACCAGCATTACTGCAACAACATATGCCTGGCCACGGTGTGTAATCTTTAGTCTATACAAGATTAACACCGTTCTTAACAGTATATTAAAATACCTTCTAACTTGTTCTATAAATCATATACATTGCAATTAAAAAATATTTTACTAAAAAGTTATAATGGTTTAGATAACGTATTCTTTAATAATTCTACAACTCCGGGATCCTCTAAAACTGTTGTATCACCTGGAGGTGCTCCTTTAACGAGTGCTTTACCTATTCTCCTAACTAGTTTTCCAGCCCTGTTCTTGGGCAGCTTTGCTACAAAATATATTTCTGATAGGACTGCTATAGGGCCTACTTTCTCTCTAACAGTTTTCCTTATCTCATCTGCCAATTCCTTGCTAGGCTCGACTCCTGTTGTAGGTACAATGAAAGCTACTGCAGTCTCTCCCTTAACCGGATCAGGCTTACCGACGACCATAGCTTCAGCTACTGCAGGATGCTTGTGTATTCCATCTTCTATTTCTGCACTTGTGATCCTGTGGCCCGAAATTTTCAAGGTGTCATCGATTCTCCCAACTATCCATAGGTACCCGTGTTCGTCAAAGTATCCAGCGTCTCCAGTTGTATAGTATCCCTTTATGCTATAGTAGCTTTCTATGAATCTTTGTACATTTCCTTTCCATTCTGGTTTGCCAAAGTTGTCTGGGTCACCCCATACTGTGAGGAAAACGTATGGGGCTTTGAATGGGGCTTTTATTACGAGTGCACCGATTTCACCTTCCTTCAGCGGTTTTCCATTTTCGTCCACTGCTTCAAGCTCGAACCCTGGCATACGTACTCCCGGTGATCCGGGCTTGAAGGGTAAGAGTTCTATGCGTGTTGGTATAGATGCCATTGCAAGGCTTTCGGTTGAGCCATAAATGTTTACTACAGGTATCCGTCTCCTGGCTAGTTTCTCGTATACCCAGTTCCAGAGGTCGGCTGGGAAATGCTCTCCTATGCTGGCTATCAGTCTAAGGCTACTATAGTTGTGGCTCTCTACGACTTTGTTTCCGAGCATTCTGAACATTCTGAAAAGTGTTGGTACAGCCCAGAATATCGTAGGTCTGTACTTTTCTATCAGCCATAGGTATTGATCCATTCTTGGATGATTAGGGGCTCCATCATATATTATTGCTGTATACTTGAATATTTGAGGGCCTATCACATGTGCTACTATCCCAGTGCTCCATCCTAGTTCAGAGATGTTTAGCATCCTATCACTGTGTGCTCCCTCGTCAGGGAACCCCATTATCCACCTTAAGAGACTGTAGACTCCGACAATGGCCGATACGTGGCTATGTACTATGCCCTTAGGTCTTCCAGTAGTGCCGGATGTATACAATATTGTGATAGGTTCATTAGCCTCAAGCCAGACTGGTTCCACGCGTGTTTTCTCGCTTGTTTCCCTAAGGATATCCTCCATCCATACGTCTCTCCCACTCGTCAACTCAATGTTTTCTAGACCGTATCTGCGGGAAACTATAACATTCTCCACGAATTCAACGTCGCCCACCGCCTTGTCAACTATCTGTTTCAATGGGACAATGTTACCTCTCCTGACTGCTGCATCCGTAGTTACAATGAACTTGGCCTTTGCATCAACGATCCTTTGTTTCAAGGCGTTGAAAGCCAGTCCAGGAGATATGGGTGTGAATATTCCTCCTAGTCTATTCACTGCAACAACCGTAGCTGCTGCTTCCGGGGTGGTTGGCATATATATTACTACTCTATCTTCTTTCTTTAGTCCCTGTCTTCTTAGGGCGTCTGCGATTCTATTGACTAGAATATAGTATTCCTCTAACCCTACTGTCCTAGAGTTTCCTTGCTCATCCTCCCAGAAATATAATACCTTGTTCCTATGCTCTGACTGGAGCTGTAGGTCAAGGTTGTATGTCCAGTTAGTATATCCTCCAACGAAGAATTTCTGTACAGGATAATCTATCTCAGTATATTTACTCCATAACTTTCTCCAATAGAGGGCTTTTAGTGCTATTTTACCGTAGAACTCCTCGGCGTTTTCAACAGCTTCCTTGTATG
>WALV01000058.1 GCA_015522645.1 Candidatus Tiamatella sp.
ACAGCTAAGGGAACGGTAATTAAGACCGAGAAAGGATCAGCTGTAGTTGTCAGCCGGCCGGGACAGGATGGGGTTATTAACGCTGTCCTAGTTTCTTGAAAAAGTTCTTGCTCTTAAGTTAGCTTCCTCTTTTTAGCCTTCACCCCAATATCTATGATACGGTGGATTCATTTGACTAAAAGGGATTATGCCAGTAGAAAAATGGTTATCTGGCCTGAGAACTTGGATTCCACGAGAGCTAGGAGGCTGGGAAGAAAGTTATCTCTAGGCGATTCAGTTAAGAAGCCATCTGTTCAAGAGGTTTATGAAGCATCTGTCGAGTTGGGTCTTAACCCGGAATTAGTTGAGGCTAGTTATCCTGGGAACTGGATGTATAGTAGGGGATATGTTCTTGTAGACAAGAAGGGATCTAAGAGTGAGCTGCTTAGGATGGTTGCAGGGAAGATTAGGGAAAAGAGAGGCGGCCACTAATCTCTGTTATTGTTTTACTTTACTTTATAACTACTCTGCGCTCGATCGATGTTTTCCACTATGTGTATTTTCATTCCACACACTAATACTTCCGATAACCCCTGGAATAACTGATTTACTGTTAAATCTCTCCCCAACCAAAACCACTATAACTCGGCACCGACAACCGGGGATTATGGGATAATAAACATGAAACAGAAACTAGGCACCGTATATACAATAACTCCAGGCAAGCTAATAACGGTTAGACTCGGTAACATCCGGAAACCACCAAAACTAGGATTAAAAGTTTATGGTAAACAAGAAAAGACATCAATTGGGAGGCTCATTGATATAATAGGCCCCGTGGAAAGCCCTTTAGCTGTAGTCAAACTAGAAGTCGGGGCTCAAGTCTCAATAGGAGAGCCCATGTACATAGAACCTCCCAGGAAACACTGGAAGCCACGGCAAAACCGCGAGAAAAGGAAAAACCTACAGAAACATAAGAACTTCGCTCGAAGAAGCACTAAGAGAAGGAATCATTAAACATCCACCCCGTCAACGGTGCCGGGGGGTATTTACACGTGTCTGTAGACATGGAGAAAAGATCTATAGATCCCGGGGCCAACGATCCTAACCTATCCTGCATAGAGAAATGCAATGATCCTTATGCATATTTTAATACAATAACAAGGACATGCGTATGTAACACGGAAGCTGATTACAGGATACTATACAACGCTGACGGGCTCAGTAGGCAAAGAAGAAACGATGGTATAGTACCTAATGATCCTACTAGGCATGATAGAGGGATAGGTGTCTACAGTATCGACACCCGCAGAGACGGGCTAGGCAAAAAGCTAACTGGGTCTAGGAGACTTGAAGCTCTCAAGATAAGGAAAAATAGTAAGAAGACAAAAAGAAGTGAAAGAAGCGAGATTACTAGTAGACAGGAGCTAGTAAATTTATCAGTAAGTCTAGGTGTTGAGAATAATACAGCTCTACTGTCAACGGCTTCTCGGATTCTGGGAGAAGCAATAAAAATGAGGCTGGCCAAAGCAAGTAATCGCAAGTATTTCGTCGCAGCCTCCTTATATAAGGCAGGCATAACGCATGGTGTCAACATTAGCATACCTGAGATAATGAAGTATTATGGAAGAGACTTCGCGAAAGAGAAGATGTGGGATGCTCTAACAAAACTGGAGAAGACTGGTATACTTAAAAGGATAATACCCGATCCCTCTAAAAGGGTTACTAATGTGAAGACAGCGGCTAGAAGAGCGTTAGTCGAGATAGGAAATAAGCTTAATGTGGATCAGAAAATCATTATTGCTGCATTAAAATTGCTGGACAAGATTGATAGAGTAGTGAAAGTTCAGGGAAGGAGTTCTTATGCTGTCGCAGCTACGACACTGTTCCTTACTTCAAGGTTTTACGGACTCGAGACTGACAAGCTGATTCAGAAGAACATAGCATCTGCTGCAAACATAGTTGATGCAACCATCAGGAAGACTTATACAAGAATGTTTAAGGACTCTGTTATAATAGTCTATTTGGGTCGTAAGCAAGATGAAAAAACGTACGCCGCGGTTCCCGCGTACGGTTCACATGAAGTTACAGGTATACCAGGGTATATTAGATATATGGGCAGAGAGCAGGTTCAAACTGCAACATAGTTTTTAGAGGGATAATAAACCCTCTAATTCTCAGCTTGAAACACTTAATAGTCTCCCAGGCAATATTATTAATGAGGATACCGGTTAATCGATAGTAATTACTCGAGGCTCAATAGTATATAGGTGTACACCCAGTGAGTAAAAGGGCTGTAACAGTAGAAGAAGAGGCATTGCGGATCATAAAAGAATCAGGGAAGAAAGGAATACTACAAGCGGAGTTAAGGAAAATTCTAAACATAGATAGTAGAGAGGGGAGTAGGCTCATCCTTAGACTCCTACGTAAAGGTGTGATTCGAAGGAAAGAGGAAATGTATAATGGGAGGAAAACATTCAGGATATTCTATGTTGAAACCGTGCAGCCTGAGGGGAGGCTTAAGATAAAACCAGGAATAGCGCTTCACATACCCTGCTTCACATGTCCATTCCTAGATACTTGTGGTGAGGGAAGCATTTACGACCCAAATAGATGCCCTTATCTAACTGCATTCATCAACCAGTTAAAGAAAGAATTGAAAGGTAAAGGAAGAAAGAGCTAGTCCGTTAACCCCTCACCAAGTCTCGGCATACACGGAATACCTCCCTAATAGGAGCGTTAGTTCGAATACTCTGGGAGTCCATGTAACTTATAGTAGCCTTATATCCAACCGCTTCTAAGGACTCAACTACTTTCCTGGGTTTAGGAATTTTACCTGTCATAAACCTAGCACAGTGATCTAACCTATATGGCGGATTCAGCGAGATTTCATATTCGCCCGAGAGCCTTTCTATAAACTCTATTATCCTATGTTTCAGGTGGGAATCTAGATTCCTCGCTTCCACACTCATTTTATCCATAAACTCCTTCTCCCCGAGCTCTCCAATCCACAAAGGTCCATAAGTAAGTAACTTCTTCCCCGTATAAGGGTCAATTTCACAGTCACCGGCTACTGGGCCACCAGTATAACAAGTATAACCTGTATAGGGTGAATACTTCAAGTACCCCACTCGACTAATAGACCTATCAGCTTTCCCTAGTCCTTTCTCGAGTAAGACAAACCCCCTGATATAGTAATCTTTATAAAACGAGAAAAGAGGCTTCACCCCCTTCCCCTGCGAACCCGCTATTCTGGCAATAGCCCCTAATAGAACCCGTATCCCTATTTCCCTAGAGAAAGGTGCCTTTCCGGTTAAGCTGTAATATCTACGTATACCCGCTTTAATTCTAGCTCCTACGATCGGGGCAATGTCAGTGGCGGTGAAGCCTATCATCCCCCTATGCCCAACTAGTCTGATAGAATTGTCTGTGAAAGGTAACGGGCTTCCATACGGGTCAATATCAACGTAAAGTATAGGCTCATTCAAGATAGCCTTTATATGGAGTAAAGCGTAGTTGGCCTCGTAATTCATAGGGATAACAGTGTCTTCAACGTGATTCTTTTTCGCATTCTCCTTTATTAGATTGTAAGCTCTAGGGTTTTTGTCGTTAGCATAAACTTTCTCCACACCCCTAGATTCCAGCGAGTATCTTAAAGCTCTAACTCCAGTAGCTGAAAGAATATCCACGGCTTTAATACTTTGTTTAGGGCAGTACAAATCGTAATACACGGATAAAGCTACTACACTGATATCACGGTTGAATATCATTAGAGGATTATAGAAAACAGGAGCCCAACTAGGCTCAAATCTTCCATCCCTCCTTTTATACTTGCCTGGATTAGGGATCAATAATTGCGCTTTTCCTTCTTTAATTTCAATGAGATTCCCAGACACTACTTAATCCTCCGATACACCCCTACTTCTTGCATACCGAAACGACCTCTGACTCAACTTCTCTCCAAACATTATCACGGTTATTTTTGTCAATCCAGAAAGTTTTCCCTCTACTTTTTATCAGCTCATAAATTTCAGGGCGGCTATTCCTCAGTTTACGGTGGTACACTACTAAATACCTATCTGCCTTAGAGAGGACCTCCTTCATTTTCATGCTAACATCCTGGAAAACCAGTTCCATAGGCCCTACTTCGTCTATAACGAGGAATTCAGAGTCGATTGCCTTGCAGAGAATGTTGTATATGAATGAACCTGCATCATCGAATACACTGTAGGATCCAACGCGTAATCTACCCATAATCCCCTTCTTCGCGAGCCAAACCCTTCTCCCTGTTTCAATATCCTCTACTTGGAAACCGAGACGGTGTTCTCCCGACCTGACTTCCGGTGTATAAAACCCTCCTACTCTGCACTCCAAGGAATGCAGAAGCGAAACCGTTTTCCTTGCTATTGTGGTCTTCCCGGAGCCCGGGGGGCCTGTTAAACCTATTCTCCCTGTCAATCCCTCCTTCCCTTCTTGGCTAATTCTTTTCTAATAAAGTCCGGTATATCGCCCGCTTTAACAGGCTCTAATCCCGCAGCTTCTACATCCCTCTTAGATATCGACGTCGAGTCGTAAACGAAGAATGCTTTACTCTCTACAACCTTGCTCGCCTTACCCGTGTTCTCCAGTTTCGCATATAATTTTTCAGTGCTGGTTTTTTTGTGCTCAACAACGAATAATATTCTATCATCTAAGCGTGCCGCTACATCTATACTTGATCTCTTTAAGTGGAACGCATCTCCTCCCAGCGCCTTAATCTCATTGATCACCTTCTCCTCATACGGGTTGTGAGCCCGTGTTTCTTTAGGCGACTTTCTACCAGTATGCTCGAAGAGATTAATTGGCTCAAGAATCTTATCCCCGAATAACTCAAGCAGTTTTCTGCCTCTCTCAATGTTTGGCTCCAAGTTTTCTTTCTCATATTCATATACCGTCTTCCTCGAAACACCTACGTATTCTGCCACATTTCCAAGACTGAGACCCACATCTTGTCTAGCTTCCCGGAGCTTCTCGCCGGAAATATTCACATGCAACCCGTCTTTAGCTGTTTTAACATATATCTTCCCTTTCCCAGATAATAGGCCTTCCAAAGTGTCTGGCGTTATGGCATATGAATCATAGATCGTATACGCGATAAAATCTATTAGTTTCTCGTTTCCCCAGGTATCTGCTATTATGAGAGGCGGTGTACCTATAGTCCTTGAGGCACCTAAGAGTTCGTTTATCTCCGTTCTCGGGAGATTAGCTATATCGTCAGTTACCTTAACAAGCACTGGTTTACCACTGATTTTAGCAATTAAATCTATGCTTCTCCTAGTATGGCTGGGGGGATAGTCTAGTACAGTAACTTCTTCAGCGTACTTATACAATATCCCTATGGTTCGATAGAATAACTCTTTCAGCCCCCTTCGAGACAGCAATCCTTATCACACCTACAATGATAATATTATAGCGAACAAGCTCTTATATAGTGAAATTAACCTGGCAACTTCATTATATTCTAGAACTCGTTTACCATCTAACCCGAATTCCCCTTCAAGTAATACCTCCACTATTCTCCTATCCCATTTATCACCAGTTACCCTGAAAACACGTTTATCCCCCATAGAAGAGTACTCTATAATTATTGGTATGCGTGTCCTAGGGTGAAGATACCATGGGATCTTCTGTGTAGCAAGCATGACCTCGTTTTTGTCAAGCCTATGAATAGTCCCGTCTCTCAGTTCAACAGCATAATCCTGCGCGTCTATTACGTGCTTTAGGCTTTTCCTTTCCCTAGGAATCGCATTGAATAACGAAACAATATCCCTTTGGTATTTTCGTACAACAAAATTAGAGCCCCCCGGGGGGAGACTCTCTCCGTCTCTGAACTTCACTCCCTCTTATACCTAGCGTATACCATAGCATGATCCTTATCGAATGGCTCTAAGTGCACCACATCCATAATCTCGAACCCGCCATCCTGCAATGTTTTTATCTCTCTCTTGTAAACCTCACTAGGCTCCATTGTAACATCAACGCTTCTCGCCTTTATAGCTAGTAAGAGGTACCCATTGTTTTCAAGGAAGAATTTAGCGTTCCTCACCACTATAGCAGCTTGCTCTGGCTGCGCTATATCCGCGTATAACCCGTTTACTCCTTCAACTAGATGCCTATACTTCTCCGGGAATCTGGCATCTCCAAGTATGGGGAACAGGTTCTTCCTCGCTTCAACTACGAGCAGGAACTCCCTCATGACTCTCGGAGCAAACTCTACCCCGTAGAGTCTGCCTTCGGGACCAATTATGTCGCTAATGTGGCTTGGAGTTGTGCCACTTGCAGCTCCAAGGTATAGGATTCTGTCTCCTTCTTTTACAGGGAGTTCCTCTAAGCCTTTAAGTATGCCTGCTGCGAGTTTGGATCGGTAAGCATTCCATTCCCTATACTCTACACCGTCGATTATGTGTAGCCTTTCTCCATATACTCTATTCCCCGGGACCATGTTCTTAGTCGCAAGCCTCTCACTACTGTCTTCTAATTCTATTATGTATACACCCTTATACTTAGAGTGCTCCTTTACACTTACAGCTTCCACCATCTTAATCACCTCCTACCTCCCTTCTTAATCCTCCTACGCCCCCTGCCGTGGCCGCCCTTCCTAGGCTTCCGCGGGAATCGTGAGGGCTTGGGTTTCTCTTCCTCCTTCTTTCTTGCAGGCGGTTTCGCGTAGACTGTTCTTATCTCTTCTATACGCTTCCTTAGCTCATCGTTAAGCCTATCACCAACGTATCTTCCTGTGAATGCATCAATTTTAGCTGCAATAGCCAGCTTTGAGGCCAACGCTCTAGCAATCTTCCCTCTCTGCCATCTAGGGCTCTTATGAATGTCTGGATACTGGAATATTATTCCATGTTTAGGCGGTCTACCCCCTGTTCTAAGCGCCCTGAATAACGCTTTCTCTGCCCCAAGGACTTGGATTGTACTGGCAGGCATTCTCGCTAGTCTGTCAAGGGAGCCAGCTATGCTTATTAGTCTAGCTCCCAGCAACGCTCCAACTAGAGCTGTCATGTTAGGAGCCACTTCCTTCATCACGGAAGCTATATATCCCGCCAGATTATCTCTTAGCTGATACAGTTCGTAAGTGATCCTTGCCAAGGTCTGTATTGCATCTATATCGAAGTCTGAGAGATCAGCCCCGATGCTCTTTTTAGCGGTATCAGCTATTTTTGCAGCATCCCCCTTGTTGAACCCTAGTTTGACCAGGCTGTCAACCGTTATGTTATCCCTGGAACCTAGCTGGGAAACTATTCTAACATATTTTTCATGATCCTCAACAAGGTCATCTAGTTCTGGGAAGTGAATAGAGTACCATTCCCTGAGCCGTGCGACGAACAAGTTTATAGTCTTGTCAATATCGTCTGTGGCTCTTATGGCTTGCGCTGCTAGGAGATCCCGTTTTTGGGCATGAGTTCTTAGCTTCCTT
Organism: Candidatus Tiamatella sp.; assembly: GCA_015522645.1. Classification (GTDB taxonomy): domain Archaea; phylum Thermoproteota; class Thermoprotei_A; order Sulfolobales; family Acidilobaceae; genus Tiamatella. Next base: position 7,442 of record WALV01000058.1, read on the forward strand.
CTAGTGTACTCGGATGTCGCCTTATGCATAAAGTCCACTACTGCTTCAATAGAATCCAGGAACCCCGTCTCTACTGCTAGATTGAATAATTCCGCCCGTTTTCCTACTAGAAGAGCGTTTCCCTCAACATACTCGGCGGAGAAGCCCTTCTTATTGATTTTAGGGACGATAGACTCGTCTTCCATAAACACTTTATTAAAACCTTTATCCTTCAAGAGATCTAGCAGCCTATCAAGTACAGGAGTCAGCTCACCTCCTTCTAACTGGAGGGCTTGGTGGACTGCTTCATCAATGTCATTTGGGGGGTGGCTATAAGCGATTAACCCCCCATCACTGGAGAACGCGTAGCTCCCCAGTATGGAATCAAGTATATATGCCTCCAATTCTCCGATCACCACTCACTTATTACTGTAAGTATTATAAATAGTGTCGAGACTATAAAATAATAGGTTCCCCATGCCTCTAACCTTAAATACCCCTTGAAACCATGTTTTTGGTTAGAGGAGGTGTAAAGATAGAGTGCCAAGTCACGGTTCGCTTACAAAGGCAGGTAGGGTTAGAGAGTTAACACCGAAAATAGAGCCAAAGCCTAAGAAGAATAAGCCGCCTCGGGTAAGGAATAGGATTAAGTATACTGTAAGAGTGGTCCAAGCCGCCTCCCAACAGGGTAGGAGAAGGAGAAGATTCTAATCTCAACACTGTGTGATAGCTTCCGCCCCATCTTAGTTCTATTTACATGTTATTTGTAGACTTATCATTTGGACCGATCTTGTATAATCGAAGTTAAAATACTGGGAATAAGCAGACTACCTAAACGGTTGCTAATCTCTAGAGGGGAAATTGGTTGGAAGAATCTGAGTATTATGGTATAGTGAAGGAGAAGCTATCTAGTGTGGGGGCTGAGATAGGAAGTTTGGTAAGGGTGGTTAGAGGGGATGGTTTCACTGTTGAGGGAAGGGTTCTTCCAAGATATATGCTTTCCTCCCAGGATATACTTGTTATAAAGTTATCTAATGGGTATAATGTAGGTATCAGGATCGATGACTCCACTAGGATTGAAAAGCTAGGTGAGCCCGAGGAGTCTAAGCCTGCAGGCACTCCTGCACCGCTAGGAGAATATAGGGGAGAACCTCCAGAAGCTAAGGTCTACATTATAGGAACTGGAGGTACTATAGCTAGTAGAATAGATTATAGAACAGGCGCGGTCTATCCCTATATTAGTACAGACGAGCTATTACAAGCGGTACCGGAGCTTCATGGGCTTGCAGAGATCGAGGTATTCGAGTTATATAATATCTTTAGCGAGGATATGACCCCGCGTCACTGGACTAGGATAGCGGAAAAGGTATACGAGTTCTTTAATCAGGGAGCCACCGGTATAGTTGTGGCTCATGGGACAGATACCATGGGGTATACAGCGGCTGCGCTAGCGTTCGCTTTCAGAGGCACATTACAGGGACCACTGGTTCTCACAGGCAGCCAGAGGAGTAGTGATAGGCCTAGCAGTGACTCGGCATTCAACATTATATCATCAGTACTAGTAGCTTCTACGAGTGACATAAGAGAAAGCATGGTTGTAATGCATGGAGTGACCGGGGACGAGTATGCCCTTGCACATAGAGGTGTTAGGGTTAGGAAAATGCATACCAGTAGAAGGGATGCTTTTCAATCGATAAACACTCTACCCCTCCTAAAAATATACCCTGATAGAATGGCTATTGAAGAGATAGGAGAACCGTTATTCAGAAAACCTTTTCATGGATCGATGGAGCTCAAAGCCGAGTTCTCAGATAAAGTTGGACTAGTGAAGCATTACCCTGGAATGAGGGGAGAGATAATTGACATGCTAGTGGATAAGGGATACCGTGGAATAGTGATTGAAGGGACAGGTTTCGGCCATGTATCCAACGATGCGGTAAAAAGCATAGAACGAGCGGTGGACAATGGTATACCTGTTATAGCTGCAAGCCAGTGCATATTCGGTAGAGTGAACTTGAATGTGTATTCGACAGGTAGAAGGATGCTTAAAGCGGGAGTTATTCCAGCAGGAGATATGTTGCCTGAGACTGCTTATGTGAAATTATCCTGGCTAGTAGGCCAGGAGTTGGGGTTCACCGAAATCAGGGAGTTATTCCCTCAGAACATGGTAGGAGAATTGAGTGATAGGACTATCATCAGAAGCTACCCGAGGTGGTATCATGGCTGAAAAACTAGATTATAGGGAGCTAGGCCTCAAAGTAGGCCTAGAACTACATCAGCAGCTTGCTACGACCCATAAATTGTTCTGCGGTTGTCCAGCTGAACTTGCACTTGAGGATGAAGCTGAAGACCGGTTTATAAGAAAATTGAGGCCGACTAGAAGTGAGCTGGGTGAAATAGACCCAGCAGCATTGTTCGAGTGGAAAAAAGGAAGGAAATACATATACGATGCACCTATCAACCACTCTTGCCTAGTAGAAGCTGATGAGGAGCCTCCCCACCCACTAAACAGGGAAGCACTTCTAGTAACACTAGGATTCGCACTATCTTTAGGGTCGAAACCTGTTAACGAAGTATACACTATGAGGAAGATAGTCATAGACGGAAGCAACACAAGCGGATTTCAGAGAACAGCACTAGTGGCTCTCGGGGGAAGCATTGAGGTGGAAGGAAAAAATATTGGCATACAGACAGTGGTATTAGAGGAAGACGCTTCTAGAAAACTGGGGGAGAAAGATCTAGTAACTAACTACAAACTAGACAGGTTGGGTATACCCCTAATAGAAGTAGCTACGGCACCAGATATCCAGTCCCCAGAGGAAGCTAGAAATGTAGCATACCATCTAGGCCTCCTCTTCAGGTTAACTGGAAAAGTCAGAAGAGGCATAGGTACAATAAGGCAAGACATAAATGTCAGCATAAACGGGGGAGCAATAACAGAAATCAAGGGAGTACAGACACTTGAACTAATACCCAAAGCCGTAGAGATGGAAGCACTCCGCCAGTACAGGCTCCTAAAACTCAAAGCTTTACTCGAGGAAAGACACTTAGTCTACAGTAACGCCATAACGGAAATACATGACCTCACAAGAGTATTTACAGGCACTAAAAGCAAAATAGTTAGTAGAACCCTAAAGAAGGGAGGTAAAGTACTGGGCATCGCTCTCAGGGGGATGAAGGGAATACCGGGATTCGAGCTGACTCCAGGTAGAAGGTTTGGGACAGAATTAGCTGATTATGCTAGGTTCTGGAGCGGAGTTGGTGGGCTGTTCCATAGTGATGAGCTTCCAGCGTATGGTATAACAGAGCAGGAAGTGGAAAAAGTCTACACTGTCTTGGGACTTGATAAAGAACAGGATGCTTTCATCCTGGTTGCTGATGAGGAAGAAAAAGCTGCCAAGGCACTGAAAGCCGTGGTTGACAGGATTAAACAAGCTTTTAAAGGAGTACCTGAAGAAACTAGGCAATGCCTACCCGATGGGACAACTAGGTTTCTGAGGCCTAGACCAGGTAGTGCAAGAATGTATCCCGAGACGGATATTCCGCCTACACCGATTACAATTCATTTACTTAAAGAAGCTGAAAGGTTCAAGCCCCCGCATCCTAGTGTCCTTGTAAAACAGTTATCCGATAACTACGGTATAAACAGGCAGCTCGCCTTACAGCTGGTTAGATCCCCGTATCTCGACATTTACACGCTACTGGCTGAGAAATACAGAGGTAAGCTTACTGGCACTTGGATAGCTAGTGTTTTCACCAATATAATACCAATGCTAAGAGGAGAAGGAGTTCCTGTGGATCAGATACCTGAAAGCGCTCTAAAGGAAATAATTGATATGGTAGCTAAAGGTGAAGTGGGTAAAGAGGCTGTAGAAGAAGTACTTAGGAAAATAGCTGAAAAACCCGATAGACATCCTAGAGAGATAGTGGAAGAGCTTGGGTTAACAGGTTTGTCAGAAGACGATGTTAGAAAAATAGTTATAGAGACAATAGAGGAAAACATGAATGCTGTAAAAGAAAGGGGAGAAAGGTCCTTTGGCCTAGTAATGGGGAAAGTGATGGCCAAAGTTAGGGGAAGATTCGATGGAAAGAAGATAGCTGAAATAGTCAGAGAAGAGCTCTCCAAGTATTCTCCAAGGGGAATCTAAAAAACCAGTATTATCAAGTCAGTCATGTAGGGGGATGATATGTACTCCCGACACTGATTATCCCGGTGTGACGAGAAGGCATTTGCATGACCCCCCTTAACTTTACTCATCGTCCTTCAACCCATTTTATCACAAGCCACCATGAGATAAGCCACACTACGCTGAGAATTCCCCCTACTACGGTTACTTTCAACCTCCACAGTAGATCCGTGTTCATTTTGAAGAGGTAGAAAACAAAGATATCTAGGGCTAGGAAACTAATAATTCCATACGTATAGACTAACAGTGTTCTTCTAAGAGCTTTTAGAATTCTAGCCATGTCAAGCCTAGGGCACCCAGACAATTCATCCCACCGATGATAATTCCGGGAATAATGTATTATATATAAGAGCGGTAACCCCATAAAACCCAGCATTAAGGTTGACATGGATTCAGTACAGGTGCAATTGATCAAATGAATGTAACGGGGATACATCATATACCAACACCGGAAGGAATAAGTTTAGAGAGTTTCATACTAGCCCTCACTCTATATCTCGCTGGGCTACATCTTAGCTTTGCAAGATGGTATATTCTGCTGAGAAGCTACGGGGTAAAAGAGAGTTTTACAAGGGTAAGCCTCGCCTATTTATCCAGTTATGCCGTTTTCACTTTCACTCCCCTGGGAAGAATAGGATCCGAAGGATATAGAGTCACGCTCGTCTTAAAAGACAAACCCGGACCCGGAGTCATAGCAAGCGTAGCCTACGAGAGGACACTGGATGGATTATCAATACTAGGCTTGTTTACCGGGTGGGTTATAGGCATTATAGTAGGATTAAACCCCCTTTACTTAAGTGCCGGATTTATGATATTGACCCCTTTCATCCTCAGCATTAGGGGGAGCCTGTCACGATTCAGCAATGGTGTAGAGAAGTGGGCGAACAGGCTTCCCAAGGTAGGTAAGTATCTGACGCTTACGGGAGGCGAAGTTAATTTTGGAAGGGAACCGGATAAAGTTCCTAGAATTACATCTGCTATAGTAACTATAGTGATGTGGGTGCTTAACATGTTTCACATAGCAATACTATTGAAAGCATTGGGGCTAAACAACGTGTTATTGGGTGCTCCCGCGGTTCTATTGGTGGAGATGCTGGGATTGGGGCTCCCTGTACCTATACCGGCCGGTCTCGGTGTCATGGATACTCTGACCGCTATTACTTTGAAAGCCGCTGGGCTAGGAAAAGGGTTTGTAGGGCAATACCTGCTGATTGAGAGAATAATAATTTCAGTAATACCGGGGCTACTGGGTCTATTAGCCGTGGTCCATTTAGGTGTACGTTTGATTTGGAAAAGGAGTAAAGACATATATGGATAACTTATAATTGCTCCCAGAACACTATTTGTCTAACAGGATTGAGTGTGGATAGTAATGAAAGGGACATACAGTGGATTCTGGGGGGGATACGGACGTGGAAGAGGCTGGGGAGGAAAAGGGTCTTCGAGTAATTTACCCCCGAATGACCCTGTCTTAGAAAGAGTTCCAGCTGGCCGTAAAGTTAGAGTAAAATACATTCTAGGTGGATGGAATGCTAATAGTAGGCTCGCATCTATGGGAATAGTTCAAGGCGCGGAAATAGAGGTATTAAAAAATGACTTAAATTACCCTTGGACTCCTATTATAGTAAAAGTCAACAGTGTCGAAATCGCTTTAGGAAGAGGTATAGCATCCAGAGTTGTCGTTGAGTACATAGAATAAACCTAGAATAAACCTAAAAACTAACCCCTAATGACCAGGGTGGTAGTTTTCTTGGACAATTCAAAGAGATCCAAGGAGAGCAAGAGCAACTATCGTGTAAATATACTAGAAGGGTGCACGGTCAAAGTAGTCCTACTAGGCCCCCCTAATACAGGGAAATCCACGCTTTTCAACGTTCTTACAGGAGGTAAAGTTCTGGTAGCTAACTGGCCTGGAGTAACCGTAGATGTTGAAATAGGGAGAATTAAAACTCCAGGGGAGACTGTGTGTATAGCAGACTTACCTGGAACATATAGCCTTTACCCTACTACATTAGAAGAAAAGATTGCCGAGGCATTTATACTTGACAATAAACCCGACTGGATAGCTGTTCTAATAGATGCTACCACCCCGGAGAAAAGCTTAAACCTCCTGCTCCAAGCTGTTGAAGCTTTCGGTAGCAGAGTCATAGGTATTCTCACCAAAAAAGCTGTAATGCACGGCTTAGGCATCCACATTGATATTGAAGGGCTTAAAAGAGAATTAGGCGTAAAAATCATTGAGACCTCAGCATTGGAAGGAATAGGCTTAGACGAATTAAAGGAAGCAATATCAGTTAAACCGCCTGAGAAAAAATTGTCCGCACATTTAAGGATAAGCTATGGCCCACTTGACGCTTATATAGGTACACTGGAAGAAGACCCGAATCTAATGGCGTTTTCGGAAAAATACAGCCTATCCCAAAGGTACACTGCGATCTCCCTACTAATGAATGACCCGGTGGTACTGGACAGGGTCACTGCAGATGAATTAAAGAGTAGAGTGCAGGAGCTAAAAACAGAGGCTTCTAAGGCTTTTTCATCCGGGCTTAACCAGATCATATTTGAGAAAAGATACCAGTTCGTCGATCAACTAGCAAGCAAGCACATTGTTAGAACAAGAGAATCCGTAATAATGGATAAAATCGACAGGCTCCTAACACACCCCGTGTTCGGGCCGATTAATAGTCTACTCTTAATATTCACCGTTTTCCTCGCAGTCTTCTCTGTAAACACCGGGTTTCCATTAAACGTAATATTGGATTATGTAGGGTATCATAGTGCAGCTGCTTTAGTCGAGGAGTATAGTCTAACCTCCATATTAGGCGAATTCTTCGATTACCTAGCTACAAGCGTGTATAATTACATAGGCGGCCAACCCGGGGATTTACTGGGAAACGGGATAATAGGAGGAGTAGGAGCCGTCCTCAGTTTCGTCCCATTAATTCTCATGGTTTACTTTTTCCTGGGAATCCTAGAGGACACTGGCGTGATATCACGCATAGCCTCCAGCCTACACCCATTCTTAGAGCCATTCGGGTTAACAGGGCGTAGTGTTTTCCCATTATTCATATCCCTAGGATGCAATGTGCCAGGCGTATACGCAACTAGGGCCTCTAGTATAGAGGAGAGAGTAAAATCACTGTGGGCAGTTCCCTTCATACCATGCCAAGCTAGACTAGTCGTTATGTTAGCCTTCGCAGACGCTTTCTTCCATGATCCTATAACAAAAACTTTAGCTGTCTTAGGGCTTTATACTGCAGGAGTAATTGCGGCATTACTAACGAGCGTTGTTGCAAGCATTTTTTTCAGGGAAAAGCTGGGAGTAGAGAGACGCACCCCCCTAGTTCTCGAATTGCCTTATCTCCACAAACCTTCATGGAAGGTAGTTTATTGGATCACTAGAGATAATACTCTTCATTTCATTAAAAAAGCAGGTACAGTCATCTTTATAATGAGTATAATAACATGGGGTCTCGTTAATTACGGTCCTCAAGGGTATACGGGATCAATAAGAGGCTCTTTCGGAGAGTTAATAGGAGAGAAACTCAGTTTCATCCTGCATCCGATGCAAATAAGAGGGGTCGATGCTAATATACTGACACTATCATTAGTTGTTGGCTTGGTGGCTAAGGAAGTAGTCTTATCGACAATAGTTCAAGCAACAGGAATAGGAGACCCTATAAAAGCCGTCGCTTCCCTCAGTATAACTCACGCTCAGGCGTTTGGCTTCCTCCTCATTGTAACACTCTATTTCCCATGCATTGCGACATTAGCAGCTATGTATACGGAAACAAGGAAGTGGTCCTATATACTCCTTTTTGCAGTGTATAGCGTAGTACTGGCTTTATCAGCAGGTTATATAGGATATCTTCTCAACATCATAATTTGAGAGGAGAATATAAACATGGAGGTGGGGATGAGGACACTTGCCCCCCTGGGATAGATGAAGACATTACCGCGAACTGACCCACCTAATGGGAGTGACTTACCGTGGATTGTATTAGGGGTAAGGAAGGTTTCATTAAATGGGAAGAGGCCTCGAGGATAGCTAGTATGCCGCTTCTCTCAAGCAAGATGGGTTATAAAACAGACCCCCCTGGTTGTCTCCAATGGTTCCATGGAAGCTATGTGATTAAAGGAGAATGCGATAGGGAAGATAAATTGTTAATTACAGATCAACCGGCTCCTCCGACAAAAGAATGTTATTTCAATCTACCAAGAGTCCCTGATCCGAAGTGGCTCGTAATGCTCGCCATACATGAGTCGGTTATAACTGAAGAGGGAGAATCAACTGTTTGGGTAAACAGCTCCCTCTACTCTACGGTAGGTGATTTTAAGGTTTTATCTAAACCTTTCCCAGGCTCAATTTGCAGCGAAAACGGAACATGCTATGGTGTACCTAGTATTCCTCCTCTCACAGCAGGTTCATCCAAATCAGGATACTCCAGTGAAAATAAGGTAACAATCAAACCCACTAGGATTACTCCTTTAGAACAAGATAAACCCCGCTCGATGGGTGGAAAGGGCTATGTGAGAATAGAGACTGACGAGTGGGAGGGATTCATTGACAGTTCTGGAAGCACTGGATTGTTCTATGTTAGAAATTCGAGTATACTTAATTTTAAGGTGAACCTTTACAGGCCCCAGACCGTGTTTCTCCACCCATATAGTTTCGTCCAGGGAAGACTGGAGGAGGATAAGAGTATTATTTCCCCTGTTGCATCCCTGCTGGGGCCCGATGGAAGGATATTTACAATCGCGTCGTTCTCACCGGTTAAGGTTTTACTTAGGAATGGGATGGTTAGTGTGGAACCTCTTCAGAGCAAGTCTCCCGTGATGATTACTGAGGACCCTCTCTTGTCTGGTTTGAAGAAGCTATATAATACCGTATCTCCTGTAGTAGAATTAGATGGGTACTCTTCTAGGAAGAATAGAACGCCTATAGGGTCGATAAGGATAGGATGTGGTTTAATAGACCAGATAGAGTTTAATGGAAATGAATTGATGGTCACACTGTATAATCCAGGCGAAAATAGTTGCATAGCAGAGTTAAAGTTCACAGGAGTCATCCCAGAGGCTTACCAGGATAATAACCAGGTAGAACCCCTCTATGACAGAGTAAGAATCAGTTTAGCAAGCCATTATCTGGGAGTAGTTAAAGTTAAAATCAAGCCAAGCCTGTCCTTCCTTTTGAGAACAGGCCTACATGATGAATAGGATTACTCTACTCCTCTAACTATCCTGCAAATACTACAAGTCTTTTCATGAAACAACTCAAGCGTATACTCATGGTTCGAGATAGCATGAGCTATGTCCTCTATATGCCTCCTCGTGTCCGGGTTGTTTAGGATGTAATCTATAAGCTTTATCCCCCTCTTCCCCTTCTTATAGTTGGTTATTGCCGCTGGTGTTAGATTAAGCATCTTAGCAACTCTATAGCTAGTGAAGCCATATTCCTCTGTCAACACAACAGCTAATGCAGCCCTTATAGCCGGGAGAACATACTTAGCGGCTATCTCACAGGGAAACTCACAGGGAAACACTAGTTCTCCTATATCATCATTCCTGGCTCCTGGGTTCCCATTACCATTATACAATCAATAACACCGGTTATGAAGAAGAATGGTTAACAGGCGTTATATACTTCACTTACATACAATTAGGAGTTAAATATAATAAGAAAGGGTTAAAGCCCCGTTGCATCCCCGTAGTCTTTCATCTTCATTTTCTCAATCTCACCGAGATCCGCGTATTCAACGTAATTAATGAAATCCTCCTCAACTGGAAGACCTATGAAAACCTTGACATCGTTAATAGCTATCGTAGGCACGCTTTGAACATTATACCGGTCCGCCATGTCAGGGTTCTCATATGCTTCTACTATATCCGATACATACTTTCCCGAGCCTTTCTTCCAACTCTCAAACGCGAACATGTTAGATAATAAGGCAGCATAGGGGCAATACGGGCAAGGCGGTGTAACAATTACTTCCACATAAATGTTTTTTGAAAGATTTGCTAGTTTCTCAGCAGTCTCATCCTCTAGCCCCGACTCGCCTTCACTAATCCGCATGATTGTCTCTATAAAACCTCTGAATTCTTCTCCTGCAGGTATGCCCGTATATTTTATAGCTCCATCAAGCAATGTTACCGTTGGAACCCTCCTTACTCCTTCCTTCTCGAAGATCGCTTGATTCTTTGCCTTGTCAAATACTTTAACAATGATTTTCCCTTCAGGAGCACTATCTTTTATGAATTCAGCCAGCTTCATAGTCTCCTCGCATGTAGAACAGTTGTTCGAGACAAACACATGTATCTCTACGGGATCAACCATCTCACTGAGAGTCTCCCGTGTATCGTTTTCCTCATCATCCGACAACTCGAATTTTATTGGGTACACTTCTCTATCCACCTCACATATGCAAGATGAATGTTTAAAACCATAATAGGATATATTAGTTTAACACATGTTTAACGGTGAAACTAGAATTGCTGCCGGCTAAATAACAAGGTCTTATACAAAGGGAGTAATGTGCATAATTAAAAAAGAAGTTCAAGCATCGCAGGTAAGGCATCCGCCGGCATAGTCTTCATTTGCAGTAACAACTTCTATAATCTTTGAGACCTTACCTTTTCCAAGCCTAATCTTAGCTTTACCAGCAGTCTCTCTAGTCTCACTACCACGGTGCTCTCTGGATACTCCGATTTCCTCTATTACAGGTTCCTCTCGTTTTTCCTTAGCCTCAATAACTAGGGCAGGCTTCGGCTTTCCAGAGATTTCCTCCTCTTCTTTCACTTCGCTAATCTTCTCCTTTTGACCTTCTTTTCTAACCCCGAATTCTATTACCTGTGTACTTTTACTCTTATCCCTATACACGGTAATGCCTTTAACGCCGAGCTTCCATGCTAGTATATACACTTTCTTCACTGTCTCGGGAGGCTCATCGTGGCGGAGGTTGACTGTTTTGCTTACGCCAGCGTCAACCCATGCCTGCCAGGCTGCCTGGTGTAATAAATGCCATTCCGGGTCAATGTCGTGAGCTACTTTATAGACTTTTCTCAGAGTTCTAGGGAGATACTTGTTCCCCGCTATGCTACCTGTTTGAGCTATCTCTAGGATCAATTCCGGGTCATCCAATTCGTATCTAGCTAGATCCTTGAGGAAGAGACTGTCTACCTCTATGAATTGACCCACACTTACAAACCTCATGAAAGCCAAGGCAAATAAGGGTTCAATGCTACTACTCGCACCAGATAGGATACTTATGGTTCCCGTAGGAGCTATACTTAGGAGTGCAGCATTCCTCAGTCCATGCATTTTTATCTCTTCCTCTAGACTATCCCAATCAACTTCTCCCCTCTCTTCAAGTAACCGTTCTGCTATGCCTTCACCTTTAACGGGTAACCCTGCTAAAGTCAACAGATCCTCCGGCGAGCCGTGTTTTCTGGTTCTCCAAACAAACCTGTATAAGTCTGGGTTCCAGGCTGGAAAAGCCCCTTTCTCCCTGGCTAGAAGCATACTTTCCCTGTAAGAGTAATATGCTATCCATTCACTGATCATCCACGCAAGTTTCACGGCATCAGGGCTATCATAGGGTATTCTAAGCCTTATCAGCATTCTAGCCCATCCCATAACACCTAGGCCAACCTTTCTCGTCTTAAGATTAGCTTCAGTTATCTGGGGGAGAGGGTGTCTGTTCGCATCAATGACGTTGTCTAGGAATCTTATGGCAATCATCACATCCTCCGCTAGGCCTTTCCAGTCAATGTGGGGTACACCGTTTTCATCTTCATATACGTATTTTTCAAGGTTTATACTCCCTAGATTACAGTTCTCCCACTCCAGCAAAGGCTCTTCTCCACAAGGGTTGGTAGCATTTATCTTCCCTAGGTACCAGGTTGGGTGCCTCCGGTTTATTTCATCTATAAAGAGCATACCTGGGTCTCCGCTTTCCCACGCCGATGTATATATCTCCTTGAATATTTTACTTGGGTCAATCCAGTCTACTATGGCATTCCTCGATTCCGCTATAGAGAGCGCTTCTTCCATTGTTATAAGAAGAGAATCCTCATATGGCACAGAACCTTTCTCCTCCAGCTCCCTTGCTATCACATCTTTAACCCAGTCTTCCTCTAGGCTGTGCCTAGCCTTAACTATGGCGTAATACCTGCTATCTTTTAACCCTAGTAAATCTGTTTTACGCGGGTTTATTAGGGGCCATTTCTCACCTTTCTCAAGCGCCTTCATAAACGAGTCGTATACCCCCACGCTTATATTGAAGTTTTGGAGGTTAACATCTTTCAGTGCACCTGATTTCGCTTTTATAAAGCCTACTATATCAGGGTGCCATACATGCATTACACCCATATTAGCTCCTCTACGTTTTCCACCCTGCTTGATTACATCGGTATTAATGTCAAATAATCTCATGAAGCTTATCGGACCGCTTGATACTCCTGCAGTTGATGAGACTGCATCATCCCTGGGCCTTAGCTCCGAGAAATCGAAGCCTGTGCCTCCTCCCTGTTGGAATATTATAGCTTGGGCTCTAAGCGCATCATAAATACCGTCTCCTCTAGGAGTAGTTATTGAATCTCTCACTGGAACGACGAAGCATGCTGAAAGTATGCCTAATTTAGTGTTAGCGTTCATCAAAGTAGGAGTATTAGGCTTGAACCTATGAGTATTCAATAGCCTAAGGAATTCTCTTTCAACTCGTTCTACTTCATCCTTGGTTTTACCGTATCTTTCTTCGACTTTAGCAAGGAAGCGGGCAACACGTTTATGGAGCATGTGAGGTGTTTCATGGTATCTTGATGTTTCAGGGTCTTTGAGTAAGTAACGGGCTTCGAGTACTTTAATCGCGTTGAATGTGAATGTGAGATCCACATGGTCGAATTCGCTCCATTTACCTTTACCGTATACATCATTGTATATCCTAGCTAGAGCATACCTCTTAGCGGGCTCTTCCCACTTAGGGTTCTCAAGAATTTTCTCTATCATAGTCTTCTCTACTAACTCACTTATTTTCTTGGATAGGACAATATCGTCTTGGGCTAACTGGGACATTATCTCATTATATAGGCTGAGAGCGTCATTCCGGGTTAAGCCTCCGGCTAGAATAGCTTTTTCAATGCTTTTGTATAGCTTTCTATAGTAGAATTTTTCCTTGGAACCGTTTTTCTTAACGACAGTGATAGCCATGTGATTTTCATCCTCCCCGGTGCTTCACAGGGCTTTAATACCCATGCACATGATTGCTAAGGTTGAATAATATGGCTATGGAAATTGATTAACTTAGCCTCATCAGGCGGTTTATCTTTATTAATAATTTAAGTTCAAGGTGGTATTACCATTGATCACTTCTAGAATAATGATTTAATTGTAATTGAAATAGGAATACTGATCAATACTCCGGTCAAACCAATAAAACCTTCTATAGGCATAATCAATTGAGATGGTGGATAGCCCTTCAATTAATTAATTGCGTGTGGTGGATGAAATTGGGAAGAAGGCGTGAGAGGGATATGGTTGTCTACATCGAAAGGATTGACGAACTATTATGGGCGGATATAGATAAACTGATATTTGAGAATAACCTAGCATCCCCTGATGAAAGGGAGTATAATAGGCTCCTCGACTTCATATATAGGAAGCTTAAGAGAAACTGGTTCCGCAATAAGAAGCCAACGCCACAGGATTTTGAGAGGCGCCTGAGATACTATTATACACGTAGGAGAAGAGAATTACTCACGGTTCTGAGTTATCTTATAACAACTTATTACCAGAGAAAAAGACTGACACGGGGCCAGATATAACTAGCAAGTACCCCCTTAAAGGTGGTTGAGTCGCCTCGAAAGTCTAGGAAGAAGAAGCCAGACCTAACCCCCCTTGTCGAAGAAGTCACAGACAGATTAATAATTGAGAATGGCTATGATGCTATAGGGATTCCAAGAGAAATTATTAGAAGGTTAGTGCTGGAGATAGTGGAAGGGATAGCATCCCAAATGTCCAGTAAACCGAAGCCGGGCCCGGTTTTCAATAGGATCAAAAGGAACATTCATCTCTTCGAGAAAGCGTTGACGGCAAAGCTAGCGGAGAATGTTGACGAGTTAACCGGTGATATGGCTGAGTTTATTATAACAAGAAACCCCGAGTTTTCTAGTAGGATTGCACCCTTACTCTATAAGAGACTGGTCGATCTAGGAAGGAATGATTTAATTGAGATACTTAGGGAACAGTGGAACGGCATACACCAGGAATTCTATTTGTATTGCCCCAAATGCGGGTTCAAAAGCCTGACTCCGGATTTCAAGTGTGTAATATGCGGATATGGTCCCAGTGAGGAGGAGATTAGGGAGTTTAACAGGATTGACCAATTACTAGAAGACTTCATAGACACATTGGATGCTGAGTCTTTAAAGAAACTTCAAGCGGCAGGGTTCTTCTATTTTTCTAGTAAGATTAGAATCCCAGATTCGCCAAGGGAGCCTGGTGAGTCATTGTTTTTCCTCTCTAAAAGGGATAAGGCTAGAATTATCGCTAGGCTCCACGAAATCGGTGAGAACCTCTAGCGTTCTCAGGGAATTAAACTCTACCTCGTGACTGTCCTTCAAGACGTTCAACAGAATAATGCCTGCACCCATGTCACTGCAAGCATGTTTAGGCTGTAGAAGAGGTATTCCACTAGCATACGCGTATTCTAGTATGAACTCCTTCTCTAGTCTGAAAAGAGCACTAACCACAGGCGGGGCGGTATCATGGACTTGTCTTGACGCTTTAACTAGATCGCTTCTGCCAGACATAATGGCTTGGAGACCAGCTTTTACGAGAAGCATCCTAGGATAAGGTGTTATGATAACGTCAACACTATTATCTAGCGCTATTTTCCTAGCGTTGTCAATGTCCTCCAGTATGCAGTCGGCCAGCAACCTTTTTTTGATGACGTAGTTATACACTACTACACTCGATTCTGGATTGACTATATTTCTAACGTAGCTAGACATTTCTCGAGGTACGGAAATAATTACATGCGCCTTATACCTGGATTCGACTCTGGGAACCGTTCTTACGGCAATGAGGCTCTCAGTAGGAGCAAGCCATGTTCCATAAACAAGTATATTCATATTTGAAGAAAGCTTCCTTGTTTTAGCTAGGGTTTTCTTTACATTTTTCATGATTACTCTGTCCATGCATTTATTGCAAATATATTCACCGCTTGACTGCCTATATATGTAAGCGTCTCGTTTTCCACATATACTGCACTTCTTTATCAACGATAGTCATCCACCGGTATTATTCATGGATACTTTATTTATTGTGTTTTCATTTGTTAACGGTTAAAGTCATGATAGAAAAGTTTATATAGAAGCCATTTTACATGCTTTTACATGAAGCACACGTAGGAAGGGGTGACAGAATATGGCAGCAGGAGGAGGAATACCTGTCCTCGTACTTAAAGAAGGTACGCAGAGAACAGTAGGAAGAGACGCACTCAGAAACAATATTCTCGCCGCGAGAGTTATGGCTGAGCTCCTTAAATCAAGCCTCGGCCCTAGAGGACTCGATAAAATGCTAGTAGACAGCTTTGGAGACGTAACAATAACGAACGACGGAGCAACCATTGTAAAAGAAATGGAAGTACAGCATCCAGCAGCTAAGCTACTAATCGAAGTAGCGAAAGCTCAGGACGCTGAGGTCGGAGACGGGACAACAACGGCAGTCGTTCTAGCAGGAAGCCTATTAGAGAAAACTGAAGCACTCCTAGACCAAAACATACATCCCTCAATAATAATAGACGGATTCGTTGACGCTCTAAACACTAGTATAGAAGAACTAGACAAAATCGCCGTAAAAGTGGACATAAATGATAAGGATCTACTTAAGAGGATAGCGGCAACAGCCCTAGCAAGCAAGTACATAGGCACCGGACCCGAGAAGGATAAGATACTTGACATTGTAGTAGAGGCAATCACAGCAATAGCAGAACCCAGAGACGATGGAACCTTCAGAGTAGACCTAGGCCACGTCAAGATAGAGAAAAAGAAGGGAGAAAGCCTTGCAGACACGAAGCTAATTAGAGGAGTTGTCCTTGACAAGGAGGTAGTCCACCCGGGAATGCCTAAGAGAGTGGAGAACGCTAAGATAGCCCTGCTTGATATGCCGCTTGAAATTGAGAAGCCTGAGATTACAGCCAAGATTAACATAACTGACCCTACTCAGATCAAGGCGTTCAAAGAGCAGGAAGCCAAAGCTATAGAAAAGATGGTGGAGAAAATAGCTGAGATGGGAGCTAATATTGTTATAACACAGAAAGGCATTGATGAGCTAGCACAACACTACCTAGCTAAGAAGGGGATAATGGCGGTCAGGAGAGTCAAGAGAAGCGACATCGAGAAAATAGCCAAGGCTACGGGAGCAAGGATAATAAGCACACTAAAAGACCTCAAACCAGAAGATCTCGGAGAGGCAGAGCTTATAGAAGAGAGGAAAGTAGGCAATGATAAGATGATATTCATAGAAGGAGCGAAGAATCCCAAGAGCGTAACCATACTAGTGAGAGGAGCAAACGACATGCTTCTGGACGAGGCAGAGAGAAGCATTGAAGATGCACTCCACGTACTCAGGAATGTACTAAGAGACCCCAAGGTTGTAGGAGGGGGAGGAGCGCCTGAAGTTGAACTAGCGCTAAAACTAAGGGAATTTGCAAGGAAAGTCGGGGGCAAACAACAACTAGCCATAGAAGCATTCGCAGAAGCACTAGAAGAGGTACCCACAATACTAGCTGAAAGTGCTGGTCTCGATGCACTAGACTCTATAATGAAGCTGAGGCAGTATCACTCGGAAGGCAAAGTGTTTGCAGGTGTAGACGTGCTTAATGGGAAGATAGTGGAAGACACGACTGCTATCAATGTGTACGAGCCGATACTAGTCAAGAAGCAGGCAGTCAAAAGTGCAGCAGAGGCCGCTCTAGCAATCCTTAAGATAGACGACTTAATCGCCGCGGCTCCCCCGAAGAAGGAGGAGAAAGGAGGAAAACCCGCCGGCGGTATGGGTGGCATGAGCGGTATGGGTGCTATGGGAGGAATGGGAGGAATGGGCTATTAAGCCTCCCATAGCCTTATCATCCCTCATCACTATAGTTTCTTACTTACATTCCTCCTATTATTCCAGCAAATGTTTACAGCCAACTCAACAGCATTTTCCAGTAAGGACTGTTTAGGCATGTAAACAGTAATACCGCTACATATTTTTCTAATTACATCCTGTGTAATTCTTCCAAGCACGACTACAGGATTTTCATCAGGACACCCGTATTTCTTCGTGAAAGCATCTGCTATCATTGAAGATGATAAAATAATAGGGCTACCAACAGGGATTTTCGGTATAATAATCCCTGTTACCGGAATATTATCATAGATACTGATTTTCCGGTGTAAAACATTACACTTCCTTAATTTTCTCTCTAGTATATTAGAGCTTTGCTTTGCTCTGAGTAAAAGGGCGCATTTTGGTTGAATCCGGCATAACAAGTTCCCTAAACCATAGCTATTCCACTCATCAGGTATATAGTGGGGTTTAATACCGAATTCTTTTTCCAAGGCTTTACTAGTGGATTCGCCTATTACAGCGATTACTCGTTTATTAATAGCGTTCCTCAAACTAGTTAGCAATCTCTGTTCGAGAGATAATTCCTTTATTACTCTAACACCTCTCGGGCTAGTGAAAACCACGCTGTCGCATTCTCCTATTACACTAAGAACTTTCTTAACTGATTCATTAATAGGTAAAACCCTGATTAAGGGCATCCAGTGAATTTCGGCATTGTATTTCTTCTTTAAACATGGTTCTTCAGGACCGAAATAATATATGTTACATACATCGGATTCTTCCAAGTTTAACACCTGATTCCACAGATTTGCCAATAATGATAACTGCAGGATTTCTAACCGGATCCCTACCCCTTTCCACCAAGTCCCCAAGCCTACCGCAGATAACAGTCTCGCCAGCTTCTCCTAGTCCTTGAATTATTAACCCGTATTCATTCCTGCCCTTCACCTTTACTACTTGCTCGAGTATCTTCTGGGCATTACTTGCAGCCATTAGTAAAACTAGTGTGCCAGTAGTTTCAGCGAGTTTCGAATAATCGAGCTTTCTTCCAGTATTCTCTGCTAAATGACCTGTAGCAACAGTAAAGGAGCTAGCATAGTTTCTACCGGCTAGAGGGATGCCGTATTTTGCTGTAGCAGCCAGATAACTCGAGATGCCTGGAACTATTTCGCAGTCAACCTTTCTTGTAACGAGATATTCGCATTCTTCTTCTCCTCTACCGAAAGTTAAAGGATCACCTCCTTTTAACCTCACTATGATATTATATTTTTCAGTGAGCTCTAGGAGCAGTCGGTTTATTTCATCCTGCGTCATAGAATGGTATCCAGGAGATTTCCCTACATAGAATAATTCGGCCTTGGGATTGACGTATTCCAGTAACCCTTTAGGTATCAGTCTATCATATACTAC
>WALV01000059.1 GCA_015522645.1 Candidatus Tiamatella sp.
TTATATTTTTCAGCTAGTGCCAATCAGAGGATTCCTCCAATTATATTCGTTGTGACTCCTAGAGAATCCTTGCCTTTTCAGTTCTTGAGCATTGGGCTTGGGGAGAAAGAGGTCATTGGGTTGACTCGGGATTTGGTTGGTGAAGGGAGAACTGCTATGGCGATTTTGGATGACGGAAGTGGAGGAGATTTCTCATGCTAGTTTCTATGTTACACAGGATTTAAAGGAAACGGTAATTGAAAAGGTACAATCCCAGAAGATATGGGGCCGTTATTAAATTATAGTTAACTCGTTCTCGAGAGATACTTTTTGAGTCCTGGTGATAGCAGTGGTTCACCGTTTTGTTCTGGGTATGCGTATGGTATGGTTATTTCCGTGGTGCCTAGCGGGGTTTCGATAGGTATTTCCGGGTTTTCTATGAGGGGTATTTCCTCGAGGGTTTTTCCTTTTAGGATCATGTTTGCTAGGTAGGTTGCCCCGTCTATGGTTAATTGTAAGGGGCCTAGGCTTCTAGCTGCGGCCCATGGTGTTCTCCGCGTGATTTCTCGTGTGCGATGTTTTCTAGGGTGGTCTCCCAGTATTCCTCCTATGATTATGCAGTCTGCTTCTCTTGCTTCGCTGGGTGTTAGTGGTAGGCGCGCGTCTGGGTCTAGTATTATTGTTTTCCTGCCTTTGCAGTATTGGTGTGCTGGTTTGTCCAGCATTCGCGGCGGATTGCGTGTTTTCCGCCTGATTTGTTCCTCGAGTTCCTTGGATGTGTTTGTGATTACTAGTTTGTCTCCCACTGTTTGATGGGCGTGTAGGAGCTCTAGGAGTATCCATTCGCCTGGTGGTTCCATGTTCTCTATTACTATCTCCGCCACGATCGGGGTTTCACCCTTCTCCCCTGTATTCCACGACTAAGACGTCTGTTTCCGCGTGTTTGAATACGTCGCTTGCTACGCTTCCAACTAGCTTGTCGATCCAGCTGCGTTTTCCGCGTTTCCCTACCACTATGAGGTCTGCTTTTACTTTCTCCGCGTAGTTTAATACGACGTGTCCTGCGCCGCCTGTTTCGACTGCTACTTCTTCCACCGCTGCTCCTTTCTCCGCTGCTAATTTCTTTGCTTCCTCGAGCGTTTTCCGGGCGTTTTCCTCTATGGCTGTCATGGCTCCCTCTATTATGGGGGTCATCGTAGCTACGAAGTCCTGT
Source organism: Candidatus Tiamatella sp. (assembly GCA_015522645.1). Taxonomy (GTDB): domain Archaea; phylum Thermoproteota; class Thermoprotei_A; order Sulfolobales; family Acidilobaceae; genus Tiamatella. The sequence goes on from WALV01000059.1 coordinate 1,193, forward strand.
ATGGGGGGTACTGCCATTACGAGGTAGAGTTTCCCGTTGAACTGTTTGGCTATTTCCGCTGCTTTCTCTAGTGCTTTGAGCGAGGCTGGGCTGCCGTCGATTCCTACTAGTATATTCTTATACAACTCCTCGTTCACCACGTTATTTTATGTTCCCCTTGTTTATTAACTTGAATACGGATGCCGGTTATGGGAGGCTGCAGTATTGGACGCTGGTTTGTACAGGGAGTTCGTGGGAGAGGAGCCGAGTGGTGTCCTATTGAATCACGCGGAGCAGGACGGCTTACTTGTCAGGCAAGGGTTCCTCGGCGTGGAGGAGTATCTCGGCACTCAGTTCCCCGACGAACGTGTCTTGGAGGTGTTGGAGGAGAATGTTACGGATAAGCTCCTCAACCTGACAGGAATGGATGCTTCGGGCGGTGTGAGTGTACGGTTGTGCAGTGATGTTCTACACGCGGTTTCCAGAGTGACTCTAAGCGGGGTCGGGTTCGAGCCTGCTGATACTCCACGCGTCCCATACAGACGGGGGGAGCTGTACTGGTTTTACACTGCTGTCGAACCATTGTCCGGCAGGTATAAGCCTGTACTGGATTGCAGCCGCACGCCCTGTGTTGTGGATGCTTCCCTCGCGACTGGCGTGAGGAGGTATCCCAGGATAGAGGGTGAGTTCCTGGTTTTCTCCCTGTTCGACAAGTGGCTCTATACTCCCGGGAGGAGTGGCGTGTTATTCGTTAGCACCGGGTTCCCGGATCCACTGGATTGCAGCGAGCCTAGTCCCTTGCTGCAGGCTTACCTTATAGGGGTGCTGGGTTACTTGGAGTCTATCGGTTATGATGCGGTTGAGGGGAGGGTGCTGGGTTTATCGGGGGAGTATGGCTGGCTTTTGGATAAGGCTGGTTATACTCCTCTTACCCCGCCGGAGGAGTCTTTTAGGGCTGGTGTTATCTCCTTCCCCCTGCCTTTGCCCGCGGGTGAAATAGATGTTGTTAAGAGGAGATTGCTGGGGGAGGGTGTCAGGGTTGGGTTTGAGAGGAAGATTATGAGGCTATCCCCTAGTTTCTATAACGAGCCCAGTGATATTGACCTTGTCTTGAGGGTGTTGCCTTAGTCCTCCTCTATCTTCACTCCTTCTACTCCGAACTCCCCTATTCCACTCCAGGGGGCGTTCTCTAGTAACCTGGACTTTATTCTACCGGCGTTCTCATCCGTTGCTAGGGCGATTATTGACCCCCCGCGGCCTGCTCCTGTTAGTTTCGCCCCTAGCGCTCCCTCATTGCGGGCTACATGTAATAGTTTCTCTATTCTCTCGTTGGATACTCCTATCGAGTATAGTAGGCCCTGGTTCACGTTCATGAGTTCGCCTATGACATCTAGCTCCCCTCTCTCGAGGGCTGGAATTGACTCCCTCACTACTTCCTCTGCAGCCCTGTATATCGCGTCGAATACTCTTTCATGCCTATCGTATAACTCTAATACGTCTAGGACCACGTCACCAGTCCTCCTCCTCACCCCCGTGTCTGCTATGATGAGTCTTCCATTGTTCATGTCGACGCTGATCCTCTGATACCCTTCCTCCCTACTGTAGAGTATGACCCCTCCCTCCACGACGATAGTGTTATCTATCCCACTCGGCTTCCCGTGGACCACCCTCTCCGCCTCATAGCTCATTTCCAGGAGGAATTCCCTCGTTATAGTGAACCCCAGCAGTCTCCCATAGGAAGCTGTGAACGCTGCTGCGCTAGCGGCGCTTGAACCCAATCCTGCTGAGACAGGGATTTCCGAGTCTATTGTTATGATTGCAGGCTGTATTTTCCCTGTCTCCCGGAGGCGTTCTAGTATTTGTATGAACGGTCGGAATACCTCGATATGCCCTGTCTTGGCTTTCAGCTTTCCCTTGTCTAGGTACACCCGAGCCTGCATACCAAGGTTCCTGCTCTCAATTATTAGAGGCCAGTCCCGCTTCTCCCGGGAGCTGACGTATGCTCGGAGGCCTATGCTCCCTGCTATCGCGTGGTTGCCGCGGACTACGAAGTGTTCCCCGAACAATATTATCTTCCCGGGAGCACTGGCTCTAACATTGTTCATTGCATGTCACTCCAGTGGCCGGAGGGTGGGTTAGTTGTGGGATTCACCTTAATAAAACTATGTTTACCCTATCCCACAGTACTTGTCGTACTGCTTCATCAACCGGAAACCGCTACTTGTGCCCAACCGTGTGGCACCGGCTCCTACAGCTGCCGCTGCGTCATATATTGTCCTTATCCCACCAGCCGCTTTCACGGGCAGCTTGTAGTCCCTCGCTACCGTGGATACACGGTGTACCGTGTAGGGGTCCCCTCCCTTCGCTATTATACCAGTACTTGTCTTCACCCAGTCGAACCCTACTTTCGCCGCTTTCTCTATGAGGGCCTTAAGTTCCCCATCGTCGAGTACAGGTGCCTCAACTATGAGTTTACCATCTGCCCCGGCGTCGTGTATTACGTCTATAATGCTTTGGAGGTAGTCTTCCACCATGCTCCATTCACCGCTCTTAACCAGGTGGAGTGGGGCGACGATGTCTACTTCACGTATCGTTGTTTTCAATAGCAGTTTCAACCCCCTTACGCAGGCCTCCGCCGTGTAGTAGGGGTGCGGGAAACAGTACACGGTGCAGAGTCTCCCATGGCGGCCGTAGTCCTTGTCTGCAAGTATAGCGGTGTGGTGTGGCGGCAGCATTGCGCAGTGGAATCCTTCTTCGAATGTCTTTATCACGAAGTCTTCAGCCTCGTCTATCGTTAGCAGGGGGTCGAGTTGAGTGTTATCTATCATGGATAGAAAGTGTTCCTTGCTGTGAAAATAACTGCATGGCTGGAAGGTTCCCAAAACTATTGCACCAGGATACTATATTGTTACTGGTCTATGCTTTATAATGGTATTCTGCTTGTTATACTCTTTCCTCTACTTTACCACCTGTCACTACGCTTGATAGTATTGTTGCTATTAGGGCTGTGAACATTACTCCAGCCGCGAGAGCAGGGGAGAGTAGGCCTGTCTTGAGCCCGCTGTAAGCTATTATCGTGGATACAGTGAGCCTTGCACCGAATACATTGGCAAGCTTGAGGTCTCGGAGCGGTGTAAGCAGCCTCATCCCCCCGTAGCTCGCTAGTACTTTCACTGGGTAGCTTGTAGCTAGTAGTATTATCGAGGGTACTAGGACCCCGCTTATTCCCGCCTTGCTTATGAGGAGGCCTGCGCTTGTGAAGAATATTGGTGCTAGGAAGCCGAACGTGATAGTCGAGGTCTTCTGGGTTATGTCCTCCTTATCGGGGCTGGTTGAGAATGCTACTCCTAGGAGGAAGGAGAAGAGTATACCGTGGATACCGGCGATCTCGCTGAAGAGTGTGACTACTAGGACTAGAGCTAGGATCAGCCTTGTCTCGGCCTCGAACGCTATTCTGGGGAGCTTCCTTATGTAACGCGCAGTCAGCCACGGGACTATTATTAGGGAGGCCACGTAGATGAGGAGGATGCTCGAGGGCTTGAATACCACCGCGGTATATGCTAGTATGCTCACTATATCCGCTACCATCGTGCTTGCTAGTATGAGCTGGCCTTTCCTAATAGTTATTAGACCTGTTTTACGTATGATCATATAGACTACGGCTACACTGGTTGTCGAAACTCCCACGGAGGCTAGTAGCGATTCAGTTATAGAGTATCCAAGGATGTAGAGCACTCCAAACGTGGCGATCATCGGGGCCGCGAAGCTTACCGAGCCTATTATTAGGCTTCTAATGAATACTGATCTTAGGAGCGTTATGTCGACTTCTAGGCCGGCCATGAACATTAGTAGTACGCCTCCTATGAGGGCTAGAGTCTCAATGAACTCCCCGGAGGTTACACCCATAACCCCTATGAAATAGCCTAGTAGTATCTCGAACATAGCTGGTGTGACTTGGAAGGCCTCAGCGAAGAGGGCTGATGCGAGGATTACTCCTCCTATAGCTGTTAGTTCTAGGAGGCCTCTCTGGTAACCAGTGTGCTCTAGTTCATGGTAGAATAAATGTATTCCTATGAAGAGGGCTACGGTTATAACTAGCCCTGCTAGTGTTAGTATAAACCTCATCTTCCGTACTCTGCGCCTCAGTGCTTGGGCTATTGCTCCACACCTGTCCGAAGGTATTTTCCGTATGCGGGGTTTAAAGGGATGATGATTATATACAAATTCTAAATATAGCCGGGCATAATGTGTTGGGTAAGGTGTATACGGTGGCGGAGGCAGACGCGGCGATTGTAGCTGAGTCGTTGGAGAAGACGTATTACAAGGGGTCCTTCCCGAGGAGGACTCCCGCGGTTAAAGCCCTCCGTGGGCTCAGCTTCAAGGTGAGGAGAGGGGAGGTTTATGGTTTACTAGGGCCTAACGGTGCGGGTAAGACTACCACTGTCAAGATAATATCCACCCTGATGGTCCCGGATAGCGGTGAGGCCTATGTTTCCGGCTATAATGTTGTGAGTGAGTTCGCCGAGGTTAGGAAGAGGATAGGTGTTATGCTCAGCGTGGAGAGAGGGTTCTTCTGGAAGCTAACGGGAAGGGAGAACCTCAGGTACTTCGGCCTTCTCTACGGTTTGTCCGGGAGGGAGTTGGAGGAGAGGATTGACAGTTCACTAGAAACCGTCGGGTTGAGGGAGCTAGGCGGTGGCAGCAAGTTCTTCGAGGACATGAGCCTGGGAATGAGGGCCAGACTAGGCTTGGCCAGGGTTTTACTGAGGGACCCGGAGATCATGATTCTAGATGAGCCGACTCTAGGCTTGGACCCGCATAGCGCTAGGCATATCAGGAGGCTCCTTAGGCTGGAGGCTAGGAATGGGAAGACGGTGCTTGTAACTACTCATAACATGTTCGAGGCGGAGATCCTGTGTGACCGGGTTGGGATTATCAGGTCTGGAAGAGTGATTGCAGAAGGCACGCCTGGGGAGCTTAAGGGCCTCGTGTCGAGGAGTACCCCTATAACAGTGCTGTTGAAAACTTTCGATGAGCCTTCACTGCAGGAGCTCGTTGCTAGGCTGAGCAGGGATGATGTCAGAGTGGACTATGAGCGCGTTGAGCCCGGTAAGTGGAGGCTCAGCCTCCTAGTGCCAAGGGGATTAGAGGACGAGGTTTTGGCCGAGGTTTACGTTAAGGCTAGAGCGCTAAGTTTGAAGGTGCTGGAAACTAGGGTTAGAGAGGTTACCCTGGAGGATGTGTTCATAGCTTTAACAGGCGGGGACACCGGGAAGGTAGGCTGAGAGGGTTGACTTCTATTAGGAACATTATGTCCGCGGAGATTAGAGCCCAGTTCTACTGGCTTAAGAACAATAAGGTAATGATGGTTATGACGCTTCTATGGCCCTACCTCATGGTATTCATAATGATATCATTCGGCTCTGCCTTCGGTAGCTTGGAGGAGTTCAAGGAGAAGATGGGTGTGGCTAGCCCTATACTGTACCTTTTCGCTGGTAGCGCAGTGGCTACCGCGAGTATATCCGTGATCGACAACGCGGCAGGAGTAGCTACCTGGCATAGGTGGCTGGGTACACTGCCATACGTGTTACTAGTGCCTCGGAGGTTCGTTACATACCTCCTAGTCTCTAGCCTTGTTACGAGCCTGGTCCAGGTCACGTTTAACCTTGCCTCTATAGCCCCGGCGGTAGTGGTTTTGGAGGGGGCGAGCGCAGGGTTCCAGCTCCTCCTCGTGCTAGGGTTCATGTTTATAGGTACACTGCCTTTACTGGGTATAGCCCTCCTAGGAGGTATCGCTAGTCTACTAGCCAGCGAGGAGAGCGATATTATAAACTTCCTAAACCCTCTTATACTATTGTTATCCGGCGTATTCTACCCAGTCAAGATTCTCCCCTGGATTCTCGAGCAGGCTTCCTACTATATACCCACCAAGTACGTGGTAGACGCTGCGAAGCTAGCGGCTACATACACCTACCCCCCGGGGAGTACTGTAATCATTATATTATACGCTCTCGTCCTACTGGCTGTTCTCTATAATGTGATAGGTGTTTCCAGCACGATTTACGCGGAGAGGGAGTTGAGGAGGCGTGGGGTTAGGTAGGTACTTGTTGACGGCTAGGGCTATGCTTTGGCTCCACCTGAAGAGGGCTGTCAGGTATAAGTATGGGTTGATTAACTGGGGTATCATAGAGTTTCTCTACATGGCTATATACATGCTGGGAGCCCTAGCCTTTGCGCCTCGGAGCGAGTGGGGGAGTGTGTCCCAGTATGTTTTCTGGGGTGTTCTAGCGTGGACACTGGTATCTACGCCTACTTGGACTATAGGTAACTGGGTTCAGTTCTATATTAACATGGGTTTATGGGAGCAGCATGAGACTATCGGAGCTAGCCACTCGCTTTTCCTCTCAATGAGGATTATACCCGCGGTGATAGCCGGCTTCATAGGCAGCCTCTCAGCCTACGGGTTCCTCTACGCCACTGTAGGCGGTAACATAGCGTTAGGAGCTAACGCATTGTTGACACTCGTGTTCCTCTTATGGCTCGTCCTCCAAGCCACAATATACGGTCTCCTACTCAGTTACCTATCGCTATTAACCAGTACTCCGGGACCTATGCTTGACGTCTTGAACATCCTCCTCTTCATAATAGGAGGCATAGGTATCCCGGTGGCGAAGCTACCCGAGGGTATGAGGCTCTTCGCGTTGTTCACACCGTACAGTCATGCGTCAGAGCTGGTAAGATGGTCTGCTATAGGTATCAAGCCTTACTTGGGGGTTATGGGTGAGGTTGCCGCTGGTTTATTGACTACAATAGGCTTGGGCTTGACCGCGTGGATTGTTAGGATTAAGGCTTATGGTAACGCGAGGAGGAACGGGATTAAGGGTATAGGTAGAATGTGAGACTATTTCCTCAGGTCTATTATCCTCTTAACCTTCCCACCGTCAACCCTGTCTATTGACCCGGGCTCGAGTACTTCCACCCTAGGATTCATCAGTAAGACTTCCTTCAGTCTATTCTGGACTAGGCGTTCTAGTGCCTTGTACTTCTCCTTTGGAACGTTCTCGTCTGCCTCCGCTTCGAGCCTTAGCTTATCCAGCCCGGACTCCCTGTATACTATGACCCTGTAGTTGGGGCTTACTCCTTCTTCTTTGAGTAATACTGTCTCTATTGAGCTGGGGAAAACGTTCACCCCGTTAATGACGAGCATGTCATCTGCTCTACCGGTTATCCTGCCTATTCTCTGCATTGAACGGCCGCAGTCGCAGGATGTGGAGTCGTATAGGAATGCTATGTCATTGGTCCAGTACCTTAGCAGGGGCATTGCCTTGTGTGTGAGGGGTGTTACGACTAGGACGCCCCTCTCCTCCGGCTCTAAGGGCTCCCCCGTCTTGGGGTCAACGATCTCCACCAGGTAATGATCCTCCCATACATGGAGGCCGTCATGCACATGGCATTCTCCCGCTGCACCGGGACCATATAACTCGCTCATACCGTAGACGTCGTAGGCGTCTATACCCCATATCGACTCTATTCTACTCCTCATCTCCTCTGTCCACGTCTCAGCACCTAGTAAAGCAGTATGGACTTCCATGTCACGCTTGAGGTCTACACCCATCTCCCCAGCTACCTCTGCAAGCCGGATCATGTAGTTCGGCACTGCAGCTATCACAGTCGCCCCTAGGTCACGTATCATCGTTATGTTCCTCCTAGTGTAGCCTGTTCCAGCTGGGACTACCGTGGCTCCCAATCGTAGTCCACCGTAATGGAATCCGAGGCCGCCTGTGAACCAGTGGTAACCCAGCGCGACGTACACGATGTCCCGGCTTGATACTCCTTGCATGTTCATAGTTCTAGCCATGAGGCTACCCCAGTTCTCCAGGTCTCCTCGGGTGTAGGCTACTACTGTTGGTTTACCAGTCGTTCCACTGCTCGCGTGGAGCTCAACTATCTCTTCGAGTGGCACACTGATCATCCCGTAGGGATAGTTTTCCCTTAGGTGCCGCTTCCTTGTGAAGGGGAGCTTTGTTATGTCGGATAGGGTTTTTATGTTGCTGGGAGTTATTCCATGCTGCTTCATTGTTCTCCTGTAGAAAGGGTTGTTCTCGTATGCGTGTTTGACTGTCCACTTCAGCCGTTCGAGCTTGACTTTCGTTATTGCTTCTCTACTAGCTGTCTCTATCGGGTCGAAGAAACGTGTTGTTTTCCCTATGGATTTAGCCAGTGTTTCCAACCTACTCACCTTTTGGTAGGAGTGATATTGCGAGGGATACTGTTAGGGAGAGCGTGAAGCTTAAATGCTGGAAGGGTAGTGTTAAACCTGTTATACCGGATAGGCCGTAGAGGACTACTAGTGCTGTGCCTATTACACTACCGGCGATCAAGCTTTTCCTCGTACCCCTCTTTGTGACCATTGAGAGGACGGGTGGAATGAAGGCTACCCCAGTTATACTCCATCCCAGCTTGAATATCCCTGTCATGGTGTTGGAGAGGGGCGATGGTGCATTGAATATTCCTATAACTATTCCCAGTACAGCTAACATTACAATACTGCTTATCAGCCTTACCGATCTTACATCCTTCTCTCCCATGATGTCGTATGCCACTGAGCTCCCTACAGTGAGACCTATACTATCCATGGTACTCATAGATGCAGCTATGACCGCTGCAGCCATTATCCCAGCGCCCCATGGGCCTAGTAGTGATTCTGCTAGTAGTGGTATGACTTTCGGGGGCGGAACGCTTCCCAGTAGGCTTCTTGCTATTACTCCTGAGGCGTAGGATCCGAAGGTTATTAGGGTCGCGAAGCCCAGTGCTATTAGGCTTGCTCTGCTGACTACTTTTTCCTCTCTGACTGTGTAGAACCTATTCAGCATTTGCGGTAGCCCCCATACAGCTATGCTTGTTATTATCGCTATGTCCAGTAGGAGGCCTAGTCCCGGGAACTTAGATGATACAACTGTTGACTCGACAGCGTGTGAGTGTATACCGGAAGCCATTACAGCGGCTCCAGCCAGTAGTGAGATACCTGCCGCCATTACAACTCCCTGTAACGCGTCTGTCCATACTATACCGTACATCCCGCTAAGGACTACGTATGCAGTGATTATTGATACTAGAATGACTGCTGAGGTGGATAGTGTTATGTTGAGAACTGTTGCCAGCATAACTGAGGCTCCCGCTACTACTGTGGCTGCGTAGAGAGTTAGGCCTATGGCTGCCATGGATCCCAGGTAGTACTGGAGGATGCTTGACCCGTGTATTCTAGCTAGTAGCTCCGGTATGGTGAGGGCTTTGAGCTTGTCTCCTAGGACACTTATTTTTGAACCTATCAGTTTGAATGTGACTAGTACTCCTAGTGTCACGTTTAGAACTGGTATGATTAGGCTCCAGGATCCCCAGAGGTATCCCCACATTCCTCCTACGACTATCACGACGCTTGAGAAATAGGTTGCGCCGAATGTGAAGGCGAGGAGCCATGTGCCCATGTTGCGGTTGGCTACTAGGAATCCTTCGATTGTGTCTGCTTTTGATTTAAAGAGTACTCCGAGTCCGAGGGAGGCAAGGAGGTATCCCGCTATTAGTGATTCTCCTGTAAATACGCGCCACCTCTTCCCACTTTTGTGGGAGAGAGAAACCTGTTAAATAGTATATAAATCTTTCTTACCTAGAGTTATACAATGAGGGGGATTTATAATATATAAACCCATGCTAGTCCTCTCTTATCCTCACCACCTCCCTTATCAACGGGACCATGAGTAGGAGTAATACGTAGAGCCCTCCTGAGAAGAGGAACAGGTACCTATAGGCTGTTTCCTCCGGTATACGTATCCTCACTAGACCGCTCAGCGTGGGGAAGCTCATTGTTATGGAGTACATGGTCATGAGTGTACCAGCTACAGCGGGCCCCCACGATGCCCCGAGATTCCTGAAGAGACTGTTCAATCCCGTGGTGACTCCAAGGAACCGTTTGTCCACGCTGAATATGAGGACGTTGATCAGGCTAACATTCAACACGCTAATACTGGTCCCCACGATGACGACCAGCGTGATCAGTTTCAGTAAGCCTAGTCTCACTGGGTCAATAGAGAGTGTGGCCAAGCCTAGTATCGCTAGGATCGCTCCGATATACACGAATGGCTTGGCACCATACTTTACCATTAATTTACCAACTATAGGTGCTACTATGAGCATTACAACCGCGTTTGGCGTCATTAGTAGACCGGACTGGAGGATGTTCTTCCCATATCCATAGGGGTGTGGCATTTGTAGGATGTAAATTATCGCTTGGTTCATCATCTGGACAGCGAATCCGGCTAGGAATATACCAACGTCTGTTATCAGGACATTCCTATCAGACAATAGTTTGACAGGTAGTAGAGGACTCTTTACAACCCTCTCATAGAAGATGAATGCTATAATGGATATTGAGGATAGTGTTAGTAGCCCTATTGTCCATGGGTTCAGCCATCCTATGGTTGGGGCCCTTGTCACTGCTATTAAAGCCGCTATAGAGAATATTGATAGCAGTGTAAGGCCTGTCCAATCCATTTTACCCCGGGAGCGATACCTGCTCTCCCTCAACACTTTATATGAAGCATAGAGTACAATAATTGCAAACGGTATTATGGAGTGATATGTCCATTCCCACCCGTAGTTCTCCGCTATGAAACTACCGAGAGGGAGTGCTATTGCTATACCTACTCCGAACATAGCGCTGATTATACCCTGTACTTGAGGCACCATCCGAGGAGGGAACTCCTCTCTCACTATTGTGAATCCTAGTGGGAATATAGCCATTCCTAGGCCTTGGAGTGCTCTTGCAAGGAGTAGAATAGGGAATGTGGGGGCGAACCCTGTGAAGGTTACTCCTATGGTGTATATTGTGAGTGCTATGAGGAATAGTTTCCTCTTGCCGTGGATGTCGCCTAGTTTACCAAAGAGTGCCACGCTTATAGTACCTGTGAGAAGGTATATCGAGAGTACCCAGCTCACTTCGCTGGGTGTGACGTGGAATTGCCTCTGTATGGTTGGTAGTGATGGTATGAGTACTGCTTCGGTGTACATGACGAGTAGTGGGAGTGTTACTAGCACCATCATCGCGCGTTTCGCGTATCTGAGATCATAGACTTCCCCGTCATCTTCCATTCCTGGCACCCGAGCGGGAGCTATAATTATGTATTCTATATAAATATTCTAGAGTGTTCGCCTAGTAATCCTTAAAATATGCTGGAAAACACCCGATATCCTGGAACGGTGAATAGAACTGTTAGCAATACCGACAGCCATATATCTCTACATACTAGGGCTCATCCCAACGTTCGAAGGAAGGTATGCTGTAGTAGTAGCTGCAGCCCTCCACCAGCCCCCTATTACAGCTTTGACAAGTGCTATGGCTAGCGTTGTAACACTCTCTATAGCACTCCCATATCTTCTCCCCTACATAGATATTCTAGCCGAGAAAATGGAGGAGATGCGGAAGCCAGTGATATCCCCCCTCGCAAGCTTTTACCTGAAATACGTAAACAAAGCCAGGGCCAAGACTGAGAAGTACTCTAGAAAATATGGGTTCCTAGGATTGACCATATTCATAGCGATCCCCTTGCCAGCCACCGGTATATGGACAGGGACCATCGGAGCCCACTTGCTGGGGATCCCTAAAAAGCAGACTGTAACCGCTTCCATTCTAGGCGGGGCAATATCAGCCCTCATAATGTTTGCTGCAACCTACCCTTTAATAGAATTAATCTCATAAATATAGAACAGTATCCAAAATAGGTGATCCCACAAAATGGTCAGCCTAGGATTGAACGGATACAAGGTTATTGTCACAGCGTCAACAGATGGTATCGGTAGAGGAATAGCTGAAGTGTTGTTAGAGCAGGGGGCTAGAGTAGTCATAAACAGCAGAGACCAGGGTAGACTTGAGAAAGCAATAAGCGATCTCTCCCTGCTAGGGGAGGTCTATGGTGTTACAGGTGATCTAACAGTCCCTAGTCAGGCCGAGAGAATCGTGGATAAAGGCGTGGAGCAGTTAGGCGGCCTGGACTCTCTCGTGTACGTGACAGGCTCTCCCAAGCCAGGTAAATTCACTGATCTGGCCTGGGAAGACTGGGATGAGGGAGTGAATCTCCTTATAAAAAGCGCCCTGGCTGTAACGAGGAGGGCTGTTACCTACCTAAAGTCATCGGAGAATCCTTCAATTGTTTACTCCACTAGTGTCGCTGTGAAAGAGCCTATGCCCGACATCGCGTTATCAAACGTTCTCAGGATAAGCATCCATGGCCTTGTGAAAACGTTGGCCAGGGAATTGGGGTTCATAGGTATCAGGGTTAACGCGGTGATGCCGGGTTACATTATGACTAAGAGGGTTGTAGAGTTAGCGGAGACTAGGGCTAAGGAGGAGGGTGTTAGTGCTGATGACGTAGTTAAAGGTATTGGTAGAGGTATTCCCCTAGGCCGTATAGGTGATCCACGGGAGGTAGGTTATGTTGCTGCCTTCCTGGTGAGCCGTTTAGCTTCTTATGTGACTGGTGCTTCTATACCTGTGGATGGCGGCTTACTCAAATCAGTATTCTAGCTATAATCCTAGCTACATTGATACCACTGACTCGGAGCGTATGAAGTATTTAGAAGAGAATACTGGTAGTAAGGATCTAAAAGCGAAATAAATAGCTAATCAATTCGATTGAAAACTTTTTAAAATACAAAGAATTATTATCTACATAATAACATGAAATTAAATTATCAAGCTTATATGAGGTGCTATTAAATGGAAACCTCTAATCAATCCCTTGTATATAAAGCTATTGGAGTACAGGCAGTTGCATTCGCAGTTTACATGATCTTCACAGGAATTTACAGTGGAATACCATCCATTAATATTTTTGGAGGTACTGTCTCTATCGGTGCAGTAATAAAAATGTCGAACACGGGTCTCCTCCTATCAGGTTTGATTTTAGCTTTCTCCGGTGTGATGCTCTTCAGGGTTAGCGAGAAGAAAGTCAAAGTATCAGGAAGCCTTTTCATAATAGGGGGGCTCTTGGCGGCTATAGCTGCTATAATTATATTGATAAACAACGCGACCCAAAATGCACCAGCAACTTTCCTTCTAGGGCTTTTCCTAGCATTTAACACGATGGCGATGCCTGTACTAGGCCTTAGTATTTTAAGAAGCCTAAAAGAGGAGGACTACGTATTAAAATATTCGACAGCGCTCTACATAGTTACACCTATATTTACAGTCTATGGTCTACTTGGCTTGGCTTTAGCCGGCCTTGTAGCCACAACGCTGATTTACGTTGAATCCCAGGGACTTCCCGAGCAGGCTGAGAAGTTGACTGAGACTATGGAGAAAGTTATACCAGAGCAGTAAACAAAATAGCCAGATCTATACCTGTAATACTGAGCGGGATCAGATGATACCCTGCTGGGAGCAAGGGTGTAGAACCTAGGCCCCTCTAGGTTAGTAAAGTCCGGGTCTTGATGACTCGCCGCTGTTTCTCACTTATTTCTCACTTACACATCTTGAGTATGATCCTTGTTATCCTGTCAAGATCCTGCATACCTCCTATAACCAGCCTCCTATAACCAGCCTTGAAACCTCTCTGCTACTTATTTCCCTGTGTAAACTTTTTTTGACTGCTTTGAAAACATCTTCCCCGCTTATCTTCTCATACAGACTTGGAACATGTAGGACTGTCTGGAGTAGGCTTCCAACTCCAGCTTGCAGAAAGCAAACATCGACATCCACTTTCAACGGAGGCCTACCCCGGTCAACCTTCCTCCTCATAGACATAAGTGAAGAGGCTTTATACATGGCTGTAACACTCCTCATTATATACCCGTGTGCCTCCGCGGTAGCGTTCAGCACAGTCAAAGCCCGCTGGGAGAGCTCTAAAGCCTCCATCCTAACTATATCTGGGAAGGCCTCGGCAATCAGTCTGGCTTCACTAACATAAACATCGTACCCGTCGGAGGACTTCATTATAAAGCCGGTATTTCTAGACGCTAGACCCTCGAGAACGACATGTTCCTCTGGCTTTTTAACACCGAGAATAGTCTTATAAGACAGTGGGAATGGCAGTAAACCTCGCAGATACACTAGTCTCTCGAGGTCATCCAATCCGAGCAGTAAGCTGCCACTAAGTCCAGGCAAACCACGATACACCGCATATCAGTATGTCCATTTAATTCCCTTTTTGTTATATACGGAGGATGACTAATATATGGACAGGAGCTGACAAGGAATGCCGGCAGTAACCATCAAAACCAAAAACGGAGGAGCAGCGAGTGAATCCCCTCTAGCTTCTAAGATAGGAGCAGACTTACTGGGCAAGGGAGGAAACGCTGTTGACGCTGCTGTTGCTGTAAGCTATGCTATAACAGTAACACTTCCCCATCTAGGAGGTATAGGCGGCGACTTCTACGCTATGGTGATAGAGCCAGGCAGATCTGTTAGGGTGATAAATGGGTCGGGGCCCTCGCCAGCTGGATTGAAGAGAGAAGTACTCGTGGATAAAGTCTATGGCAAGATGCCCGAGACGGGAGGGTTAAGCGTAACTACTCCAGGACTAGTGGATTCAACTTGGCTATTGTGGAGGGAGTTTGGAACGCTTGAGTGGAATGAGTTGATAGCACCGTCGACACATATGGCCTTAGAAGGATTCCCTGCACCAGCGACACTCGTTAACAGTATAACCAAGCTAACTGAGAAACTGGGGAGATGCAATGGAACCTGGAGAACATACCACGATATAACCACACCTGGGATGACAGTGAAATTCAATGGACTAGCAAAGCTACTTTCAATGATAGAGGAAGACCATAGAGTGTTCTACGAGGGAGACCCTGCAGGGAAGATAGTTGAAGCGGTAAACGAGTGCGGAGGAGTCTTCAGCCCCGACGACCTAGCATCATACAGGGCTTACATAACTGAACCAGTATCCCTAAGATATGGGGACTGGACTATATGGGAAATGCCCCCCAACACCCAGGGACTCACGACTCTCCTCATACTAAAACTACTGGAGAGCACTCCTCCAAGAATAGATCAGTCAACCATAAACAAACTACTCCAAGCCTACAGAATAGCATACTATATAAGGGACAACTACATCGGCGAGCCAGATTACATGCAGCACAAACCAATGGAACTCCTACAAGACTCCTTCATAACCAAAGCAATACAGGAGGCCGCTTGCCAGAGGAAAACCAAGGGAAAGGATACCACGTTCTTCATTACCGCCGACAATGAAGGGAGAATAGTACTTGGAATACAAAGCCTATTCCACCACTTCGGGTCACTCGTCACAGAACCCCACTACCAAATACCGCTGAACTCGAGGGCAGCATGCTTCACACTAAAACCAGGAGTACCCAACACCGTAGGACCCAGGAAACTCCCTCTCCACACACTATCCACGGTACTGATTGAGGGAAGAGACAGGATAATCGGCTATGGATTAAGCGCTGGACACTACAGGCCACAATTCCACGCACAGATAGCTAAGAGGATTATAGAGGGAGGAGAAGACGTTGTAGAAGCACTACAGGCTCCAAGGCTAGCCTGGGTGCCATGGACTAATAAGATCATAGTCGACGAGGAACTAGTCTCTAAACTAGAGGGTTTACAAGGCTATGAAGTAATTACCGGCAGAACAGGAGTAGGTTCTATAGTGGAAGTCTACAACGGAGAGATACGCTTAGCAACAGACCGTAGAGGAGAGGGTATCCCTATAGTGGCAAGACCCTAGTCCCTCCTCCTGATTACTCTAAGCCCTAGGTAAAGGCATTTCGGGTTTAGATTAAAAGCTGGAGTCACCCTCATGTACTCGGCGTAATCTACACCATACTTAGAGAGGCACTCAGGCTCCTCGACGAATAAGACGAAGAGCAGTGCACCTACAACCGCCCAGCCCGAACCCAGTAATGCTATAGGTGAACTAGCGAGCAATGCAAGGGATACAGGCATGAAAATAAGCCCAAGGTGCTGCGGGTGCCTCATACAGGAATAGATGCCTATCTCCACTAGTTTATCAGGCCAGAAGGAATCACGTTGGGAATGAGCATAAAGCCTCAACGTTCTACCCCCAATACTCGAGAGTAGTACGGAGTAAACGAAGAACAAGGCACCCAACACCTTGAAGATCCAAAGGGAGTATCCGCTTAGAACCCTCCACCATCCCGTAGCGTAATAGTATGGTGGGACAAGTGTAATAATCCATAGAATAGGCCAGTAAATGAACTTCCAAGCCTGCCTCAAACCACTCCACCTCACCACACAGATTGGTCAAAGCATTCCATTATCCCTCATTCAACCTGCAACAACAGGTAAACCCTCCCACAAATCAACCCTAGGCATCCAACCCGGCCTAGAGAGCTTATCGATAGGGACATCTCTAGGGGCCAGCTCAACGTAACGTAAAGCCCCAAGGAACCTCGAACCTAGTGAGAGGATCCATCTGGGAACAGTAACCAACCTACCTCTATCCGACCCTCTAGCAGCCAGTAATAATGCTCTCGCAAACTCCTCTGCACTATACGTCTTAGGACCCCTAACGTTATACACACCCTCGCCGCCAGACTCATACAGGAATATGATAGCATCAGCAACATCCATAGCTGAAACAAGGCCTAGAGGAAGATCCCTCCTACCCAGAACCAATCCAACCCCATGCTTCGCTAGTCTAAGAAGCCGTGGAATATCGGGATTACGAGTATACCTATCATACATCCATACAGGACGGGCAATAATCCAACGCCAACCACGCATACGAGACCTCGCCATAACAGTCTTCTCAGCCTCGCACTTACTCATCTCATACCACGTCCTAGGCTTGCACTCGGCATCCTCCGAGGCATCTACCCTCAATGAGTCACCGAGTGCTAGTATAGCACTAACGAAGACAAATACACCTACATCTCTAAGAGAATCCAAGAGATTAACAGTACCCCTATAGTTGACACTCATCTCACGCCTACCACGACCGAGTACAGCTGCAGTATGAATAACAACATCAAAATCCAATCCACCCAAAACATCCCTCAACCGCTCCCGGTTAACAACAGAAGCCTCCACAACCCTCGTTTTCTCCAAAACCTCCCTAGCCCATGGCCTCCTCGAAAGCGAGCCAGGATTAACAAGGGAAACAACTTCCCAGCCCACGGATAAGAAACGCTCAACAACATGCAAACCCAACATACCACTAGCTCCAGTAACCAGAACAGAATAACCATCCATATACACTACTACACCATTGAAAATAAGTGTCAAACCGGGAAAAAATGATTACCTAAAGAAATACCAAAACCATCACAGTAATAACCAACTTAAACTACCACACATATGGGATGTGGAAGCCTAACCATTGAATGCCCAGGTGAATACAGTCTATACACGTCCCCCTAAGAGGATCAGGACACGATGCTCCCATCAACTGTCACTCCCGACCTTGTAACACTTTGTTAGCCCTTCATAATTTTCTTATCCAGCTCTAGTATCTCCTCTTACTTAATCCGGGTCCCAGGTACAGGGAGACGAGTACCGCGAGGTCTAGAAGCCTCTTCTCCAGCTCCCTGAGGCCGAGCTCTCCGATTAGCCGTTCGACCATGGGTTTGCCTTGAGGATCACCGCTATCTCCTCAGGTACCTCGACTTCTATAGCCACTTTCTCCTTGGCCACCACCTATACACGCATACATATATTATTGTGCTCCAGTGTTTATAATCCCGGGCCTTACCGCCAGGTGGTTTTATGAGGGCAAAGAAAATAGCTGATATTTACCTAGTTTCAGGCTTTATTTTATTCCCTCTTACTCTTTTATTCAGGGAATCTGTTGCTGGGGTAATTATTGGTGTAATTGGCTTGCTACTGCTAGGCGTAGGGATTATTCTCCACTTGGTTCCCTCAGTACGTTTCGACCGGGTTAGGAGGATAGCGGATGCCTACCTTTTCAGTAGCCTCGTTCTTTTCATTATTTCCTATCTTCTAGGTACTACTAGGATGGGCGTGGTTATTGGTTTATCATCTATCGCTGTGCTACTGGCTAGTGTTTTATTTTATGTGGTAGGTTTCGTTGGCTGGTTGAATAGGAGGGGGATGGGGTAGTTGTGGATTATTATGTGAAATTGATAAATGGGTTTCATCGAGCTTAGCATAGCATGAGTTTTCAATGATTCATAAGGCCGCCTATCGTCGTGTTCGCTTGATTGTTTGGTATATGCGAATATCATTCTTTTAATACTAGGCATTGTCTAAATGTTTCATGGTTTCACCGTATCTTAAAAGTGTTAGATGCGTTGACGGGTGAGTGGTTTTGGTTAAGGTTCCTGTTAAACTTGTGTCTTGGGATGAGATAGTTGAGTGGAGCTTTGGTTTGTCTCGTATAGTGACTCGTGATGGTTGGAGGCCTGATGTAATAGTCGCGGTTGCCCGAGGGGGCTATGTGCCGGCGAGGCTTCTAGCCGATTTCCTTGATGTTAATAATATGCTTAGCGTGCAGAGCCAGCATTGGACTGAGGCTGCGAGGGCTGAGGAGAGGGCTGTCCTGAAGTATCCGTTTAAGGTGGATTTGAACGGTGAGAATGTCCTCGTTGTGGATGATATAGTTGATACTGGTGAGACATTGAAGCTTGCAAGGGATTATGTTGAGGAGAATTGGAATCCGGGGGATGTGAGAACCGCTGCTCTCCAGTGGATAAGCAGTGTAGCGAAATTCGAGCCCGACTACTACTACCTCGAGGTTAAGGAGTGGACCTGGTTCCAGTATCCTTGGACTAGGCTGGAGGACCTTAAGGACTTCATAAAGAGGATACTCCGTGAGGATGATAGATTGAATAATGGTTTCACTCTTGAGGCTCTAACCGAGGTTTTCAGGGAGTGGTATGGCGTGGATCCAGGGGAGTTCGGGTTCTACTGGGATGAAGCTATAAGCAGTCTCGTTGAAACTGGATACTTGAAGAAAGAGGTATCCTGAACTTGGAGGGATAACGGTTTGACCCTTGATATTAAGAGGCCTGAGGGTGTAGAGGCTCATGTAGGTATAATCGGCGGGTCAGGCATATATGACCCGGGAGCCTTGGAGGATCCGGTGGAGGTCAGGTTACACACTCCCTACGGTGAACCGAGCGACTTCATCGCAGTCGGGAAATTGGGCGGTGTTAGGGTTGCTTTCCTACCTAGACACGGGAGAGGCCATAGGATCCCCCCGCACATGATTAATTACAGGGCAAACTTGTGGGCTTTGAAGACCCTCGGTGTGAAATGGGTTCTAAGCGTCTCCGCTGTGGGTAGTCTAAGGGAGGACTATAAGCCTGGAGACCTAGTGGTGCCTGACCAGTTTATCGACATGACCAAGAACAGGCGTTATACATTCTTCGATGGGCCTGTAACGGTTCACGTGAGTATGGCTGACCCGTTCTGCGGGGACTTGTCCGGGAAGGTTTACGATACTGCAAGGAATCTAGGCTACAGTACCCACTACGGCGGGACCTATATATGCATAGAAGGCCCTAGGTTCTCGACGAGAGCTGAGAGCAGGGTTTGGAAGGAGGTTTTCAAAGCCGACATTATAGGGATGACCCTCGTACCAGAGGTGAATCTCGCCTGCGAGCTGGAAATGTGCTACTCGACGCTAGCCATGGTTACAGACTATGATGTATGGGCGGAGCATCCTGTGACAGCGGGCGAGGTGGAGAGGATTATGAAGAGTAACGTTGAGAAAGCGAGGAACATTATCACGAGACTAGTGCCGAGACTAGCAGGTGACCCCGACCCTGAGGAATGCAGTTGCTGCAACGCGTTGAAGCACGCTGTAGTCTAAAAATATTGGAGCGATGAACCACAAATGACTAGGCATTATTCATTGCAAAGCAGGATTGAATCATCAGAGCGGGTTATAAGCAAACTGGATCCCCCACGGGTTAAGGGGAGAACGCTCATACTCCACTGCAACTCAGGGCTGGGGCCGGCATACATTTACTACTGGACACTCAGAATAGGGGGGGTAACTAGCATAGAACTAGAGGACTGTGTGACGGGGATGAGCAACCTCTTACCATACACGGACTACGACCAGGTCATAATATGGAGTAACTCGGACAAAGACCCTAGCATTGTAGCTGCATACCAAAACTCTACACTAATGAATTACCCGACAAGAATAATGACACCGCCCCTCTCCCCAGCCCTAGAGGAATACTTCGACTCGGACGATCTCACCGTATTCGAAAGCGACTCATCCTACTATACAATGTCTCTAGCCGCGTTGAAATGGGGGGTGAATAGCGGTGTGAAAAAGGATTTGAGGATGGAGAGGCTTGCCAGTGATGTCGAGGAGGGATTCAAGAATACTGTTGAAGGCTTATTGGAGGCTTATTCTAGTGAGCTGGACGCATTAAAGGGTATAGCTGATAGTAAAGAAGTTACTGTGGTGTATTCTCCCCCGCAGCTACCGGCAGCGATACACCACTACCTCTTGAACCCCCTTATACACGTAGTTAGCCACTGGAGCCTCCGGCACGGTGTTAAGAGGATGCCTTACACAGTGTTCTATGGTACGAGCGTGGACGAGGGTTATTATAAGGACATCTGGTATAAGCTTGCCAGTCCAAGGATAACAAAGGTAATACTGAATGTCGACCCGTTAACCGCGCCATTATATACTATGATTATTCAGGGAGAAGTTTACGGTAAACTGTTGTGAAATGAAACAATTAATTATGCGGCTTCACCGTATACAGTAGCGGTGTATTCCTCTATTGCATCCTTATCCGCCACGAACTTCCTCCTCATATGCCTCACATTCACTTTCCCTGCCTCTTTTCTTATTACAATACTCATACTATGTCACCTCTAATTGTCTAATATATCCTCTAAAAGTTATAAGGAGGTGCCCGAGAAGGATTCGACAAAAGCCTAATAAAGCAGGCATCGGGTAAGAAATCCTAACCCACGGTTCATGCATGCTGGTAGAGTGACTTTACCATGGCCTCCCGTAGATCCCTAATATTCTCCTGTGATAACGCTACTGGCTCGGGAATATGAACAGGTTTCTTACCTCTCATGAACAGGTAGAAGCATCTATCTGGCGACTCGAATCTCTCAGCGCCGCATTCCCTTGTAAAGAGCCCCCTCACTATCAGGTCAGCGAAGGAAGCATTCTTCCTGTAGAACGCTTCATCGGTGAAATTCATATATCTCGCGACGATTAACCCTTTCTCTTTTAACGAAAAGACTTGGTTTAGTAGCCACCTGAAATATGTTTGCTGGTCAATAATGGAGTTGAATATTTCAACTCCATGGAACATAACTAGATCAGGCCGCGTCTTCTCTATAAGCATAGTTTCATGCGCGAAGAGTTCATCCATACTCCTATCCGAGGGGTTTACTGAAACAATACGCATATGCTTATCGATTAGTTCCTCGGCCTCAGTGGGATTTAGGCCAATGTATTCGAGAACCGCTTTAATTAGATCCCGCCCTTCATCAGGACTATACCTGTAAGTTACAATTAATCCTTTCAAATCATTCGTTACTAGAAGGTCAAGAATAACGAGTATGGAGAAAGCGCTCCTTGAATCAGGGTTACATGTAATCAGAATGTTCTCGGGGCCTGTGATGAATCCAAAGTATTCCTTTAGAAATGGAATGCTGAAATTATATGTTTTCTTTGCACTAGCCTTTATATCCTGTGGAGGCGTGATATAGAACGTCCTAAAGCCTCTTTCCGTTATCGTGAACGGTATTTGCGCCATCCTAATAGGCGCTCCTCTAGCCTTTTTTATTTCAAGCTCCCTAATCATCAGCCCCCTCTCCAGCTTATACTTTAGCAGTAACAGAACATCTGCAATGAATTCTATATTCCCTAAATGAAGCTCCTCCTCACCGATAGGTAGCTCTGCCAGGAGGATAACTAGGCCGTGAATGAGCTGGGATATGTTATAAAGGAAGTTCTGTATTATAGCCCTCTTCGCCGCATCACCGTTTACGCTCTCTATAGCAGGTGTTATTGAGTCAATAACGATTATGTTAGGAGAGTAATTCAGTATCAAGCTATTCAATGCATCCATAAAACCCTCAATATCCAAGGTGATAGGGAGCTTTACAAACCTGAATAAACCCATTTTCTCGTATTGCTCTAATTCAAGCCCAATCCCTTCCAGTACCCTGAAAAACCTACTCTTCTCCTCCTGGAGTGATATATATAGGCACTTATGCCCTAAATCCATATTATCCCTGCATATAGTCGTGGATAAAATCGTTTTACCAGCACCAGGATGCCCTCCTATTACAATGGTCGAGTATGGATTAACTGATTTCGCGGATATCTCTTCCAATCCCTTAATATTAATTACATACCTGTTACCTGTACTGTCCGTTATCCTCAATATCTTACCACAATTAATAATAGAGAAAAGTTACTGTATTTAAAGATTCTAAACTCAAGAATAACTAGCTGCTCGTTCCTCGCAACCGACAGCCTGCTCGCTTAACTTTATTCCCCCTCTTTCCAGGAGATCCAATAGTTTCTCCCTACCCTCCTTAGCAGCCTGGTAGAGATCTTCAACAGGAATATTTACTTCGAGCTTGAGGATTATCGGTTTCAAAAAGAGGTTTTTGAATATAAAATTAGTGGTTATGGGATCATTGTATATGCTTGAAATCAACTCGTATAGTTTATCTGGCATGCAGAATAAAGCATCGATTAAACTGACTCCAAGCCTGGTCTTCGAGATTCTATCTATTATTAAGTAAATCCCGGGAGACTTACTATACACATAATCGTGTAGGTATCTTTTCAACTCCTCAATATTCATTGGTGATATAAGCACCTCTCCCAACATTGGTATGGATTTCACGGATACATCTCTCTAACTGGTCTGCATTCATTATGAAAGGATTATCTCCTCCCGGCCACACGTACAGCATCCACTTGAAGTCTAAGCTGTTTTCATCCTTAACAGTCGTGATTCTTACAATAATATTTGACAATGAAGATGCAATCAAGTATTGATGTTCGCAATCATGTGATCCTAGCATAATTGTTGTTATCCCCATCTTCTTATTGAAGAGAGAGATATTCCTGATGAAATCCCTTGATTTATCGTTATCTCCACATTCGAGGATATAGTCGATCCCCAGCATGATAATTATATCAGGCTTTATAGCGGATATTTGCTCTAAACTTCTCGAGAATAATTCTTCTATACTAAAGGATGAGGGATTAAAGGCTTTTATAATGATGTTCTCCCTTAACTGTTTCACGACACTATCATTAATGTCGCTACCTAATATTCGCTTGACCGTTCTCATAAATAGGAACCAGATATCGTTGCCAGGATAATTATAGCTGAAAACCAATACTTTAACCTTATTTAAGAGGAATAGACCAGCTGAAAGAAGCATAAGAATATTGTAAGGCCTAGCATCAACAGGATAGCTTATATATACTGTTGAACCGCTTCTTATCCTCCCAAGTTTCTTCCTAATATAGCTGCAGGGAATCTCTAGATCTCGCTCGCTTCCCATTGCTGGTATTGTTTCTAGGTTTGGTGGTGTGTATACTTTTAGTCCCTTGCTTGTTATTGCGAATGGTACCTTGGCTATTGTGAGGGGTGATCCCCTGGCTTTCCTTATGATTATCTC